>CAYRWE010000075.1:0-20599 GCA_964427655.1 uncultured Solibacteraceae bacterium | reverse complement strand
TGCAAACCCTGGCCCGCCGCGCGCAAGGCCGCTCCATCTGGGGCGTGCTGCGCGGCGACGTGGATAACTTCGGCCTGCGCCTGCGCCGCGTGCACAGCATCGAGGAGCACGTGCCGCTCTCGGTGCTCTACAAGCAGTTCTTCGCCGGAGAGCTCGAGGTGCTCTGCTCCATGCCCGAGTTCTGGCGCAAGGTCAGCATTATATATACCGGCGGCGACGATTTCGCGGTCTACGGATCCTGGGACGCCCTGATCGCCCTCGCGCGCGAGGTCCAGCGGCTCTTCCATCGCTTCACCGAAGAGAATCTGAAGGACTATCCCGGCGCCGAGGGCAAGACCATTTCGATGGCCATCGCGCTGGCGCCCGAAACCTATTTCCCGCTGGCGGCTGTCTACGAAGAGGCCGGCCGCAATCTGGACCTGGCCAAGGCGGGCGGCAAGGATTGCATCTACCTGTTGGGCCGCATCCTCGAATGGCGCCACCTGGGAGACGCTTCCGAACTTAAGGATACCGTCACGCGCTTGATTCACGACTTTCGCATGTCCCGCCAGTTCCTTTATCAGTTGCGCAGCTTTTATCGCAGCGAAGCTTATGGGGCCGGGACGGGCGAGACGCAGAGCACCTGGCGTTTCCAGCGGCGCTTCAACCGCATTTTGAGCGGCACGCGCGATCGCGAATTCCAAAAACTGCGCGCCCACCTGATCGGCGAAATGTCCGGGCGAAAATCGGCCGAAATCAAACTGCGGCCCGCGGGCCTGGTGGCCCTCGAATGGGCCAGAATGTTGACAGAGGTTTAGCAAATGCCACAAGAGCAGGAGCAGAAGAGCAGGGAAGGCCGTCCGCCGCGCGAAGGCCGCGGGCCAGGGCCGCATGGGCCTGGCGATCGCCCCGACCGGGGCGGGCCGCACGGTCCCGGCGACCGCGGCGACCGGGGTGGTCCTTACGTATCCCGCGGCGGCGACCGCCGTCTCGAGGGCCCGCCCGAAATCGAGCTCGACAAGCTCATGGGTGACAGCCTCTACCTGGATAACCAGGCGCATTCCATCGTCAGCCGCATGCGCGACATGGATTCCGGCACCAAGAGCCAGTTACGCCGCCTCTACAGTGCCGTGCGGCGCGCCGTACGGGCACCTGAAAACGAGCGTCAGCACGAATTCGTCATGCTGCGCGCCCGCCTCGCCTATACCATTGCCCGCCACGGGCTGCGCAGCCTCGACCAGCTCGAAAAACTGCTGCTCCAGGTCACGCGCAAGAACGACATCCGCGGGTACGAACGTTTCAAGGACCTCTTCGAGGCCATCGTGGCCTACAACGAGTAAAGCATGAGCGCACACACCTCCCAAACCGAGTTGAAACTGATCGGAAAGCTGATTCTGGAAGGCGACCTGACCTGCGAAACCGGCCTGCACGTCGGTGCCGGCAAGGGTTCGCTGGAGATCGGCGGGTCCGATAATCCCGTCGTGAAGGACGCGTTCGGACGCCCTTACGTGCCGGGCAGCTCCCTGCGCGGCAAGCTCCGTTCCCTGCTCGAACAGTCCTCCGGGCTGGCGGTGCCGGGCGAGTTGGTCTACCTTTCGCGGCGCAAAGGGCAGGAAGTGCGCATTCATCAGAGCGATCGCCCCGACGACGATATTTGCCTGCTGTTCGGCCGCAATCCCGGCCGCATGGAACGCGTGCAGGGTGAAACGCTCGAGACCACCCAGGCGACCCCCGCGCGCCTGGCCGTGTTCGACGCGCCGCTCGATCTGGACAGCATCACCGCGCAGATGCGCGAAAACCTGGATGACGAGCTGACCGAGGTCAAGAGCGAGAACGCCATCGACCGCATTACGTCCCAGGCCAACCCGCGCACCCTCGAACGCGTGCCCGCCGGCGCCCGCTTCCGCACGCGCTTCGTGATGGACGTGCTGTGTGAGGAGGATGGGCCGCTGTTTCTGCGCGTGCTCGAAGGCCTGCGGCTGCTCGAAGACGATTCGCTGGGCGGCGGCGGCTCGCGCGGCAGCGGGCGTGTGGGCTTCTCCAACCTGAAGCTGGTTTGGCGCGGCCGGGGCTACTACGCCTCCGGCGCCCCGGAAAAAGAGATCGGCTCCGGAGCTACCCTGGCGGCCGTGCAGACCGCTGTCAACGAGGCCGCGTTCGCGTTCCTGCGCGAGGAGTAATGAATCCGGGATTGGTAGTGAAACTGCGGCCGGCCGGGCCCTGGCGCATCGGACCCGATTCGGGTGCCCGCAACCGCGTGGACGCGATCTATCACAGCGATTCGCTCTTCTCGGCGGTTACCTCGGCCATGGCGCGGCTGGGCCGGCTGGAAGAATGGCTGGATGCCACCGCGCGCCGGGCCCAGGGGGCACCTCCCTCGACGGCTTCGAACGGTGCCCACGGAACTGCCGCGCCGGATGTGTGCTTCAGCTCGTGCTTTCCGTTTCTGGACGAAATCGGCTTCGTGATTCCGCCGCGCACCCTTTGGCCGCCCACTTCTCCAGCTTTGATGTCCGCGCACGTGCGCTGGAAGAGCGCGCGCTTCATACCGCTGGGCTTGGTGCAGTCGATGCTCGCCGGCCAGAAGCCCAACGAGAGCCAGTGGAGCGTGGATGGCGGGAGCCAGTGCCTGGTGCCCGCCGGACGCCCCGGCCCGTTCCGCGGTAGTGTGCGTTGGAACGCCGCCATCGACCGTTTCACGGGCGCTTCTGAGCGCCACTCGACCGCCTGCCTGGAATTCCGCCCCGGAGCGGGGCTGTGGACGGTGGTCAGTTTTCGGGACGAAGCCGCCCGCCAGCGCTGGATCGACCCCGTGAAAGCCGCCTTCCGCTGGCTGGCCGATACCGGCTTGGGCGGAGAACGCTCGCGCGGCTGGGGCCGTTCGGAAACTCCCGAGTTCCTGGAAGGCGTGTTGCCGGATATGATCCTGCCACCCAAGGCCGCTCCGGAAGTGGCCGTGCAGGCGCATGAGCCGCCTGCGCCGGTCGAGGAACCCGCTCCGGAACCGCCGCCGGTAGAGGAGCCGCCTTTGGAGCAGCCTCCGGCTGAACAACCGCCCGCACAGGAGCCTGCCGGCGAGGGAACTTCGGTCAGCGCATTCGCGGGCCTGGAAGCACCCGCCGTCGAAGTGCCTGTGGAATTGGAACTCGGCAACCTAAAGGATGCCCCGCCGGTCGAGCCTGAGGCGCTGGCGGCGTCTGTCGAGGAGCCTTCGACCATCGTCGCGCTACTGGTGCCTCCGGTCGAGGAACCCGCGGTCGTAGAAGCGCCGGTTATCGAAGCGCCTGCTCCCGGACCCGCGCCGCTGGCCTCGCCGGGCGCCTCTCAGCGGGCCCACTGGCTGCTCTCGCTGTTCACGCCATCGCCCGGCGATGCGGTGGATTGGACTAAGGGCGACTACTACGTGCTGGCGCGCGGCGGGCGCATCGAGAGTCCCGCCGGTTCCGGGGAGTTGAAGAAGCAGTTGCAGATGGTGGCGGAGGGGTCCGTTGTGCACGCCGCTGCGGCGCTCCACGGCGCGGCCACGGACGTGGCCCCCGAGGGCTTCGCTCATCCCGTTTTTCGCGCCGGATTCGCGGTCTCGATTCCCCTCCCGGAGGTGGGCTGATGCGTTACCGCCTCACGTGCCTGACACCCCTGCTGGTGGGCGATGGCCGCAAGCTCAGCCCCATCGACTACATGGTTTGGAAAGACCATGTGAACGTGCTCGACCAGTGGCGCATCTTCCGTCTGCTGGCCAAAGGGCCGCGTTTGGAAGGTTATCTATCGCAGCTCAAGACGGCCGACAAGCTGGATTTCGCCTCCTGGGGCGGTTTCGCGCAAAATTTCGCCGGGCGGCGCATTCCTTTCGAGAACGCGGCCTATTCGGCCTACTGGAACCGCGCCGGCGGCGAGAGCCTGCATATCCCCACTTTCTCTTCGGGAGCTTCGGGGCCGTATCTTCCGGGCGCGGCTATTAAAGGCGCCCTGCGCACCGGCATGGTCTTCGCGCATTGGCGCGACGGCATGCTTCAGGATTGTCTGGAGCGCGTTCTGGGCGAGCGCGTTCCGCGACGTCCCGCGGAGGCCATCGAGGAGCAGGCGCTCGGTCCGGCCGGCGTAAACCGCATGCGCTTCGTAGGCGCGGGCGATTCCGCCACCGTGCCCCACACGCGATTCAACGTCTATCTCTTGCGCACCTCGACCCTAGTGCCCCGGGGAGCGGGTTTCCAACTGGGCTGGAAGCAGAGTCCGCGCGGCACGGTGGATGGCGCCCGGCCCGAGGAGAGCACTCCGCTGTTCGCCGAGATGGCGCTGCCCGGCTCGATTTTCGAAGGCCGTTGGGACGAGAAATCGTTCTTCCTTCAGCCCGAGATCCGCCGCGCGCTGCGCTGGCCCGAATCCTTCAACCGCGCCAAGATCTTCGAAGCCGTCAACGTCTACGCCTCCGGCCTGCTCACCCTGCAGCGCCAGTATGCCGCGTGGGCCGGCCTGGCTCTGCTCGACAAGAACCTGGAGGAGTTGGAGCGGCGTCTGGAAGCGGCGCGCGCGAAGGGCTCGTGCCTGTTCTCGATGGGCTGGGGCGGCGGTCTTACGGCCAAAGCCGCATGGCTCGACACCACCAACGCCGATTACCGCAAGATCCTGGAGCAGTTCACCATCTACAACCGCGCGCTGGCGTCCGATCTGCCGTTCCCCAAGACCCGCAAGATCGTGTTCCTCAACAACCGCCCAGCGGCGCTGCCGGGGTGGGTGGAACTGGAAATCGCGGAGTAGGGAAAGACCGGTCTCGAAGAGTGGAGCCACGGACAGGAATCGAACCTGCGACCCGCAGTTTACAAAACTGCCGCTCTACCGACTGAGCTACCGTGGCCTTAGAACCAATCACTTGCAGGGAATCGTGGGCCGCTTTCAAGAACGAGTATATCTCAAGCCGCCGGGTCGCACTAACGCGGCGATTGAGAAGTGACCTTCGGCCGGCAGGGATCCCGATGTCACGAAGGCCGCATTGGTCGGGATCCCTCACCTGCGTTTCCACCGGTTTGCTAGCGCCGCCAGTTTGTCATCCATGGTGGGCCGCAGCTCGGATGGCGGGAGGCTCTTCTTGGGTTGGGGCGTCCCACCCTGTCCGGGCTTTGAGCGGGGTGCCTTCATCGACAACGCGATGCGCTTGGTATTCGCGTCCGCGCTGAGCACCCGAACCTTTACGATCTGGCCGACCTTCACCACATCGCTCGGCTCCTTGATGTACCGGTCCGATAATTCGCTGATATGCACCAGTCCATCCTGATGGACGCCAACGTCGACGAAGGCCCCGAATTTCGTCACATTCGTAACCACGCCTTCGAGCGCCATCCCCTCCTGAAGGTCGCCGATCTGATTCACGTCGTCCTTGAAACTGGGCGCCACGAACTGGTCGCGCGGATCGCGGCCGGGTCTGCGGATCTCTTCCAGAATGTCGTTTAGCGTGAAGACGCCGGCGGCCAGGCCGCTCTTGTCGACTTTTTCCAGCAGCGCAGGCTGTGCGATGAGCTGCTCGACCGGAACCTTCAGGCCCTGCGCCATTTGCTCCACCACGTGGTAGGACTCCGGGTGTACGGCGGTCATATCGAGCTGGTTGTCGCCGTGGCGGATGCGCAGGAAGCCGGCCGCCTGCTCGAAGGTCTTGGGGCCAATGCCGGGTACCGCCGTCAATTGCACGCGGGAGCGGAAACGGCCGTGTTCATTGCGGAACTCGACGATCTTCTGGGCGGTCCGTTCGTTGATGCCGGCCACATAGCGCAACAGCGCCCAGGAGGCCGTGTTGAGATCCACGCCCACCCGATTGACACAGTTTTCAATCACCGCTTCGAGCGATTTTTGCAGGTGCCTCTGGTCCACGTCATGCTGATACTGGCCCACGCCGATGGACTTGGGGTCGAGCTTGACGAGCTCGGCCAGAGGATCCTGGAGACGGCGCGCAATGGAGATGGCTCCCCGAACGGTTAGATCCAGATCGGGGAACTCCTGGCGGGCGATCTCCGAGGCCGAATAGATGGACGCGCCAGACTCGTTGACGGTCACACAGCAGACTGAGCGAAGATCTTCTGTCTTGAGGAGATTGCGGACTAAAGCTTCGGTTTCCCGCGAAGCCGTGCCGTTGCCGATGGCCACCGCGCGAACGTTATATTTTGCGATCAAGGCCTTCAGTGTGCGCTCGGCGCCGGCGATGTCGTTCTTGGGCTGGAACGGGTAGATGACATCGTGGCCCAGGAATTTGCCCGTGTCGTCGACGATGGCGATCTTGCAGCCGGTTCGGATTCCGGGGTCCAGGCCAAGCACCGCAAGCTGGCCCGCCGGCGGGGCCAGAAGCACGTTCTGGAGATTTTCGCGGAAAACCTGGATGGCCTCGGTGTCGGCACGCTGCTTGAGTTCCAGGCGGACCTCCGTCGTGATCGAGCTCGCGAGCAGGCGCTTCCAGGCGTCTTCCGCCGCGAGGTTCAGTTGGGGTGTCCAATCGCCGGGCTGCTTGTGGATCTTGCCGCTGATGAGGTCGAGCGAGCGCCGCGGATCGAGCTCAATCTCGAAGTAGAGAACGTTCTCGGCCTCGCCGCGCCGGATGGCGAGCATGCGGTGTGAAGGGATCTGCTTGACCGGCTCGCGGTACTCGTAATACATCTTGAACTTCAACTGCTCGTCGACCGCATCGCTCATTTTCTTGCTGACGATGACCCCTTCCTCGAACATGGCGCGCCGCAGGAGCTGCCGGATGTCGGCATCGTCGCTGATGGTTTCAGCCAGGATGTGGCGCGCGCCTTCGAGTGCCTCCTCGACGCTGGCGACGCCCTTTTCGGGGTCCACAAACGATCGGGCGAGTGTATCCAGCGGGACACCGGTCGGCTTCTGATCCCAGAGATAGGCGGCCAGCGGCTCCAGGCCTTTCTCGCGGGCGATCATGGCCTTGGTGCGGCGCTTGGGCTTGTACGGCAGATAGAGATCTTCGAGCTCGTTCCTGTCGAGGGTCTGGTCGATGCGGGCTTTCAACTCGTCGGTCAGCTTCCCCTGGTCCCCGATGGAGGCGAGGATAGTCTCTTTGCGCGAGATGAGCTCCCGGAAGTACTGAAGCCTCTCTTCGATACCACGGATCTGGACTTCGTCGAGGTTGCCGGTCGCCTCTTTGCGGTAGCGGGCGATGAAGGGCACGGTGGAGCCTTCGTCGAGGAGTCCGACCGCGGCGACGAGCCCCTTTACGGGAACCTGAAGCGTGCCGGCAACGTGAATCAGGATTTCGGGAGGGAGAGACTGGAGTTCCGGCATGGAAATTTAATTCTACCGTGACTCCGGAATCGAGCGGCCGCAAAACTGCGGCGCGCCTCCTCGGCAACGATCTCCCAGGTAGCGTTGCCGTCTCCCGCGTGACGCTCCTACGGCAAATAACCCGGGTAATCCGGCGCGTTCAGTTGGACCGTGATCCCGTCCGCGTCGTTGAACTTCAGGCTCTCTTTCGAGACGTCGGACTGAATGCCGCGCTTCTTCAGTTTCGCCACCGCGTCGTCCAGCTTGAATCCCTGAATCCCCAGAGAAAAGTGATCCACCGCCGGGCTCTTCCCGCCAGCGACCTCGGTCCCTTCGACCCCGAAGAAGCAGTTCTTGTTCAACGCCAGAAGCTTCAATGTGGGCGACTCGGTTTTGAGTGGCATCCCGAAAACTTCCTGGTAGAACTTGGTCGACCGCGCGACGTCGGATACTCGCAGAGTGACATGGTTGACGCTGACCGCCCGGAAATCCGGCGCGGACGGCGCGGCTTGCGCACCAGTAGCCACAAGGGCCGCCAGGGCGGAAGCCAGCTGCCGGCGGCTCAGCTTGCCGGTCTCGAAATCCATAAGCATTTTTTCAATGAGAGGCTGCATAATTCCTTGTCATTATAAGACCCCGCGCTGGCCGGAGCGATGGGGGGGGCGCCAGCCCGTTCACCGCAATCCCTTCTGCTTGAGATAGGCGATCAGCGTGGCCGGGTCGTCGCTGATGATGGCGTCCACACGGGCCTCGATCAGGCGATCCCAATCGGCCTCCGCGTCGGCCGTCCAGGGCACCACTTGCAGGCCGGCTTTATGGGCCGCCTCCACTTTGGCGGGGGTCACCAGATGGTATTCGGGCGAGATGATCTCGGCGTGGCCGGCTTCGGCGGTGATGGCGGCGAAATCGCGCGGGTCGGTCTCGGTGAGCGCCGAAAGGCGGATTTCGGGCGCCAGCTTGCGCATGGCGACCAGCGTGCGGAAATCGAAAGATTGCAGGATGATGCGCTTTTCGAGCTTGTACTGGCGGATTTTGGCGAGCACCATACGCGAAAATTCGTCCGGAGGCGGCGTGAGTTCGGGCTTATCGGGGAAGCTCTTGGTTTCGATATTGTAGTCGAAGGTGCCGCGCGAGGCGAGCTGGAAAACGTCGTCTAGCGTGGGCATGCGGGTGCCCGGCACGGTCTGCTGGGTCGGGAAGCGCGGGTTCTGCACAGCCCCGCAATCCCACTGGCGCACTTCGGCCAGGGTCAGTTCGTGAATCGTCGCCTTGTCCTGGGGCCCGTTGCAGACGGGCGGCTGAAGAATGGGGTCGTGCGAGATGACGATGACATTGTCGCGCGTGACCGCCATGTCCATTTCGAGCGCATCCACGCCCTGGCCAATGGCGTACTGGAAGGCGGGAATGGTGTTCTCCGGCCGGCGGGCGCGCGCTCCGCGGTGGCCGTGAACCAGGATCTTGGGCGGCGCGGCGGTGCCCGCGATCGAAGTAGCGGCCAGAGCGAACAGGACCACGCCGAGCGACAGAATTCGGGCGAACATAGCAATTGACCTCAACAGCCCATTGTCATATATTGAACGATGCCGCATCCGGGAGTTGAATGCAGGGTCTGAAATCGGTGTTGCAGCCCGAAGCGCCCCCGTGCTCTTCAGGCGAAAGTGGCGGCTATCTGCAGGCGACATTTTTGCAGGGATTAACAGACGCGTAACGCCGATGCGAACGGTTCGTAACATAGGGAAGGTACCATCGCGGGGAGGTCTCGAAATAAGAATGCACAACATGATGAAAGCAATAGCTGTCGCGTGTTTTCTGATGACCGCGGCACTGTTCGCGCAGTTCGATACGGCCGAGGTCGTCGGAACCGTGCGCGACGCTTCGGGGGGCGCCATTCCCAAAGCCACCGTGACTCTGACCAATATGGACACGGGCATTCAGGCCAAAACAAATAGCGACGAAAACGGAAATTACGATTTCTTCAACGTGAAGGTGGGCCGCTACAGCGTCGTGGTGGAGCATACCGGGTTCTCCAAGTTCACCACCACGGATGTGCAGGTCAACGTGAACGCCCGCCAGAGAGTCGATGTCGCGCTCCAGGTGGGCGCGGTAACCGAGACGGTCGAAGTGACCGGCGTGGCCGCCGCGCTGGAGACGGATTCGAGCGAGCACGGGCAGATCATCAACACCGCCGCGGTGGCGGAACTTCCGCTCAACGGCCGCAACTACGCGGACCTCGCGCTGCTATCCACCAACGCCGTCAAGTCCCCCATCTCGGCCACCTTCTCGCCCAGCGGCACGCCGCGCGAGGGCGCGTTCAACGTGAACGGGATGCGCAGCACTTATAACAACTTTCTGCTGGACGGCCTGGATAACAATGCCTATGGCACCAGCAACCAGGGCTACTCCGCGCAGTTGGTGCAGCTCTCGCCGGATGCGCTGGCCGAATTCAAAGTCATCACCAGCAACTACAGCGCGGAATACGGGCGCGTGGGCGGCGCGGTAGTGAACGCGGTCATGAAGTCCGGAACCAACCAGATTCACGGCAGCGCCTACGAATACATGCGCAATACCGATCTGAACGCCACCGGCTTTCTGTTCAGCCCGGCCGTATTCGTAAAGCCTACGCTGCAGCGTAACCAGTTCGGGGCCACCATCGGCGGGCCGATCGTCAAGAACAAGCTGTTCTTCTTCGCGGATTATGAAGGTTTCCGCCAGTTGCAGCGCTATCTTAATTTCGATTCCATCCCCAGCATGACGGACCGCCAGGGCATCCTCCCCGTTACGGTAGTCAACCCGCTGACCGGCGTGGTCTATCCCGCGAACACGCAGATCCCCATCGCGCAGTTGAATCCCTTCGCCGCCGCTGTCCTGGCCGGACTGCCACCGACCAATGGCCCCGGCCGCTCCAATAACGACGAGGCGTTGTTGCTGATCAGAGATTACGGCGACAAGTTCGACGCCAAGCTCGACGGCCAGATCAACGACCGCATGACGGCGTTCCTGCGTTTCAGCCAGCGCAAGGACTTGCAGTATTACGCGCCAGACCTCACCGGCCCGTCCGGCGGCGACGGTAACGGCTACATTCACGTCATCGACCAGAACGCTTCGCTGGGCTACACCTGGACCGTCACGCCCACTTCTCTGTTCCAGGCCCGCCTGGGATTCTCCCATATTCTGGGAGGCAAAGAGCCGCCGTATCTGGGCGGCCCGAGCATGTCCGACCTGTACGGCGGCTTCCAAGGCTTGCCCACGACGCCCAGCCTGACGGGCGGGCTCAACACGCAGACCATCAGCGGATTTACTGCCCTGGGACGGCAAACCAGCAATCCGCAGTTCCAGAATCCTACCTCATGGGATCCGGAATTCAATTACTCGAAAACCCTGGGCAAGCATTCCCTCAAAGTGGGCTATCAATATTTGAACATCCGCACCGAGATTCTGGATACCAATCCGCTCTACGGCCAGGACACGTACAGCGGCGCATTCAGCAAGCCCACCTGTGCGCAACTGGGGCTGGCCGCGGGTTGCACCGTCCCCAGCGATTCGACCAGCTACAGCCTCGCGGATTTCATGTTCGGCACCCCCAACCAAATCAACCTGGGGAGCTACTCGGTCGTCAATCTGCGTCAGTTCGTGCACTCGCTTTATTTCCAGGACGACTACCGCGTAACCTCCAAGCTGACCATGAACGTCGGGCTGCGGTGGGAGTTCGCGTCCCCGCTCTACGAGCGCGATAACAATTACTCGAATTTCGATCCCACCACCGATACGATGATCAAAGCCACCAACGGCAGCCTGTTCAACCGCGGCCTGGTGCACCCCGATTACAAGGACTACGGGCCGCGGCTCGGCCTGGCCTACAGCATCGACTCCAAGACGGTGGTCCGCGGCGGATACGGCATCAGCTACACGTTCTTCAACCGGCCCGGCAGCGCGCAGGAGGGCATCAACGCTCCGCAGGCGCTTTTCGGCGTCCTCAGCCAGTCGAATCCCACCAGCCCGACCTTCCTGACCACGCTGAACAGCTTTAGTACGAACATCGCCAGTCCCACGGCCTTCAATCCGGCCAATTCCAACGTGGTCTACACCCCGCCGGACAGCAAATGGCCGTATATCCAGAACTGGTTTTTCTCCATGCAGCGGCAGCTCCCCAAGGACACGGTACTGGAGTTGGCCTACAACGGAAACCACAGCCTCCGGCTGCCCATCATCGCCGATTACAATCAGGCAACTCCCAACCTGCCGGGCCAAAGCCTGGGGGTCTCGGCGCGCCTGCCGATCCCGACCTACGGACCGATCACCTGGCTCGATCCCGCGGGCGACAATCACTACAATGGCGTCTCCGCCCGCGTGGAGCACCATTTCACGAAGAGTCTGTACGTCTTAAACTCGTTCACGTGGGGTCACGCGATGGGCGATTCCGAGCAGGCGCTTGAGTATTTCGCGGGCTACTATCAGGCCAACCCGCAAAATATCCGCGATCTGGCGGCGGAGAAAGGCCCCTCCAGCTTCGACGTGAAATTCAATAACGTCAGCACCGTGCTGTACCAGCTTCCCTTCGGCAAAGGCCGCCAATTTGGCTCCACGGTCAATCCCGTCGTAGATGCCTTTGTGGGTGGATGGGAGATTACCAGCATCAACACCGCTCACACGGGCCAGCCGCTCGACGTGACTTACGGCGCGACCGGAGCCAACATCGTCAGCTCGCTTTCCAACGATTACCGCGGCCAGCCCGAGCTGCGCCCCAACGTCATCGGCAGCGCGACCAGCCAAAGCCGCTCGCAGATGCTGAACACGTATTTCGCCGGCTACACCTTCAGCACCCCGCCGGCCAGCGCGCCCTACGGCGACGTGGGACGGAACTCGTTCCGCGCTCCTAATTTCGATCAGTGGGACTTTTCCGCCGACAAGAGCTTCCGCATCCGGGAAAGGGCCCGCCTGCAATTCCGCGCGGAGTTCTTCAACCTTCTGAACCATACGAACTTCGGCATTCCGAACACGCAGATTACCAGTTCCGCCTTCGGTACCATCCGCACCACTTACCCGTCGCGGCAGGGCCAGTTCGCCCTGAAACTGATTTTCTAAGCGACAATTGTCTATAGCGGCGCGCGCGCCGGCGGTTTGAGACCGCCAGCGCGCGCCGCGCATTTTACATGACCAGAGAAGAGATGTTCCGCCGCGTCCGCGCGCACCGGGAGCGGTGGGACATGATCGTGATCGGCGGCGGCGCCACGGGTGTGGGGGTCTCGATCGACGCGGCCACGCGCGGGTATGAGGTGCTGCTTCTCGAGCGTAGCGATTTCGGCAAGGGAACCTCCAGCCGCAGCACCAAACTGGTCCACGGCGGCGTGCGCTATCTCGAACAGGGCAACGTCTCGCTCGTGATGGAGGCGCTTAAAGAGCGCGGGCTGATGTTGCAGAACGCGCCCCACCTGGTCCGCAACCTGGGCTTCGTGGTGCCCAATTACGATTGGTGGGAAGCGCCCTTTTACGGCATCGGGCTGAAGCTCTACAACCTGCTGGCGGGCAAGTACGGCTTCGGTGCCTCGCGCATCCTCTCGCGCGAAGAGACGCTTGAACGGCTCCCCACCATCAAGACCGAGGGCTTGCGCGGCGGCGTCATTTACTTCGATGGCCAGTTCGACGATTCGCGGCTGCTCATCAACCTGGTGACCACCGCCTTCGAACAGGGCGCCACCCTGCTGAACTACGCTCCCGTAACCGCCCTCACCAAGGATGCCGATGGCTTCGTCGACGGCGTGCTGTTCCGCGATGCCGAGACGGGCGAGGAGATGGAAGCCCGCGCGCCGGTGGTGATCAACGCTACCGGGCCTTTCGTAGATGAGATCCGCCGCATGGCGGAAACCTCGGTTGAGCCGATGATCGCCCCCAGCCAGGGAATTCACCTGGTGTTCGACGGGTCGTTTTTATCGAGCGAAAGCGCCATCATGGTGCCGCACACCAGCGACGGGCGGGTGATGTTCGCTATTCCTTGGCACGAGCATACGGTGGTGGGCACCACCGATACGCCCATAGCGGAGGCCCCGCTGGAGCCGGTGGCGCAGGCGCAGGAGATCGAGTTCATTCTGCGGACGGCGTCTTTATATTTGGACAAGCGGCCCGCGCGCGGCGACGTGTTGAGCGTCTTCGCCGGCATACGGCCGCTGGTGCGCGCCGGAGAATCCGGCAATACCGCGGCGCTCTCACGCGATCACACCATTCGGATCGAAAATTCCGGGATGGTGACCATCTGTGGCGGCAAGTGGACCACTTATCGCCACATGGCCGAGGATTGCGTGAACCTGGCGGCCACCCTGGCGCGCCTCCCCGAGAAATCCTGCGTCACCTCGCATCTCAACATCCACGGCTTCCACACCACCGCCGATAAACTGGGCCGTCTGCGGGTATACGGGGCGGATGCGGGGGCCGTCGGCGCGCTGGAGGATAGCGATCCGGAGCTGGCCAGTCCGCTCGACCCGGCGCTGCCCTACACGGGGGCGGAGGTGGTATGGGCGGCGCGTCAGGAGATGGCCCGTACGCTCGAAGACGTGCTGGCCAGGCGCACGCGAGCCCTGTTCCTGAATGCCAGGGCCGCCCAGGCCATGGCGCCTCGGGCAGCCACGCTGCTGGCCCGCGAACTGGGGCGCGACGCCGCCTGGCAGACCAGCCAGTTGGAAGAGTTCGGACGAATCGCCGCCAATTACGCGCTCAGTTGACGGTAACCATTCCCCGCGGCGGCTTTTGGGACTAAGATACTACCAGCGGGGGTGAACCATGCTTTCCGGTAAACTCGTTCACCTGGTCGAAACGCATTGGGATCAGATCATCGCCCGCGTCACCGAAGCCATCCGGCGGGAGCCCGAACTACCGCACCTGCGGAGCCTGCTGGATAGCGAATTGCGGGAATGGGGAGACGATTTGCTGCGCAACCTGGGGCACTGGCTGACAGTTGGCAGTCCGGACGATCTGGCCCGCCGCTACGAGCGGCTCGGAAGAACCCGTTTCGAACAGGAGATTCCGCTCCACGAAACCGTACGGGGTTTATGCCTGCTCCGGCAAAAAACCATGGAATACGTGGAGGAACACATCGCATCCAACAGCAGCGTCGAACTCTTCGCGGAAGAGGAGTTGGAACGGCGCTTGGGCAGTTTCTTCGACTTGTTGCTCGTACACGTGGTGCGCGGCTACGAGAGCGCGCTGCGCAGGAATATAGCGGCGGCGTAACGTCAGGGAGGCCAGCCCGCGGGCGGGCCTCCTCGCAATGCTATTTCACGATCACCGTCTTGTTGGCTTCGATCTTCACCTTCTGGCTGACCGGCGCGCCGCTGAAGGGTTCGAGGCGGACCTCGTATTCGCCCGGCGGCAGGAGCAGCCCTTGCACGGAGTTGTTGAACTCGCCGGCGTGGCCAAAGAACTTGCCATTAATATAGACGGCGGTGAACTTGTCGGCGCTCTCGGTGCGCAGGACGCCGAACGGCGGCTTGGCGAGCGGCACGGGTTTCAAAGTCTCGGTGACCTCGGTCTTCTTCCCGGCGCTGACCGTAACTTTGGTGACCGCCTCTTCGTAGCGAGGGTCTACCATCCTGATCTCATGATCCCCGGCGGCCACTGTGTAGGTGCGGGTCATCCCGAAGTTCTTGGCGGGTCCTACGTACTTGCCGTCTACGAAAACGCCGGCGCGGCCCGGATTGACATTGACCTTCAGCGTGCCGCTCTGCTGGGCGGCCAGCGGAAGTGCGGCCAGCAGAAGAGCGCTTGCCAGTGCGAGCGAGGTTGAGCGTATCACGATTAGTTGTCCTCCATTCTGAGCTGCGACTCAAACAAGGGTAGGGTACCACCCCCAAACGCGCATGGAAAGTCCACTTTGTATCCCGCTAGGCCTCGGGAGCCTCTGGCAAAATGACGGGAATGGCCTCAGGTGCCTCAGGAACCTGGGGGAGAATCCCCAAGCGGGCATAAATGGGCCGCGTGGCCTGGCGCATCGCGGGGAGCCCGCGGGCGAACACGATGGCTCCGGCGATGCACAGGCCGCCCCCCAGCATCAGGGTGCCGGGCGCTCCGATGCGCGCCGCCAGAATGCCGGCCAGCAGGCTGCCGAAAGGCGCCACTCCTTGGAATGCCATGGAGTAAAAGGCCATCACGCGGCCGCGCTTGCCCTCTTCCACGATGGTCTGCAAGATCGTATTGCTGGCCGCCAATTGCTGGATGAAGCCGAAACCGGTGCCAAGCAGCAGGACCATGGAAAGCCAGAAGGATCGGGAAGCGGCAAAGGCGATCAATGTGGCGCCGAAAAGAGCCGCTGAGATGGGAATCATCTTCCCCAGTCCGAGCACCGATTTACGGGCGGCCAGCAGAATCGCGCTGGTGAGCGCGCCGACGCCCGTGGCGGCCATCAGAAACCCCAGCGTATGCGGCCCGCCGTGGAGAATTTGGGCCGCGAAGATGGGCATCAGCACGGTATAGGGCATGCCCACCAGGCTGACGAGCGACAGCAGCAGGAGAATCGAGCGAATGGGCAATGAGCGGGTGGCGTAATTCCAGCCCTCTATCAGCTCGCCCAGCACATCCTGGCGCACCACCGGCGCGGGTGCGCGAACCACCCGCATCAACAGCAGGGAGAGGATCACGGCCATGTAGCTGACGCCATCTATAAAAAAGCACCAGCCTTCCCCCACCGCCGCAATCACCACGCCGGCCAGCGCCGGTCCTACCAGGCGCGCGGCATTCACCATGGAGGAGTTCAGGGCGATGGCGTTGCCCAAATCGCGGCGGTCGTCCACCATGCGGACGACGAAAGACTGGCGCGTGGGCATATCGAAGGAATTCACCACGCCCTGCAGGAGCGCCAGGCCGATGAGTTCCGCCACCGTGATGCGACCGCTCAGCGAAAGCGCCGCCAAGGTAAACGATTGCAGCATGGAAAGTACCTGGGTCACCACCAGGGTGCGGTGGCGGTCCCAGCGGTCTATCCAAACTCCCGCCAGCGGAGACAGGAAGAATACGGGGATCTGGCTGGTGAAGGCCACCACCCCCAGGAGCAGAGCGGATCCGGTGAGGCGGTAGACCAGCCAACTGGTAGCCAGCCGGGTCATCCAGGTGCCGATCAGGGAAATGCTCTGGCCACCGAAAAAAAGGCGATAATTACGCGAACGCAAGGCCCTTAACGCAAAGGTCCAGTTCCGAGCTGGCGAGGGAGGCACTGACCAAAGTTTCTCATGCTGCTCGAGTAATGCGGTGTACCACCGGCGCGCAAGGGAATTCCGAAGCGGCCTGGGACCGGAGTACTGAGTCGGTGGAATGTACTGGCAGCTACGTTCGTACGGCGGGATATCGGGTTTATACCTGATTCTCTGGAATTCTGAGATGTTATACTCTTGGCGCGACGTTGCTCGCGACATTCAAGACTCACGTGTCGGAATTGTGGAAAATCGCTTGGATAAAGGTTCTCACCCTGAGGTGGTGCACTCTTGCCCGACTTAGTCATCGTTCGTGCCATATTCGTTCTGGTTCTATCGCTTACGGCCTATGCCTTGCATCCTCTGGGCGGTACTCCGGCGCTCCAATGGCTTTCCGGGGCGGCGGGGCTGCTATTGGGTGCCGGCATTATCTTCTTCGAAGTCCGCTTGGAACAGGTCAGCCTGAAACGGCTGATCGGAGCGGCGGTAGGATCGGTTCTCGGAATCATCGGCGCCTATGTCATGTCGCTGGTGCTCAGCATCGCTACCAAGGATGCTTTTCTACATGTCTGCCTGCTGCTGTGGATGACCTACGTGGGGTTGATCGTAGGGGCCAAAAAGGGAGACATGCTCAACCTTTCGGCTCTGGGCGGCATTTTTGGGGGTGAGAAGAACTCCTCCAAAAAGGCGTTCAAAATCCTGGATACCAGCGTCATTATAGACGGCCGGATTGCCGATATCGCGGAGACCGGTTTTCTGGACGGGGTGCTGGTAATCCCGCAATTCGTACTGCGGGAACTACAGTTGGTGGCCGATTCCGCCGATTCTATGAAAAGGAATCGGGGCCGGCGCGGGCTGGATATTTTGCAGCGCATCCAGAAAATGGCGCACCTTACGGTGCAGATCGTGGAAGAGGATTTCCCGCACGTGCGGGACGTTGACATGAAGCTCATCGAGCTGGGGAAGGTGTACGATTGCAAAGTCATCACCAACGACTTCAACCTCAACAAAGTAGCCCAGTTACATGGCGTCGAGGTCCTCAATATCAACGAGCTGGCCAATTCGCTGAAGCCGATTGTCCTGCCGGGCGAGACGATGCGGGTGTTCATTCTGAAGGAGGGCAAGGAATATAACCAGGGGGTGGCTTATCTGGACGACGGCACCATGGTGGTGGTGGATAACGCCAAGCGTCTGATTTCGAAGACCATCGATATTTCGGTGACGAGCGTCCTGCAGACAACCGCGGGAAAGATGATTTTCGGCAAGTACGACGAACGGGTGCACGCCGCGGTGGCTTCGGCGGAAAAGCATGAACGGCCGCCGCGCAAGAACGAGCCGCAGGCGATCGCCAGCGTGGCTCCCGAGAAAAGCACGGTAGAATCATAGTGCCAATGAGAGTTGCCGTGATATTGCCCGCCGCCGGGCTGGGCACGCGTATGAGCAAGGTGCCGGCAGAGAAAACGGGCACCAGCCGGAAGCAGTTCATGTTGCTCGAAGGCTCGCCCATTCTGATCCACACCGTCCGTAAGTTCGCCGCCTCCCCCCGCGTTGCGGATATCGTGGTAGCGGTGCGGGCCGAAGATCTGGAATGGGTGGCGGGCCTGCTGGCGCACGATTTCCCGGATGGCCGGGCGCGCGTCGTGGAAGGCGGGAACAGCCGCCAGCAATCCGTGGCCAACGCGCTGGCCGCACTGGGAGAAGGCATCGATCTGGTAGCGGTGCACGACGCAGTGCGGCCGTTCATCGATCTGGAAACCATTCACAAGGCGTTCGACGAGGCCGCCGAGACCGGCGCCACCATTGTGGGCGTGCCGGCCGTGGATACGGTCAAGCAGGTCACCCGCTCGAACGGCCGCGTGCGCATCCGGGCGACCTTGCCGCGCGAAAAGCTGGTGATGGCCCAAACTCCCCAGGTGTTCCGCTACGACCTTCTGAAGCGGGCTTTCGAGGAGGCCCGCGCGGATGGGTTCGCGGGCACCGACGAGGCCAGCCTGGTGGAGCGGCTGGATGTCGAGGTCAGCGTGGTGCTGGGCAGCGACCGCAATATCAAAATCACCAAGCCTGGCGACATGGATCTGGCGCACCTGTTCTACCGCGAGGAGCTGGCCAAGGAAACGCCGCTTTGAGCGAGTACCGGACCGGGTTCGGTTGGGACGTCCACCGCCTGGTTCCCGGACGCCCTTTGCTTCTGGGCGGGGTCGCGGTGGCCCACGAACTGGGCCTGGAAGGCCACTCGGATGCCGACGTGCTGGCCCACGCGCTTACCGATGCGATATTGGGTGCCGCGGCGCTAGGCGATATCGGAATGCATTTCCCCGATTCTGACCCGCGCTGGAAGGGCTGCGACAGCCTGGTCTTCCTGCGCCAGGCCCGCGAACTAGTGGAAGCGCGCGGATACCGCATTGTAAACGTGGATACCACAGTGGTACTGGAGAGGCCCAAGCTGAAGGAGTACCGGGAGGCTATTCGGGCACGGCTGGCGGAGACTCTAGGCCTGACGGCGGACAGAGTTTCAGTGAAGTTCAAGACGGCCGAGAAGATGGGTCCCGTGGGAGAAGGACGCTCCGCCGAGGCTCAGGCTGTTGTGACTCTGGAGAGTTAAGGCCGGGCCGGCTCCGGTCTCAACTGGCCTTCAACAGGCACAGACGCCGGGCTGCCCGGCGGGCCTTCAGGCGCTCATTGGCCTTTTTCTGTTTTTCCGCGGATACGACCGTCTGGCATGCGTCGCAGCGCTTCCGAATCCTGGATCGCGTAACGAATTCCGCGCCGCAGCGGCGGCACTGCTTCGTCATCGTCTCCTCTAGCGGGAGAATGCCCGGTTTCTTAGGCAGCAGATGGGAATAATGGAAATCGCAATGATTCATGTCCGGCACCTCGTATCTGTGGGCGACCACTTCATTCCAGCAGCAGAAAACCCCATTTGGGTGTTATCGCGCAGGGGTGTTTCCCCTCGCTCAAAATTGCGACAACGCCGGATCAAGCGGCGGCTCCTTGCCAGTTCGGGGTTGCACCCCGGATCTGGTTAAGAAGCATCGGCTTCCACGGACTGCACAGTCTCCGAGGAAGGTCCGCTCGCGGATCCCCTGCGGGAATTGTCATGGTTCTCACAATAAGCTTAAGCACTTGAGACGCCGAATTCAAGCCGCACTCGGGGAAGCCGGGCGATACGGCTCGGCGGCGCCCAGCAGTTCCCACCTCAAGTGATTGATATAAAAAAGGAGTACCGGAAGGGAATAGGTTTTTTCAAATTTTTCTCGAACGCGCTCTTCCCAGCCTTCGGTGAAGAAAGGCTTGGGGTCCATGTCCTTCGCGAAGAAGCCGTTTTCGTGGGGCACGCCCAAAAAATCCAGGACTGCGGAGATCATATCGAGGTGCGACACCAGAACGGCTTGGGCGAGATCCTTGGAAAAATCTTCTTCGTGCTCGCTCACGCGGGCCCAGAAGCGCGGAACCGCCTTGCGCAGCAGCTCGGTATTGACCTTAGACAGGTGGGCACGCACCTTGAAGCCCTCATACATCTGGTAGGTCTTCAGCTTACCGATGGAGATGCCGTGGATGAGCTGGCCGAAGGCCTCCTCGCCGAGGGCCAGGTAGACATCCGAGATTTGCATAGATTGCCAGCGTAGCACGGCCGCGGGCGCCTCGCGGAGACGGAGGTCCGGAAGTCCGGGAATGGCATCCCCCATGAAGCCACCGCAGCAAAGTCAACCATTCGCACGTTTCCGTTTCTTTTCGAATAGCCGCTTGGCCCGACACACGGCCAATTCGCGGCAGGTGCGCCAGTTTATCGGTGTTAGCGTCAAGAGGGTAACC
This sequence comes from uncultured Solibacteraceae bacterium, assembly GCA_964427655.1. GTDB lineage: Bacteria > Acidobacteriota > Terriglobia > Bryobacterales > Bryobacteraceae > CAVQNQ01. The sequence continues at coordinate 380 of CAYRWE010000075.1, read as the reverse complement.
GATTGGCGAACCGCGGTCTTGTATTCGGCGCTATACACGCGGACATTCCGTACGCCGATTTCTTTACAGAAACGGCTCAGGTCCACGATTCCCCGCTGGCAAAGAGGGCCGGTGTCGGCATCGTTGAGCGGTTCCTCTTCCGGGTCTTCAAGGAGGCCGGAAAACCACGGTGGATCAATCCATCAAGTCGGTTCCCGAGAGCCTCGGTATCGCTGTCGAATGGCTCGATAATCTGCTAAAATCAAGACCGTGAGCCATTGAGAGCGGCTCGGCCAATCGACGCCGATAGAATCCGGGTGGCTCACGGTATCGCCAGTAAAACAAACAAAGGCCACCCTAGCTCAGTTGGTAGAGCGGCTGATTCGTAATCAGCAGGTCGC
>CAYRWE010000074.1:0-20626 GCA_964427655.1 uncultured Solibacteraceae bacterium | reverse complement strand
CTCGGCTACCTGGCGGGCAAGAATGGCGGCCCGTTCTTCGCGGCCCGCTCGAAGAGCATCCGCAAGGAAATGATCGAGGCTGCTGAAGCGCTTAAGGCCGCCGAGGCGCGCACCGCCGAAGTGGAACGCCGCCTAGCCAGCCTGGAGGCGGAAATCACCGCCATGCACGGCGAAGCGCAATGCGAAGAGCAGGCTGAAGTCCAGCGCATCGCCCAGCACTCCTCCGCCGAAATCGCCAAAATTCAGGCCCACTCGGAGCAGGAAATCACGGCGGCCGCCAAGGCCGCGCGCATGGAATTGCAGCGTTACACGGCGGAACTGGCCATCAAGCTGGCCGAACAGAAGATTGAGGTGCGCCTCACGCCGGAAAAACAGGAGGCCCTGGTGCGCGGCTTCGTGCGCAACCTGGAGCCGCCCGCCTCGCGCGCCCAGACCACATAGACCATGACACTTTCAGCCGTAGCCACGCGATACGCCAACGCCCTGGCGGATGTCGTCACCGCCGGCACATCGCCCCTGCGCCCGCAGGATGCCGTGGCCCAGTTGCGCGCCTTCCAATCGCTGCTCGAATCCTCCAGCGATCTGCATAACGCGCTGACCACGCCGGCCGTACCCTCCGGGCGCAAGAAGGCCGTGGTAGGGCGGTTGGGCAAAGAGCTGGGTCTGGCGCGCATCTCGCTCAACTTCCTTTATGTTTTGGTGGACCACCGCCGCATCGCCGCGCTGCGCGAGATCATCGACAGCTTCGAGCTGATCGTGGACGAGCGCCTGGGCTTCGCGCGCGCCGAAGTGAAATCGGCGCGGGAACTCTCCGAACCGCTGCGCGGCTCGCTGGGCGCCGAACTGGAGCGCCTGACGGGCAAGCGCATCCGCGCGCGCTACGCGGTGGACGCGGCCCTGATCGGCGGCGTGGTGGCGCGGATCGGCTCGACGGTTTACGACGGCTCGGTGCGCGGCCAGTTGGAGTCCCTGGAGCGACGGTTGCGCGCGGAAGGTTAATCGGAAGGATCATATGGCTCAAATTCGAGCGGACGAAATAACCAGCATTCTCCGCGAGGAGATCGAAAACTACGAACAGGCGATCGACGTGGCGGAGGTCGGCTCGGTCATCTCCGTGGGCGATGGCATCGCCCGCATCCACGGCCTGGAGAAGGTCATGGCGGGCGAGTTGATCGAGTTCCCGCACGACGTCGCGGGCATCGCCATGAACCTGGACGAAGACCAGGTCGGCGCCGTGCTGCTGGGCGACTTCACCGAAATCAAGGAAGGCGACGAGGTGCGGCGCACCCGCCGCATCATGTCGGTGCCGGTGGGCGAGGCGATGATCGGCCGCGTGGTCAATGCGCTGGGCGTGCCGATCGACGGCAAGGGTCCCATCCAGACCACCCAGTTCAACCCGGTGGAACGCCTGGCGCCCGGCGTGATCGCGCGCCAGCCGGTCAAGCAGCCGCTGCAGACCGGCATCAAGGCCATCGATTCCATGATTCCGATCGGCCGCGGGCAGCGCGAGCTGATCATCGGCGACCGCCAGACAGGCAAGACCGCTATCGCGCTCGACGCCATCATCAATCAGAAGGGCGGCGACATGATTTGCATCTATGTCGCCATCGGGCAGAAACGCTCCACGGTCGCGCAGGTGGTCAAGACGCTCGAAGATCACGGCGCCATGGAGTACACCATCGTGGTGTGCGCCTCGGCGTCCGACCCGGCACCCATGCAGTATATAGCCCCCTTCGCGGGCTGCTCCATGGGCGAATATTTCCGCGACACCAAGCGGCATGTGCTGTGCATTTACGACGATCTTTCCAAGCACGCCGCGGCGTACCGCGAGATCTCCCTGCTGCTGCGCCGGCCGCCAGGGCGCGAGGCCTTCCCGGGCGACGTTTTCTACCTGCACAGCCGCCTGCTGGAGCGCGCCGCCAAACTGAGCGACGCACACGGCGGCGGATCGCTCACCGCGCTGCCCTTTATCGAGACGCAGGCGGGCGACATTTCGGCTTACATTCCGACCAACGTCATTTCGATCACCGACGGCCAGATCTTCCTCGAATCGGATTTGTTCAATTCGAACATCCGGCCGGCCATCAACGCGGGCATCTCGGTCAGCCGCGTGGGCGGCAACGCGCAGATCAAGGCCATGCGGCAGGTGGCCGGCAGCTTGCGCCTGGACCTGGCGCAATACCGCAACCTGGCGGCCTTCGCGCAATTCGGCTCGGACCTGGATAAGACCTCGCTGGCGCAGCTCAACCGCGGCAAGCACCTGGTCGAGATCCTCAAGCAGGGGCAATACCAGCCGCTGCCGGTGGAAAAGCAGGTGGTCATCATCTTCGCCGGAACGGGCGGGTATCTGGACGATCTGCCCATCGAGCAATGCGGCCGGTTCGAAGAGGAACTCTACCGCTACATGGACAACGCGCATCGTGGAGTGTTCGAAGAGATCCGCACCAAGAAGGCGCTCGACGATGAGCTGCGCGCGAAGATCAAGGCCGTCATCGAAGAGTTCAAGGCGCGCTTCGTCGCGGAGCAGCAGCCAGCGGTATCGGCACATGCCTAGTCTGATCGACATCCGGCGGCGCATCCGCTCGGTCAAGAACACGCAGCAGATCACGCGCGCCATGAAGATGGTCTCAGCGGCCAAGCTGCGCCGCGCGCAGGATCGCGTGATTTCGGCCCGGCCGTACGGGGCCATGCTGCGCCAGATGCTGGCGTCGATTGCGGCGGCGGCTTCCGATGAGGGCGCCGCCGGGAATCCGCTGCTGGCCCGCCGCGAAGAGAAGCACGTGCTGCTGGTGCTGGTCACCGCCGATAAGGGCCTGGCGGGCGCCTTCAACACCAACCTGATCAAGGGCGCGCAGCAATTCGTAAGCGAACGCGCGGGCGCCGAGGTGACCTTCGAGCTGGTGGGCCGCAAGGGGCGCGATTTCTTCCGCAAGCGCCAGGTGCGCATCTCCGGGGAACACGTGACCATACCGCCCGCGGCGCTGCACGAAGAGACCGTCGCCATCGCCGGCAAGGCCATGGAGCAGTTCCGCGACGAACGCATTGACGCGGTCTACCTGCTCTTCAACGAATTCAAGAGCGTGATGTCGCAAAAGCTCACCTTGCGGCGCGTGCTCCCGGTGGAGCTGCCCGCCGAGGGCGAGCCCGTCGATTATATTTTCGAGCAGCCGCCCGCCGAACTGCTGGGCGCGCTGCTGCCCCGGTACGTGGAGACGGAGTTTTACCGCGCGCTGCTGGAATCGACAGCCGCCGAGCACGCCGCGCGCATGACCGCCATGGAAGCGGCCACCTCCAACGCGTCCGAAATGATAGACAAGCTGACGCTGTACATGAACCGCGTGCGCCAGGCCAGCATCACCAAGGAGATCATCGAAGTGGTGAGCGGCGCCGCTTCCGCGGAGTAAGGACATATGGCAGACACCAACGGAGTTGTAGTCGGCAAGGTAGTCCAGGTGGCCGGACCGGCCGTGGATTGCGAGTTTCCCGAAGGGCGCATCCCCCTGGTTTATACCGCCATACGGATCACCAGCGAGGGGTTCGACGCTCCCACGCCGATCGATATCATCTGCGAAGTGGAGCAGCACATCGGCGAGGGCCGCGTGCGCACGATCGCGCTGCAGCCCACCGAGGGGCTGGTGCGCGGGATGCAGGCCGTCAGCCTGGGGCACCCGGTCGAAGTGCCGGTCGGCCCCGAGACGCTGGGCCGCGTGCTCAACGTGATCGGCCAGCCCGTGGACGACATGGGCCCGGTCGAGGCCAAGACATACTTTCCGATCCACCGGCCGTCGCCTTCTTTCGAGGACCAATCCACGCGCCTGGAGATGTTCGAGACGGGCATCAAGGTTATCGACCTGCTCGAACCCTACCTGCGCGGTGGAAAAATCGGCCTGTTCGGCGGCGCCGGAGTGGGCAAGACCGTCATCATCCAGGAGCTCATCAACAACATCGCCATGAAGCACGGCGGCGTTTCGGTGTTTGCCGGGGTGGGTGAGCGCACGCGCGAAGGCAACGACCTGTGGCTCGAAATGCAGGAATCCGGCGTCATCGATCCGCACGACTGGCGCAAATCCAAGTGCGCCATGATCTACGGCCAGATGACCGAGCCGCCCGGGGCGCGCCTGCGCGTCGGACTCACCGGCCTCACCGTGGCGGAGTATTTCCGCGATCAGGAAGGCCAGGACGTGTTGTTGTTCATCGACAACATTTTCCGCTTCACCCAGGCCGGCTCGGAAGTTTCGGCGCTGCTGGGCCGCATGCCTTCGGCCGTGGGCTACCAGCCCAACCTGGCCACCGAGATGGGCGAGCTGCAGGAACGCATCACGTCCACCAAGAAGGGGTCCATCACCTCGGTGCAGGCCATCTACGTGCCCGCCGACGATTACACCGATCCCGCGCCGGCCACCGCCTTCGCCCACCTCGACGCCACCACGAACCTCTCGCGCGACATCGCCGCGCTGGGCATCTATCCGGCGGTCGATCCGCTGGCTTCCACCAGCCGCATTCTCGACCCGCTTGTGGTGGGGCAGGATCACTACGACACGGCGCAATCCGTCAAGGGCGTCCTGCAGCGCTTCAAGGACCTGCAGGACATCATCGCCATCCTCGGTATCGACGAGCTTTCCGACGAGGATAAGCTGATCGTGGCGCGGGCGCGCAAAATCCAGCGCTTCCTCTCGCAGCCCTTCCACGTGGCCGAGCAGTTCACCGGTTTCCCGGGCAAGTACATCAAGCTGGCCGACACCATCCGCGGCTTCAAGGAAATCGTGGCTGGAAAGCACGACGGCATCCCCGAGCAGGCGTTTTACATGCAGGGGACGATCGAAGACGTGCTGGAACGAGCCGACGCTTTGCAGAGGGCCTGACCATGGCCGGATCGCTGGAACTGGAAGTCGATACTCCCGAGCGCCAGTTGGTGCGCGAACAGGTGGAAGACGTGCAGCTTCCGGGCCTGGATGGCTACATGGGCATCCTGCCCGGGCACGCCCCGCTGGTGGGCCAACTGGGCACCGGCTTTCTCACCTTCATGTCCGGCAGCAAGCGGCGCTACCTGGCCGTGGACGGCGGCTTCCTGGAGATACGGGAGGACCACGTCCGCGTCCTGGCGGATTCAGCGCAGGCGGCCGAAGACATCGATGTGAACCGCGCCCGCGCCGAGCTCAAAGAGGCACAGGACCGCCTGGCTAAGCCGGATGCGGACCCCGCGGCGGCACTGCACGAAGTAGCGCGTGCCCAGGCGCGTGTCGAGGTAGCCGAAAAGAAGTAGTGGGGCATGCTTTAGCTTGCCCGTACGCGGCCGTAACGGGAACTCTGCGCGCCGCGTCAGAAATTGTTAGCTCGTCTCGCGGCCCCAGCATTCGCCCGCGCTGGAGACCTCCCGGCAGGCCGTGAGATCATGCAACTTATGGGATCCATCATCCGATCCTTCACAAAAGTGCACATCGCTCTTATCGCCTGCGCGGCATTCTTCGCACCGGCCCTGTTGGCGCAGCCGCAGATCCCCGAGTGGTGCCGGGCGCTCCCGCGACCGCAATACCAGAGCCTACAGCGCGTGCCGGCCGCGGACGCGTGGTTCGAGGTCTACAACGTCGCACCCGCCGTTTTCGCCATTTATGAGCCGCATCAGTTCGAGGAGACCATCAGCTATCTGATTGCTGGCGAGCAGCGGGCCCTGCTATTCGACACCGGTATGGGAATCGGCGACATCCGAAAGGTCGCCTCGGAGCTGACGAAGTTGCCCATCGTGGTGCTGAACTCGCACACGCATAACGATCATGTGGGCGGCAATTGGCAGTTCGAAACGGTCTACGGCATGGATACCGATTACACGCGTACCAACGCGCGCGGCTCGCGCGAGGATGCGCAGGCCGAAATCGCGCCCGAGGAGATTTGCGGCGAGCTGCCCAAGGGATTCGAACGCGAGGCATACGCCACACGGCCCTGGGGCATCAAGCAATACATGCACGATGGCGACCGTATCGATCTGGGCGGCCGATCGCTCGAGATCGTCGCCACGCCTGGCCATACGCCGGACGCCATCTGTCTTTTCGACCGCGCCCATGGCCTGCTCTTCACCGGCGACACTTATTATCCCGGCCCCATCTGGCTGTTCCGCCCGGAAACCAATCTGGAAGCCTATAGCGCCTCGATCATGCGGCTGGCCGCGCTGGCACCGCAGGTCAAGACGGTCTTGGGATCGCACAACGTTCCGGTGGCGCCGCCGTCGGTGCTGGCCAGTCTGGTACAGGCTTTCGACGTCATTCGTGCCGGGAAGGTTCGCCCCGCTCCGGCGTCGCGCGGCAAAATCACCTACAAAGTGGACGACATCTCGTTCATGATGGCGGCCCCGTAAGCGGACGCGGGTTCGGCTAGAGCCCGTCCTGGCCCGCGGCCGGAAGTTTCACAAAGTCGAAGGTGCAGGCGCGGCCCACGATGCCCAGGCCTTCGCTCTTGGTGCCCGTGCCCTCGGTCTCTTTGAACTGGGCTTTGACGTCGTAGCTATACTCCTCGCCTTTGTGGGCGAGGATTCCACGGGAGTATTTCCGGGACGCCACGATGCCGTTGGCGGCGAGTTTGGCGCTGCCGTTCTCTGCGATCTTGCCTTCGATCAGCAGATAGCCGGGTTCACCCGCCGTGCCGTGTTCTCCGCGGAACTTGCTGTTCTCAATGACGGCGGCAAAGGTCCAGGTGTAGCCTTGGGTATTCCCTTTTTCGGGACAAACGAGCTTGGTGGTCCACTTTCCGTCATAGCGCTCCGCCGCGGCCAGAATCCCCGGCAAAAGCAGCAGGGCGCAAACGATCGGGAACTTAAATGATTTCAGCATGGGCTATCTCCTGCGAGGCAGTCTAGCACGGTTATTTATCAAACGGTTAACAGGCGGAAACGGGTTATAAATGTCGGCCGGGAGCCGCGGGGGGCGCTGCCTGCTTCAATCCAGGCAGGCGGCGTAGGCCTGGTAAACCTCATCGAACACGCCGTCCCAGCTTCGCGATAACATGCGCGCGCGCCCGGCCGCGCCCATGGCCGCGCGCTCCTCCGAATTTCCCATCAGACGCAGCGCATTCCGGCACATTTCTTCTTCGCTCGAGGAGACCAGCCCTGTGACACCATGTTCCACAATCGTCTTGGGCCCGCCGCCATCGGTCACCAGCGCCGGGACGCCCGAAGCCAGCGCCTCCTGCACCACATTGCCAAATGTGTCGGTGCGCGAGGGGAACACGAACAAGTCCATGTTGGCGTAGGCCCGGCCCAGCGATTCGGGATCCAGTATGCCCTCGAACTCGGCGTGCCGCAGGTTGGCGCGCAGCCAGCGTGCCTCCGAGCCCCAGCCGGCGATGAAAATGCGGAAATCGCGCACGCCGGCATTCTCCAGAAAGCGCTCCAGGGTGGCGAAAAAGCGCACCCTCTTTTCCGGCATCAGCCGGCCGACGTAGCCGATGACGAAAGCTCCATCGGCACGGCGCCGGCGCAGGGGCGAAAAAGCGTCTGTATCCACGCCGCGGCGCATCAGGAGGGCCGGTTTGCCGGTGCGCTCGTGAAGCATTTCGACCAGTTCCGGACTGGGCGCCAGCAGCACCGCTCCGCGGCGGTAGAGATGCATGATCCGGCGCAGCACGAACTCCTCGATGCCATCCCGCAGCCCGGGGCCGCCGAAGGGGAAGCGGCGCGCCGCGTATTCGTGGATGTTGGTATGCCAGGCCACCGCCAGCGGCACGCGCATGCGCCAGGCCGCGATGGCTCCCAGAATCCCCAGCTCGCCCGGACCGATCACATGAACAACGTCGGGCGCGAACTGGCGCAGGCGGCTCTCCAGGCGCTCCTGGAAACGCCAGAACGTCACATCGAAGCGCAGGTCCGGGTCCACGCCGAACGAGAGCGGGCCGCGCTTCATCTCCATGGTCCAGAAAGGCCCCTGGGCATCCAGGGACTCGCGTCCGGCGAACCGCACGCTGAAGAAGGGATAGCCCCGCCGGCGGGCGAAGGCGGCAAACTCCCGGCAGGTGCGCGCGGCGCCGTTCACTTCGTGGAACGAGTCCGCGAGGAACGCTACTCGAGGGACGCCGGGCGGCGGAGCGGTTGCGTGCCCCGACGCATTTCCCCCGGCTGTGCGCTCTCCCATCAAGCTAACGACTAGCGTATCAAGGAAATCAGAATGCCGCGAATCCGTTTTCTTCCCGTCATGGTGTTCGCATACACTGTAAGGGGATGCTGCCCGGGGCGGAGTACGGCCGCTTGATGAAACGGCGCCTGCGATCGGTGGATCGGCGCATGCGCGAAGCCCGTATGTTCGCGCGCGCCATGGCCTCCAAGCATCATCCCATCCTGGCGCAGATCGTGCCGATCCGGCGCTGTAACCTGGCGTGCACGTACTGTAATGAATTCGACGCTTCGTCCGCGCCGGTGCCGCTGGCCGAGATGCTGCGCCGCGTGGATTTGCTGGCCGGTCTGGGAACCACCATCCTGACCATCAGCGGTGGCGAGCCGATGCTGCACCCGGAGCTGGATGAGATCGTCCGCCACATCCGCAGCCGCGGCATGATCGCCACGCTCATCACCAACGGCTACCTGCTGACCCCCGTGCGCATCGAGCGGCTGAATCGCGCCGGCCTGGACTACCTGCAGATCAGCATCGATAACGTCACTCCGGACGAGACCTCCAAGAAGAGCCTGAAGGTGCTGGACCGCAAGCTGGAATGGCTGGCCAGGTACGCCGAGTTCTCCGTCACGGTGAATTCCGTGCTGGGCAGCCCGGTACGCCATCCCGAGGACGCGCGCACCATCGCCCGGCGGGCGCGGGGGCTCGGCCTAACCAGCACCGTGGGCATCCTGCACGATGGCGGCGGCCAGCTCAAGCCGCTGGCTCCCGACCACATGGCCATCTATCGCGACTTGCAGGAACCGCGCCAGCAGATGTTCTCTTTCGCCCAGTACGATCGCTTCCAGCGCAATATTTCGCAGGGGCTGCCGAACCAGTGGCATTGCCGCGCGGGGGGCCGCTTCCTCTACATCTGCGAAGACGGCCTGGTGCACTATTGCTCGCAGCAGCGCGGGCGCCCGGGAATTCCGCTCGAGCGCTACACCCGCCAGGACCTGGAGCGCGAGGCGGCCGCCCCAAAGCCGTGCGCGCCCTATTGCACCGTTTCCTGCGTGCAGCAGACCGCCATGCTCGACGACTTCCGGGAGAATCCCCGGCAGGTATTGGTTGAGATGATCGCGACGCGCCGGGAGCGGGATCCCGATTACCACCCGCCGGCGCTCCTCCAGGCGCTCACCTGGATGTTCCTCGATGGACCCGTGAACCGTGTGCTGGGCAAGGTGGCGCTGCGCCTGCTGAGGGCGCGATCCTGATGCCGCACCTGCGGGCGGCCGAGTGGATCAATATTCTGACTTTTGCCTGTCTCACGCTCCTGGCCTGGGGACGCCGCGATCTGAACGGAGCGCGCCGCGTGAAGATCACCGCCATAGGCGCGGGCGGCCTGGCCATAACCCTCTTCGCCGCCCTGGTTCTGCCGCGTTGGGCGTCGCCCGTGGCCGCATCCGTCGCTCGCGATTGGATTCTCTATCTGCTTCTCTTGATGGTGTATCGCCAGGGCGGCTATTTCGTCACCCACGCGGATGGCGCCTTCGAGCAGAGGCTCGAGTGGCTGGACCGCCGGCTGGTCGCCGGGCCGCTCGAGTGGTGCGCGCGGCACCGCGCGGGAAGGTGGCTCTTGGGCTATCTGGAACTGGCCTACATGCTGTGCTACGTTTCCATGCCGACGGGCCTCGCGGTCCTATACCTCCTGGGCCAGCGAAGCGCGGCCGGCCATTTCTGGACCGTCGTTCTGCTGGCTACGTACGCCTCTTACGGCACGCTGCCGTTCCTCCAGACGCGGCCGCCCCGTATGCTCGGGGAGAAATGGGGTGCGTCCCGGCCGGCCGGCAAGCTGCGCGCGTTCAATCTCTGGATTCTGCGGCATGCCAGCATTCACGCCAACACCTTCCCCAGCGCCCACGTTGCCAGCTCGACCGCGTGCGCGCTGGTGCTGCTTGGCTACGGCCCCATCTGGTTGGGGATAGGCTTCCTCTGGATCGCGTTCAGCATTGCGCTGGGAGCCGTGGCGGGCCGCTACCACTACGCCGCGGACGCTATCCTGGGGGCCCTCGTCGCCCTGGTCGCACTTTTGGTTGAGAACGCGTTGACGGTGTACGGCTGGGCCGGCTGAACGCTATTGAATCGCCGCCAGCGCCTTGATTTCGCGCGCGGCCAGTTCCTTGGGCAGGGGCGCGTATTGCAGGGGAGCGGCCATGCGCTGGCCATCGGTGAGGGCCCAGCGCAGAAATCCGATCAGCGCCTTGCGCGCCTGTGCGTTCGAGCCTTTGGCCGGCACCAGCAGCCAGGTGAAGGTGGAAACCGGGTAACCGCGCGGACCGGGAGCGTCGGTGATCGAGACGCGAAAATGGTCGGGGATCTTCGAACTCACGCTGGCGGCCGCAGCCGCCACGCTTGCCAAATCGGCGCGCACGAAAGCGCCCGCGGAATTGCGGACGCTGCCGAAGGTAATTCGGTTCAGAAGGGCATACGTCAATTCCACGTAGCCGATTGAATAGGCCGTCTGCTTGATCAGCGCGGCCACACCGTCGTTGCCTTTGGCCGCGGTGCCCACGGGCCAGCTAACCGTGGTGCCCTTGCCGACACGCTTCTTCCACTCGGGATCCACCTTCGAGAGGTAATCCGTCCAGCAGTAACTGGTGCCGCTGCCATCGGCGCGATGAATCACCGCGATGCTATTCGAGGGAAGCTTTACGCCCGGATTGCTTCGGCCGATGGCGGGGTCGTCCCATTGGCGAATCGAGCCGCGGAAGATACCGCCCAGTGCCTCGGGAGTGAATTTGAGATTGTCGGGCAGTCCCGGCAGGTTGTAAGCCGGAACGGCCGCGCCCAAGACCATGGGGAAGTGCAGAATCGTGGTCTTCAATCTGGTGGAAGCCTCGGCCATCTGCTCGTCGGTGAGAGGCATGTCGGAGGCGCCGAAATCGACCGCGCCCTCCAGGAGTTGGGCGATGCCGGCGCCCGAGCCGACCGGGCGATAATTGAACTCAATGCCGCGATGAGCGGTCTGAAACGTATCGAACCACTGGCCATAAAGTGGGTACGGGAAAGTGCCTCCCGCCCCATTCACCGTTTGCGCTGGGACCGCTGTCGCCAGCAGCAGCCCGGCGACAAGACTGGCCAGGAAGCGGCTCGGCATGATATCGAATCTCCTTGTGAAAGATGAAAGGGAAGTCTCCGGACCCGTCTCCAGAGGCATGGGCGGGGGCGGATCTATAGTCACTATGCGCGGATGGTGTTGCAGTAGCATGACGGACACTTTGCGGTTGCATGACGCGATCCATACGGTACCGGAACCTTAGGCTACCCTTGCACGGGCACCGACCCGTCGCGACCGGACCGGGCGATCCTGCCGACCAGCGTCAATAACTCGTTTATATCAACGGGCTTGGAAATGTAATCGTCCATTCCGGCCTCCAGGCAGCGCTCCCGGTCCCCTTTCATCGCATGGGCCGTCAGAGCCACGATGTAAACCCGGCGGCCGCTCTGGTATTCGCTCTGCCGGATCAGCGCGGTGGCTTCCAGGCCGTTCATCTCAGGCATCTGAATGTCCATCAGGATCAGATCGAAGCGCAGCCGTTCCGCCAAGTCCACCGCCTCGCCACCGTTGGCCGCCGTAATCACCGAGTAGCCATTGCGCATCAGCACCATCGAAGCCAGCGTGCGGCTGACCGGATCGTCCTCGACCAGAAGTATGTTGAGCGACGCATGATCCGCACCTCCTTCCGCGTCCTTGCCGCCGGCCGTCCCCGCGGGCTCCTCCACGGTCTCAAAGCGCGCCGTGAAATGAAACGCGCTGCCGCGGCCCACCAGGCTCTCCAACCACATTCTGCCGCGCATGTTTTCGACCAGCCGCGCCGAGATCGTCAGGCCCAGGCCGGTACCGCCGTATTTCCGGCTGGTCGAGCCATCCGCCTGGCGGAACGGCTCGAAGATCAGCTCCTGCTGCGCCGGCGCGATTCCGATCCCCGTGTCACGCACCGCGAAGTGGATCTCCATGCCGCCTTTACCGCCGGATTCCCCGCGCCGCGCCTCGATCCGTATAAAACCCTGGCTGGTAAACTTGGCCGCGTTCCCCAGCAGATTGACCAGCACCTGGCGCAGATGGGTAGCGTCGCCGAGCAGCGCGTCCGGAACGTCTGGCCCGATGCCCCAGCTCAGATCGAGGCCCTTGCGCATGGCTTCCGGCGCGACGATGCCGGCGGCGTCCGCCACCGTTTCGCGCAGCGAGAATGGCGCCCGCTCCGAATCCAGATTGCCGGCTTCGATCTTCGAGAAGTCCAGGATGTCGCCGATCACCCGCAACAGCCCCTGGGCGGAGATCTCCACCGTCTCCAGGTAATCGCGCTGCTCGGCGTTCAACGGCGTCTCCAGCGTGAGCTGGGTGAAGCCGATGATCCCGTTCATGGGCGTACGGATCTCGTGGCTCATGTTGGCCAGGAATTCGCTCTTAGCCCGGTTGGCATCCTCCGCGCGGTCCCTGGCGGCGGCCAGTTCGGCGGTGCGCTCGATAATCTTCCGGTCCAGGCCGGCCAGCACCTCGTGCAGCTCGTCGTTGAGACGTCCCCGGTCGGCCAGCGCCGATTGCAAGGCGGTATACGAGGCGGAGAGCCGGTTGGCCACCTGGTCGAAGCCCGCCAGAGCCTCGGCCAGCTCGCTGGGAGCGCCATCCGGCAGGCGCACCTGGGGCACGCGGCTGCTATCGGTGGAGAAGGCCCGGAAGGCCGTCAGCAGGGTTTCCAGAGGCCGCAAAAAACTGAGGCTGAGCAGGCGCGAAAGGGGCAGGCACAGGGCAAATACGGCGAGTAGGCAGAGCGAAGCGAACAGATAGTGAAGCTCGGTCTGGAGGTATACGTCCGCGAAGGGCTGCTTCAGGAAGATGCGCCAGCCGGTGAGCAGGGACGTGTCGGTGCCGACCAGGTAGGAGGCGTTGGCGCGTGCGCCGTCCCGGTCGTCGAAGCGGAAGGCGGCTTTCTTACCGGCCCGGTGGGCGGCGGTCAGCAGGGGGGAATCCTCCAGCGATTCCATGGGCGTGGGCGATTGATCGCCGGCCGCGTAGATCACCTGCCCGTCGGGATCGACAATGACGGTCGCGAAGCGATTCAAGCGTTCCGGCCGGTGCTGGAATTGAAACGCCGAGATCTTCAGGGAACCGGCGGCCACCCATTCGACCGTACCATCCTCCGCGAGCACTGGCGCGCTCAGATAGATGACCGGTTCGCCATGGATGCGGTCCCACATGACGTCCGAGACGACGGGCTTTCCGCCGGAGACCGTGCGGCGAAAGAACTCCCGGTCGCGCAGGCGCCCTCCCAATACGGTCTGCAAGGACATGGCGTCCGGCGCGGCGGCGCCCAAAATGTTGCCATTGCGGTCCGCCACAACCAAGTCCGTGAAGTCCGGATAAACCGAGGCGACGCGCGTCAGCCAGCGATTCAGCAGGGGGCCCGACCCGGCCCGGCTGGGGGTCAGCGAACCGGCCAGCGCCTCGACGGCCGACAGGTGGCGCACCACTACCGCGTCGATGTTTTCGCGGATCGCAAAGGCGGCTTCGGCGGAATAATCGCGCGCATCGTTGTACTGCCGTTCCACGTACAGTCGGCCGCTGACCACCGTGATCAGCAGCAGGGGCAGCGCGGCGATGGAGGCAAAGCGCTGCGACAGGTGCCGGCGCAGCGGCAGCGACTGTGCGGCTCCCGGACCGGATCCGCCCAGGCGACGGACCCCCGGCAGTGTTTCCACGAACTGGGCGACGATGGCGTTGGAAAAGCCGTTGAGGACCGGCGTGACCACCAGGAGCCAGCAAACCGGCGAGGGGTAGTGCAAGATTCCGATGTAGGCGACCACCGTTACCGGTGTACCGACCACGCCCCAGAACAGCAGCTCGCCCAAAGGCGCCTGCGTTCCGCGCTTCGCCAGGAGGCCCACGGCGAAGGCCTCCATCGAAACCACCGGGAGCACCGGCCATCCGAAATGCGGGAGCAGGGCCAAGCCCGAAAGGAACGCCGCGCAAGCGCCCGCCCCGGGGCCGAGCCGCAGCGCCACGGCCAGGTAGAAGATGCCTCCGAAGTACAGCCCGACATCGGGCAGAATGGAGATCCCAAACCGATTCAGGCAAAAGCCGAGTATGCCCGCGCTTATGACCACGGCCGGTCCGCGCCACTTGCCAGCAAAGCGTTGCATCCCTAAATTGAATATATCGACTGTACGTTTAATTACTACAGTCATTTTGGCTTCATCTTGGTTACAGAATGGCCGCCTGGACGCTTTTGGCGCACGCGCGGCCGCAAACAGGCTCCACGCCGGCAATCGGGTTACAGGCGAGCTACAATCGATCACCAGGGCTGAATCGAAACGATTCGGAAAGGACCTGCATGAGCCAGATAACGCGCAGGAAACTACTGGCGTTGGGAGGGATGGCTGCCTCCGCCGCTCTGCTGGAGCCGGTACGGGCTCTGGCCGAGACCGTGAAGCCGGTGCGGATTCGGGAAATCGACTCCTTCAAGCTCAATCCCCCGGTTTCCAAGGACGAACTGGCACTCAGCGAGAAGATCGGCTGGGAGCCTAACGACTGGCACCGCTCGGCATTGGGCGTGGTCAAGGTGGTGACCGACGCGGGCGTCACCGGGTACTCGTTCTACGCCGCGTTTCGGCCGGAAGCCCTTCCTCAGATACGGCAGACCCTGGTGGGCAAGGACCTGTTCGCCATCGAGCAGCATTTAAGCCAGGGACTGGGCCAATGGGGCGGGGTGGAACACGCCATCTGGGACGCCATCGGCAAGATCGCTCATCAACCGGTCTACAAGCTGCTGGGCGGCTCGAAAAACAGCGTCAAACCCTATCTGACCTGCGTTTGGAAAGAACCTCTGACCCAGGTGCCCTACAAGGATCAGGCCGCGGCGGCGCTGCGATACAAAAATGCGGGGTTCAAAGGGATGAAGGTCCAGGCCTGGCGTCCCAACCCCACCGACGACGCCGATGCCTGCCGCGAGATGCGCGCCGCCGTGGGGCCGGACTTTGCGCTTATGTTCGACCGCACGGCCCACCTGCCCCAATCCATCGGCCAGAAAGTTTGGGATTACGAGACCGGCCTGAAAGTGGCGCGGGAGCTGGAGAAATCGAACGCCGCCTGGTTGGAGGAGCCATTCGCCCGCGACGATTACGACTCGCCCGCACGCCTGGCCGCCGCCGTGGACATTCCCATCACGGGAGGCGAAGCCTACACGTCGCTCGAGCCCTTCCGGCAATGTCTGCTCCACAAGACCTACGGCATTCTGCAACCCGATTCGAACAACGCCGGTGGCATCTTCATGTGCCGCAAAGTCGCCACCCTGGCCCAGGCCTTCCAGGTCCGCTGCGTTCTGCACGGGTTCATGGCTTTGGGTGTGGCCGCGTGCCTGCAAGTCAACCTGGCCATAGGGTCCGAGTGGCAGGAACTGGCCCACATCCGGCCTCCCCTGTTCCCACAGGAGCAATGGGCGCCGGCGCTCAAGGTACTCAAGAGCAAGGAAGTGTTCGTCATTCGCGATGGCGAGATTCAAGCTCCCGAATATCCCGGGTTGGGTCTCGATATCGACGAAGAGGCGCTGGTGAAATACCGGGTCCCCAGTTAAGCATAAGATCTCGAAGCCGCGAGCGCCGGCCATCCGGCGTTAGACTGGAAGCCGATGCGCGTGGTCATCGACGCGGTGCCTCTGCTGGTGCGGAGCGCCGGCGTCAAGAACTATCTTTATCACTGGATTCGCGAACTGCGCCGGGTCGCCGGGCCGAGCCAAATCGGCACCTTCCCCCCGATGCCCGAGCTGGGCCGCTTGTGGCACGAGGGCTCCGTGGCCCCCGGCTGGCGGACGGTCTCCGGCCTGGCGGCGCTGGCGCTCGCGAATCACACGCTGCTGCCGGTGCTCGAGTGGCTCACGCGCGGCGCCTCCATCTTCCACGCCTCCACGCTCACGCATCGCCCGCCGCACCGGCCGCGCCTCAGCGCCACCATTTTCGACCTGACCTGCTGGATCATGCCGGAGCTGCACACGCCCGCCAACCTCGAGGCCGAGCGCAGTTTCGCAGAGGTGCTGCGCCGCGCCGATCGGCTCATCGCCATTTCGGAGAGCACCCGCCGAGACGCCGCCCGCGTCCTCAAGATCCCCGACGGGAAGATCGTGACGATCTACCCGGGAGTGCCGGAATCGTATTTTCAAGTGGATGCCGCTGCCATCGCGGGGGTGCGCGAGCGCTATAAGCTGACGCGTCCCTACGTGTTCTTCGTGAGCACCATCGAGCCGCGCAAAAACGTGGACACGCTGCTTGATGCCTTCGCGGCTTTGCCCAAATCGTTGCGGGATGAATTCGAGCTGGTGGTGGCCGGGCCGGCCGGCTGGGCGCCCGCGGCCACGTTTGCCCGGCTAGCCTCGGCGCACTACCTGGGCTACGTCCCGGAGCAGGACCTGGCCCCGCTCACGGCCGCCGCCACTGTCTTCGCGTATCCCTCGCTCTACGAGGGCTTCGGCTTTCCTCTGGCCCAGGCCATGGCCGCCGGCGTTCCCGCTATCACCTCGAACGTCTCCTCCATGCCGGAGATCGCCGGCGACGCCGCGCTACTGATCGATCCGCGCAGCCAGTCCGAGCTGCGCGGGGCCCTCGCCCGCCTGCTGCTTTCGCCCGAATTGCGCGCCGATCTGAGCGCGCGGGGGCGCCTCCGCGCAGGCCAGTACCGCTGGAGCTCCTGCGCCGCGCAATCCCTGCGCTACTTCGAGGATCTGGACGGGGCCGGCTGATCCGCCCGCCGCGCGCGGCCCGCGACCGGCTTTGTATGATTGATTGAACCCGCATGCAACAGGAAATCCGTCCCCCCGCCGCGCTCTCCGGCGCCATCGCGCTGCCTGGCGATAAGTCCATCTCCCACCGCTACGCCATGATCGCGGCCCTGGCCGAAGGCCCCACGCGCATCCAAAACTATTCCACGGGTGCCGATTGCCACTCTACGCTGAGATGCCTGCGAGCGCTGGGCATCGGGATCGAAGAGCGGGGCACCGAGGTGCAGATCGAAGGCCGGGGCCTCGACGGCCTGCGCCGGTCGGTGGACTGCCTGGATGCCGGCAACTCCGGCTCCACCATCCGCATGCTCGGCGGCATTCTGGCGGCCCAGCCCTTCCCCACGCGCATCGGCGGGGATCAATCGCTCTCGCGCCGGCCTATGCGGCGCATCATGACGCCGCTCGCGGAGATGGGCGCGCACATCTCCGCGAGCGAGGGGCAGTTTCCGCCACTCGAAATCCAGGGCGGCGCGCTGCGGCCCATCGAATATGCGCTCCCCGTGCCCAGCGCGCAGGTGAAGACGTGCGTGCTGTTTGCCGGCCTGTTCGCCGATGGCGTGACCTCCGTGCTCGAGCCGGTGCGCTCGCGCGACCACACCGAGATCGCCCTGCGCGAGTTCGGCGCGGAGATCCGCGTCGAGCGCCTGAAGATCTCGCTCACGGGCCGCCCCCGCCTCACCGGCCGCGAGCTGGTAGTGCCCTCTGACCTCTCTTCGGCGGCATTCTTCATCGCGGCCGCCCTGCTGGTGCCCGGCTCGCGGCTGACCATCCTGGGCGTGGGCCTCAACCCCACGCGCTCGGCGCTGCTCGATTTCCTGGTGGGCATGGGAGCACGGATTCGCGTTCCCAATCTGGAAAGCGCCGCGGGCGAGCTGATCGGCGACCTGGTGGTGGAGCACTCCGAATTGCGCGGCGGCGTGATCTCGGGCGGTCTCACGGCCGCGCTGATCGACGAGATCCCCGTGCTGGCCGTGCTGGGCGCCGCCACCGAGGAGGGCCTCACGGTCCGCGACGCCGCCGAATTGCGCGTCAAGGAGACCGACCGCATACGCACCGTGGTGGACAACCTGCGCCGCATGGGCGTGGATGCCGAAGAACGGCCCGATGGCTTGATCGTGCCCGGCCGCCAGACGTTCCGCGCGGCGCGCTTCGATTCGTTTGGCGATCACCGCATCGCCATGGCCTTCGCGGTGGCCGGGCTGCGCGGCGATGGGGTTTCGGTCATCGATAACGCCGAGGCGGCCTCGGTCTCGTTCCCCGAGTTCTGGGACACCCTGAACCGCTGCGTTACGCCGGGCGCAGATTCATAATCAGGGCGTCCAGCGCGATGGTCTTCTGGATGTTGCGGCGCACCAGGCGCGCCATGGTGTCCACCTCGGCCACAGCCTTGCGCAGCCAGGAGAACTCGATCTTTCCGGCCAGCGGCTCGAGATCGCGGCGGATATCCTGGTTGCGGATTTCGCCGGTGCCCTCGGAGAGCAGCAGCAGGTCCCGCAGCAGCTCGTAGAGTACCTTGAGGTAGAGGTCGAGCTTCTCGCTCTTAGAGCGGCCTATGGCCTCCGAGACGGGAACCCAGGTGCCGAACGGCGCGGCTCCGGCGGCCACTTTCAGCAGCGTCAGCATCGCCGCGCGGCGCTTGTCATAGGCTTCCAGGTCGATGGAAATGGCCAGGCCCGGGCTGCCGGCCGCCAGCGCGGTGCGCCGCTCCGGCTGGTCGAGGCCGCGCGATTTGACGAACTCGCGCATCTCGGCCGGCGCAAGCGGCGCGAAGTGAAACGGCACGGCGCGCGAGCGGATGGTGGGCAGCAGGTCGTAGGCGTTCTCGGCCGTCATGATGAGCAGCAGGTGCGGCGGCGGCTCTTCGAGCGTCTTGAGGAGCGAATTGGCGGCTTGCTCGGCGGCGCGATCCACATGGTCGATGAGGAACACTCGGCGGCTGCCCTGGTTCGGCAGGTAGGCCGCGCTCTCTTTGATTAGGCGCGATTGCTGGATCGAGATCTGCCGCATAGGGCCATCGGGCGGGAAGGTCACGAAATCCGGATGGCTGGCGAACAGCAGCGGATCTTCGTTGCGCCGGTCGGCCGGCCAGCGTTCGCGCGCCGCCACGGTTTCGAGGTTCGGCGGCAGGCTCAGATCGTCCTGCTCGATGCGCTCGGCGTGGCCCATCAGGCGGGCGGCCAGGCGCCGCGCCAGGGTGGCTTTGCCCACGCCCTCGGGGCCGGCGAAAAGGAGCGTCTGCGAGAGGCGGTCCTGCGCCAGCATCTGCTCGAGCGCGTCGGTGACGTGCCGGTTGCCCCAGAAGCCCTCAAACATAGGTCCGCACCACGTTCCAGATCTCGCACTCCAGAGCGTCGATTGCGGCGCGTCCATCCACAATGCGGACGCGTTGCGGCTCGCGCGCGGCCAGCTTGTGATAGGCCGCGTAAACCTTGCGGTGAAACTCGAGCGATTGCTCGTCCATGCGGGTTTCGCCGTGCGCCTCCACCTGGTTGCGGGCCCGCGCGCGCGCCAGGCTGGTTTCCGCGTCGATATCCACCAGCAGGGTGAGATCGGGCTTGACGCCGCGGCAGGCGATCCGCTCCAGAGCCTCGATGGTCGCGACTCCCAACTCCCGCCCGTATCCCTGGTAGACCAGCGAGGAATCCGTGAAGCGGTCCGAAAGTACGATCTCGCCGCGCTCGAGCGCCGGCAAAATCCACTCGTCCACGTTCTGCGAGCGCGAGGCGAAGTAGAGCAGCACTTCGGCCGTGGGGCTCAGCTCCTGGTTGGCGGAATCGAGCAGAATCCGGCGGATCTGCATGCCGATGGGCGGGCCGCCCGGCTCGGCGGTCTCGAGAACCGTGCGCCCCAGGGCGCGCAGTCGCGCCGCCAGACGGTGCATCTGGGTGGTCTTGCCGGAGCCATCCATGCCTTCGAAGGTGATGAAGAGACCGCCGCTCGCCATGGGCATCCCCTACCGGCGCGGCCGGATCACTTCCGTGTTGAGATAGGGCCGCAGCGCCTCGGGCACCACCACGCTGCCATCCTTTTGCTGGTAATTTTCGACCACCGCGACCCAGGTGCGTCCCACCGCCAGGCCGCTGCCATTCAGAGTGTGGACGTACTCGGGCTTCTTTCCGCCCCTGAAGCGTATGCCCGCCCGGCGCGCCTGGAAAGCCTCGAAATTGGAGCAGGAGGAAATCTCCTTGAACCCGTTCTGGCCCGGTAGCCAGACTTCGATATCGTAAGTCTTGGCCGAAGAGAAGCCCATATCGCCGGTCGAAAGCACCACCGTGCGGAATGCCAGGCCCAGCCGCCGGAGGATGTCTTCGGCATCGGCGGTGAGCTTCTCCAGTTCCTGGTAGCTCTCCGAGGGATGCGCGAACTTCACCAGCTCGACCTTCTGGAACTGGTGCTGGCGAATGATCCCGCGCACGTCACGGCCGTACGAGCCGGCCTCGCTGCGGAAGCACGGTGTATAGGCGCACAGCTTGACGGGCAGGGCATCGGCCTCCAGCGTCTCATCGCGGTAGATGTTCGTGACGGGGACCTCGGCGGTGGGGATCAGCCAGAAATCGTGCCCCTCGCACTTGAACAGGTCTTCTTTGAATTTGGGCAGTTGCCCGGTCCCGAAGAGGCTCGCCGAATTCACCAGGAAGGGCGGCAGCACCTCGGTATAGCCATGCTCGCGCGTGTGCACGTCGAGCATGAAGTTGACGAGCGCGCGTTCGAGCTTGGCGCCCAGAT
>CAYRWE010000073.1:0-20745 GCA_964427655.1 uncultured Solibacteraceae bacterium | reverse complement strand
AGACCCACCAGCCCAGCGGCTGCCCATCGCAAGTGATCACCACCGCGGCCTCCATGCCGGCGGCCGCCGGAATCGGCATGCCCACAAAATATTTGCGGTCCGGCCGGCCGGGGTTCTTGGGAATCGGGTTCTTTTGAATGTTGAAGCGCGCCAGACGGGCGGCGCCGCAGATCAGGAACAGAAACGCGATGAGGTATCCGGCGCTGTGGATCTGGTCGCTGACGGTTTCGGAGATGCCGTGATTGATAAACTGTACGCCCCAGGTTAAGGCCAGCACCGCCGGCGCCATGCCGAAGCTGATGACGTCGGCCAGGGAATCCATCTCGCGGCCGAAATCGCTGGTGGTATTGGTCAGGCGCGCGATGCGGCCGTCCAGTCCATCCAACACGAAGGCCGCCCCGATGGCCTTGGCCGCGAAGCCGAACTGCTCGGCCGCGCCGGCCGCCACGGCACCGCCGGCGGAAGCCAGCATCGCTCCCCGAATACACCGCAGGATGGAGATGTAGCCCAGAAAAATGTTGCCGGCCGTGAACAAAGTCGGCAAAGCATACGCGGCGCGGCGCGGCCGGTGGTCCGGCGAACGCGGGTCGGCCAGACGTTCCTTAAGCCCCATGGACGCGCTCCTGGCCAAGGCGGCGGGCAATCACACTCGAGCCGGCGGCTACGCGCGCGCCGGGTTCGACCACGATCTCCCACTCGGGGCCGAGCAGCACGTCCACGCGCGAACCGAACTTGATCAGCCCCACGCGCTCGCCGGCAGCTACGTGCTGGCCAGGCTTCTTATGGAACACGATGCGCCGCGCGATCAGCCCGGCGATCTGCTTGAAAACCACGGTGGTGTCCTCTCCCTCGACGGTCACCACGTTCTGTTCGTTCCCGCTGGAGCATTCCTCCCGGCTGGCCACGTGGAAAGCGCCCGGCTGGTATTTCACCTCTCCGATGACGCCGGCAATGGGCGCCCGGTTGACGTGCACATCGAAGATATTCAGGAAGACGCTGACGCGGTTGAGCGAGCCCTCGGATTTCACGGCCACCACTTTGCCGTCCGCGGGCGACACGACTACCGGGCCGCCGGGAACGGCGCGCTCCGGGTCGCGAAAGAAATACAGGCAGAACAGCGACAGAAGCCAAAGCGGCGCGGCGAACCACGGGCCCGCCAGCCACCAGACCAGAAATCCAGCTCCGGTCAGGGCGGCCGCATAATA
Organism: uncultured Solibacteraceae bacterium; assembly: GCA_964427655.1. Lineage (GTDB taxonomy): Bacteria > Acidobacteriota > Terriglobia > Bryobacterales > Bryobacteraceae > CAVQNQ01. Next base: position 19,540 of record CAYRWE010000073.1, on the reverse strand, counting down.
GATACCGTCGAGTACGATCACCAGGTACTATTCTCACACATGCGGCCCAGCGGCCCCAGCCTCGTAAAGGAGCGTACATAAGCCTGGCCTGGCATGTATAGACCGTACGGGCGAGCGTCGTAAAATTAATACCAGGCCTGTCGAGGGGACTCTCATGCAGGAAACCGCAAACTTTCCAGCGTATCTCTGGCAAATCAACGGCAAACCCGTCAGTGTGCTCGTCAATGCCGATATCGTCGATCGCCTGGCGGCCGTCGTCGATGAGGGCTACCGCTCTAATTCATGGCGTGGCGTAGAGGTGGGCGGGTTGCTGTTGGGCCGAACCCGCGGCTCGCACGGCCAGACCATCGTGGAAGTGGCCGATTTCGAGCCCATCGAGAGCGAGCATGCCGCCGGACCTTCGCTCATGCTCTCGGAGCCGGACCGCAAGCTTCTGGAGCGGCGCTTGGCCCGTCGGCGAGCGCATTCCATAGTCGGGTTCTATCGCAGCAACACGCGCCGGGAATTCGGCATTGAAGTCGAAGACGTGAATCTCTTTTCCACCTACTTTGGCAAGGGCTCGAATGTGTTTCTGCTGATCCGGCCGCGCGCCGGAGGGCCGCCCATGGCGGGATTCCTCATGTGGGAGGGCGGCAAGATCCGCTCCACGGCGCCGGGCCTGGAATTCCCCTTGAGCAAAGAGATGCTGGTCGCGCGCGGCGAAGTTAACCAGTCCACCCGCGCGCAGGCGCCCGCGCCGGTGCCGGTCCCCGTGGCTGCTCCTCCCAAGCCGGCTCCACAGGAAAAGAAGCCCGAACAGCCGGCCCGTGCGGCGCGAGCCAGTACCGCGCCGGCCGCCGTAACGCCGCTGAATGCGCCGCCCGCGGGTGCGCCAGCCACGCCAGCCCCCGCGCCGGTCACGGCTCGCCGTGCGGCCGCCAAACCTCATGAGGCGCTGAAATGGACCGCGGCGGCGCTGGTCATGGCTGTGGCGCTGGTGTCCGGCATGCTCAGCCGGACCACCCCCCGCGCAGCGGGAGCCGGTCAAGTGGAGACGTCCGCGCAATCCGCCGCCACTGAAACATCGCAACCGATAAGCGTTCTGGATGTCCCGGCGGAAACGTCGGCCCCAGCGGATGCCGCTGCATCACAGGCCGCACCGCCCGCACCCGGCAATTCGGCTTCGTTCGAGCCGCCCGCGGCCAGTGCGCCCGTTCAGTCCATGCCGCCCAAGGCCGCTCCCTGGCGCCCTCGCTCGAAAGGGGCGGCGCAGCGCGCGGTTCAGCCCCGCCAATTGGCCTACGCTGCAATCGCTCCCCATCCCGCGCAGCGCTTGCTGCCGGAGCCTCCTGCCGCCGGCAGTCTGCCCTCCGCCGGGCTGCCGCTCGACGATCCCGCCGGCGGTTCCTTCTGCCACGTGACGGTGGTGCGCGCTTCGCATTCCCGTTTCGTGCGCGCCTTCGCCAAGCTGTTCAAGCACTCCGTGGATGCACCGCCCGCGCCGGTATTCGATCCCGCGCCCATGGTGCCTCCCGACGTGCGCCAGCGCATTTCGAGCGCCGTGGATATCGAGGTTCGCGTGCTGGTGGCCGCCGATGGCGGGGTGCAAAACGCTGAAGTGTTGTCGAAGGGCAAGGACCCCGCGCTGACCGACCTGGCGCTCTACGCTTCGCGCCGCTCCGAGTTCACTCCCGCGCACGAGGGCGGCCAGGACGTGCCGGGCGAAGTGGTGCTGCGCTACCGCTTTGGCGCGGAAGACCCGGTTCAGTAGATTCCCGTAACGGCGCCGTATAGCGCGATCGTCTTCTCCGCCATCTGCTCTAGCCGGAAACGCGTCTCAAAGCTGGCACGCGCCGCAGCGCCCAGGCGCAGCCTGAGAGAGGCATCTCCGATCAGCGACCCGAGCGCGTCAGCGAGTGCTTGCGCGTCGCGGCTCGGAACCAGCAAGCCGTTCGTGCCGTCTTCGATGGCTTCCGGGATTCCTCCCACCGCCGAAGCCACCACTGCGAGGCCCGCGCACATAGCCTCCAATACGCTGCGCGGCAGTGCCTCGGAGCGCGAGGCCAGCACGAAGATATGGGCGCGCGCCAGCACCGCCGCCACGTCGTCACGGGCACCCAGGAAGCGCACCCGCCCCGCTATGCCTAAGCTCTCAACTCGCGCACGCGCGGCGGCCTCGCGCGGCCCATCCCCTACCAGATCCAGTTGCCACTCGAGGCCGCGCAATGCGGCCAGCGCGTCAAGCAGCGTGGCATGGTCCTTGGGCGGCTCGACGCGCGCCACCGAGACGATGCGCACAGGTCCTCCGGCCGGCGCAGCCCGCAGCGTTTCGGGCACGTCGCGCACACCGTTGGGGATCACGCAGAGCCGTTCGGGCGGCGCCAGTCCGCGCGCCAGCGCCAGTCGCCGCTCGTCGTCGCACACGCACACGATGGCGCGGGCCCAAGGCGCCGCGATGCGCTCGGCCATCCGGAACAGCTCGCCGGACCCCGGCATGCGCGCGCCGAGGGGCCAGCCGTGCGGTGTGTGTATGGCCGCGAGGTCCAGGCGCGCACAGGCGGCGCGGCCGATCCAGCCGGCCTTGGCGGTGTGCGTCGAAACCAGATCGGGACGGAAATCGCGCAGTGCCGCGCTCAGTTCGAAGAGCGCGCGCAGATCGGCGGCCGGCCGTACGGCGCGACCTAAAAAGCGCAGAGATTGGAACGGAACCCCGGCGCGCTTCAGCCGCTCCGTGACCGGCCCGCTGCCGCCGATGAAGACCATCGCTCGATGGCCGCGCTGGCTCATGAAACGCGCCATTTCGAGGACGTGTACGCTGGCGCCGCCCACCGCATCGGCGCGCGTGATGACGTAGGCGATCCTCACAGCGCGTCCTTGCGCGAAACGATAGCCAGGAACGCCAGCTTGCGAAGAATCGCGCTGGCCGCGGCGGAGGCGCCCGGCAAATCGAGCAGCCGGGCCAGCGGCGCGCGCCAGGGCACATCCGCCAGGCGGAAGCGGATATACTCGGCCTCGCGCATCTCGCTTTCGAAATAGCGCCCATAAGCGCGGAAGATTTCGGCGCGCGAACGGTAATGCGTGTGAGCGTCGATCCACGCCAGCTTATCGCGGGCCCACTGGCGGCGGTCGGAAGCCTGCTCTTTCCACGTGCCCAAGCCCAGCGCGCGCAGAGCCACCGTATAGCTGAAACGCACGCGCGAGCCGCGCGGCAGCCTGTGGGCGAAGGGAATGCCGATGTGCCCCTCGCGCCATACGTCGCGCGCCGGAAACAGGCTGAGCAGCACGCCGCCGGGCTTGAGCGCGCGGTGAATCTCGCCCAGCGCTTGATCGAGATCGGCCACGTGCTCCATCACCTGGTTGTTCACCACCAGGTCGAACGAAGCGTCCGCGAAGGGCAGCCGGCCGCCGTGAATCTCAACGATAGCCGTGCCCAGAAGCCCCAGTGCCTGAGCCTGGGCGCGATCGCTGGCGCCAGCATAGAAGACATCGGCCCCGCGGATGGCGAGGCCCGCCTCCATCCCCGCGCGCACCAGGCGGCCGGCGCCGCATCCGAAATCGAGGATCGCGGCCCCAGGATGCGCGGACGCGAACCGGCGGGCGAAATCCAGCACGAAGCGGCTCGTCACGTCGAGCCCGGACGCGGTCACAGAGCACGCTCCAGCAGCTCGCGGTAGAGGCTTTCCCATTGCGCGGCGATGGCCGCCAGATCGAAGCCCGCGGCGTGCTCGCGGGCGGCACGCGACATGGCTTCCCGTTCCGCCTCGGGGAGCGCGGCCAGTCTGGACATGGCGGCGGCCAGCGCGGCGGGGTCGCGCGGCGGCACCACGAAACCGGTCTCGCCGTCGCGGACGATTTCGCGGACGCCGCCACAATCGGTAGCCACCGCCGGCAACCCGCCGGCGGCAGCCTCCACGAGCACCACGGGCAGGCCTTCGACCACCGAGGAAAGCACCAGGCCATCGGCCGCTTTCATGAGCTCGGCCATTCCATCGACGCGCCCCAGGAAACGCGCGTCCACGCCCAGATCGCGCGCCATCCGCCGCAACTCCCCTTCCTGGGGGCCCTCGCCGGCGATCAGAACAACCGGGCTGCCCAGCGCGGCGCAAGCGCGCAACAGCGTGGGGTAGTCCTTCTTCCACATCAGGCGTCCGGCCGCCAACCACACGAAAGCGCTTCCGAGGCCGAGCCGCTCGCGGACGCGGGCGCGCCGCTGGGGATCGGGCCGGAAGGCCGCGGTATCCACACCATTGGGGACGATCCGCAGCCTGCTTCGCCGCACGGCTCCGGCCGAGGCGTGGCGTTCTCCGGCGGCCCGGCTGACAGCGGTGGTGCAATCTGCCAGCGGACCGGTGACGCGATAAATCAGGTCGCGCAGCCAGATGCGCTCCGAGTCGCGCCCGCTTTCAGCCATGCTGTGAATGCTCGAGATCTCGACCGGCACCGGACACCACAACCGCGCCACGCGAGCCGCCAGATTGGCATGGAAGAGATGACTGTGCAGGATCTGCGGCCGCAGCCGATTCAGGAGGCCGATGAGGCGCGCCAGCGCCCGAGGGTCCGGCACGCCGGCCCGCATCCCGAGCGTGTAGATGGGCAAGCTAAAGCATGCCCCACCAGGTGGGGCATGCTTTAGCTTGCCCATAAGTGAAACAATAGAAACCTCCCAGCCTCGCCCGCCAAGTTCGCGCGCCAAATGCACCACCTGCTTCTCCGCGCCGCCCGGCGTAAGCCCGGTCACCAGCAGCACCACGCGGGCCTTCATCGCGGTCTCCCGCCGAGCTTCTCAAACAGTGCCGCGTAGGCGTCCACCATGCTGGCGCTACTGAATCGCTCCACGCGCCTGGCCGCCGCGCACCCCATGGACCTCCTCCGCTCGGGGTCGCCGGCCAAAGCGGCCAGCGCGTTCGCCAGCGCTGGAATATCGCCCCTTGGCGCCAGCAAGCCCGTAACCCCATGCTCGACCAACTCGGGCACTCCGCCCACGGCGGTGGCTACCACGGGCAAACCGGCCGCCATGGCCTCGATCGCGGCCACCGGAGATCCCTCCCAAACCGACGCCAGCAGGAACAGATCGCTGGCCGCCAGCAGGCCGGCCAGGTCCGCATCGTCGCACACGCCCAGGAAGTGCACGCGCCCTTCGAGTCCGAAGGCCTTGACGGCTTGGCGGCTGGCCTCCAGCAGGCTGCCTGCGCCGGCCCACACCAGGTGCGCGGAGGCTCGGCCGCCCAGCGCGCGCCCGAAGGCCTCGATAGCCCCGGCCGGATTCTTCTGCGGCTCCAGGCGCGCCACCGCCGCCACCAGCAGATCGTCCGAAGCGAAGCCGCGCGCGCGCCTCCACGCTTCGCGCGGGTCGGGCCGCGCGAACGCCCGTGTGTCCACGCCGTTGGGAATGGTGGCCGCCGGCGCAAAGCCGTAGACCGCGCGGAACGAATCGGCGACGCCCCTCGACACGGCCACCGGCACGGCTCCCGCGCGAAACGCCAGTCGATGGATGGCGCGGCCCAGCGCGTCCACTTCGCGGTCCGCCAGGTTGTGGACGCTGTGTACGATGCGGCCGCGCCGCGCCAGCGCGCAGGCCGGCCAGGCGTAGCGCATCACGTAGGAGTGCGTGTGCACGATGTCCGGGCGGAAGCGGCGGATGACGGCGGCCAGGCGCGGCCAAATGCGCGGGTCGAAGCCGTGCCGCTTCCCGAGGTGCCAGACGGGCACGCCGCGGGCTTCCAGCTCGGATTCGAAGCCGCCCTCGAGAGCTTCGTAGAGCGAGACCACCCCGGTTCGAAATCGCCCGCCAGGCAGCCCGCTCGCCAGCGCCACCGCCACGCGCTCGGCGCCCGCGCGGCCGAGCGACGCCAGCACTTCGAGCACGCGCGTCACGACTCGCTCTCCCGCGCATCCCAGGCCCGCGCCCAGGCCGCCGCAATCAGCGCGAACATCAGCCAGGCGGGCTTGCGTGTCTCCCAGCTCAGCGTCGAAACGCCCGCGACCCACACCGCCAGCATGGTGAACCACAGCGCGCGCGCGGCGGGAGCCAGCATCCAGGCGTACAGCGCCAGCGTGCCCACAAGCGTGGCGAAGAGTAGAAACCCGGGCGCGCCGGTCTCCACCAGCACCGAGAGAAACGTGTCGTGGGCGGTATACGGGAGCGCGGGGTTGGGCGAACGCCCCAGCCACGGAACCACCGCTTCGGGGAAAGCGGCCGCGCCCACGCCCGCCGGCCAGCGATGTCTGAGCAGCTTCAGGCTGGTTTTCCAGAGGCGCGTGCGGTCGTGGAAGGTCCCGTGCGCCACCTCGGCCGGCAAAGTGGCCAGGCGCCGGCGGGAGGCGCTGGGTGCCAGGCGGAGCGCGCCCAGAATCAGCAGAGCCACCAGCGCGAGGCTCCCCGCGCGTTGCGCCAGGCGCGCTTCCCGCCACGTCAGCAGCGCGAAAACGAAGCTTACACCGGCGGCGATCAATGCCGTGCGCGATGCCGTGAGCAGGATGGCGGTGATGGCCAGCGCAGCGGCCATGCGCGCGAGCACCGCTTCCAGGCCGCGCGCGCGATGGCTCAGGTAGAGCGCCACGGGCAGCGCCAAGGCCAGCGTGACTCCCAAATCGTTAGGGTCGAATCCGGCGGTCGCGAATCGGCGATAGTTAGTCTGCAAATTGAGCGCCGCGCGCAGGATGGTCCACAGCGACGAAACCGCCGCTCCGGCCAGATAGGCCCGCATGAGCAGCAACCGGGCGGCGGCATCGATGCCCAGCTCCCAGACCAGCCAGAACATGCCCAGAAGCTGCACCAGAGTGAGGAAACGTGCCGCGGTGGCCTGCGGAGCGAGGCTCCAGAAGAAAGTTAGCCCGCTCCACGCCACGAAGCCCGCCGCCAGCAGCAGAGCGGCGTTGGGCGGGCGCAGCCGGCCGCGCCGCGCGACGGCCACCGCTCCGGCCGCGAAGGCCGCCATCCCCAGCACGCGCGAAATGGTACCCAACCCGGGAAACTCCACGGCCTTCTCGAAGGGCAGCGAAAATACCAGCGCGGCGAGCAACAGGCGGGCGACACGGGAAGAGACCGCTCCCTTACGGGGTGCCCTTTGGGCCCGGCTCAGTTCCGAGCCGCGACCGTAAGGGAGCGGTGTTTTCCCTGCTGTTCTTCCTCGCAGCGCGCCCCGCAGAATGGCGAGTTCTCCGGCGATCTGCACCGTCCACGCAATCGCCAGCGCCAGGATGGCGCCCTGCAATCCCATGCGCGGCACCAACAGCCAACTCGCCAGTCCCGAGGCCGCCGCTACCAGCGCAAACAAAGGCGCCTGGGCCGCGAAAGCCCGCGCGCCCGTGATCGCGTACCCTAGCGCGCCGGCGGCATACGCCAGGACGGCCGCCGCCATGGCGGAAATCAGCAGCCCCGAATACGCAGCGTATTCCGCGCGGTACAACACGGCCAAAGCCCAGCGCCCTACCAGCCAGGCGGTCAGCACTCCGGCCGCTCCCAGCAGGACCGCGACACCGGCAAGCTGGGCCGTTAGCCTGAGGAAACGGCGCGACTCGCCGGAGCTGAAATAGCGCGCCAGGCGCGGCGTGGCCGCCTGGCCCAGGGCGTTGATCACCGTCGACCCCACCGTCTGGAAGGAAGTCACCGCCGCGAACACCGCCAGTTCCAGCGTACCCAGCCGGCGCGCGATCGCGTAGCGCGGCAGATTGCCGGAAAGCGAGACCAGCATCATCACCGCGCCCAGCGGCAGGGCCGTGCGCGCAATGGTGGCTTGGACGGCCAGGCCGGTGCGGGCCAGCGACTCCCCCACGGCCCCTCGTGGTCCATCATATGCCGCCAGGACCGCCAGACGCGCGACCATCTGCGCGCACACCGCCGCCAGCAGGCTGCCGGTGAGGACGAGCGCCAGCGCCACTCCGGCCGCCGAGAGCAGACCGCGCGCGGCCGTCGAAAGCGCCACCTGGTCCATGCGCTCGCGCCGCTGCATGACGCCATAGCAGATGTCGCTCAGGTTATCGAGGCTCAGCACCACGCCGATGCCGCCGATCGCCGCGGCCAGCTCCCACGGATACCGCGCCGCCAGCGCGATGCCCAAGATCGCTGCCATCGCCAGCACGGTCGTGCCCAGGCGCACCGCCAGGTAGTCGCCGAACGTATGGCGCCCCTCGATATCGGTGGCCACGACGGCGCGCAGATTGAGATGCGAAAACAGCGCGATGGGCGAAACGATGGCCACCGCCAGCGCGTACTCGCCCAGCATCCTTCCGCCGCCCAGCTTGGCGATCAGGCTGAGTACGGCCCACTGGCTGGCCGCAAACACGGCATTTCCCGCCAGGGTGACCGCGAAGTTGCTGTGCAACCGTGTGGCCGCAGGGCCGTCGGAAGTGGAGGTGCGCGAGGTCGGCAACACGAGTCCCTTCCATTCTAAGCGGGGTGTCTTAGCAGCGGTGTCCGTTTCGGGATCGCGACCCGTTGCCGGGCTCTACGGGAGCGAAACCGCTCCGCCGGCGTGCGCCTTCGAGACTGTGGACCCTGGTGCCGGAGCGCGGCCCACGATGGGAATGTTCTTTCCATCGGGACCCGTGACGGTGATTTCCACTTTATATTCGTGGCTCACGTATGCGGGAGCGTTGCGGCGGAAGATATCCCAGCAGCAATAAAGCAATACGGCGCAACAAACCAGCACTGGAACCGTGGTCTTCAAACGCTCACCCGAGAATGAACATAGTAGCCTATTGCGGCGCTTTCGCCGCCCTCGCGGTCAATTCACCGATTGCATCGGCAGGGGCACTCTGGTACCATCAAGTTGGCCGATCTGGAATCCTTCCTTTGAAGTGCCGCAAATCCAACCAACGGAGTAAGATAATCAACTGAATGGGCTTCACCGTTTTTCTTGGCAACCTCCCCACATGGGTCACCGCCGATGACATCAAGCAATGGCTGGCCGCGGAAGATCTCGTAGCCGACGCCGTTAAAGTGATCCGAAACCACGAAACTCAAGAATCCAAGGGCTTCGCCTTCGTGGAAGCGCCCACCGCCGACGAGATGCAGTCCATTATTCGCCGTTTCGATAGGGCCCCTCTGGAAGACCGCCTCCTGCGAGCCAACCCGGCACAACCCCCCAAGGGGAAGACCGACGGGCGCGGGCCGCAGACTGCCGGCGCACCCCCGGCCAGCCATGGAGCCGTGCCGCAACAACGGCCGGACCGCCGCCGGCGAGGAACACGCGACAAAGAGCAGGCACCGCGTAGCGCTTTCGCCGCCGAACTAGCCAAGGTACTGTAAAATTCCGCGCGGGCCGCTCTCCGACCCGGCCCCGAGTTTGGCTTCACAGAAGCTCCACACCTGTGAATGGCAAGCACATCACCGGCTTAGATATTCGGTTTGTTTTTAAGCACTTGTCATTGGCATGGGCCGTGCAAACGGGATTCCCATGAAATATGCCTGGCTTGGCTGCCTGCTGGTGGGCGGGTTGCTATCCGCCGGAACTCAGGATTCCGATCTTAATGTAAATACGCGCTACACCGTCGAGACGGTGATCGTCTCGGGGCGGAACTGGCGGACCGATCTGCAATCCGAGAGCAACGACCATATCAGCTCGAGCCTGCGCAGGGATCTGCGCGCCCTAATCGGCAGCAAGCTGAATCCCAGCCTGGTGGATAACCTGGCGGGGCGCCTGCGGAAAGAGTTCGGCGTCCGCGACGTGACGCACCGACTGCTGCGCGGAGACAACCCCGAGAGTGTGCGCGTGGAATTCCAGGTGAAGCCCTCGCGGCGCACGCTGGACGTCAAAATGAGCCAATTTCTGTACAATTCCCAAGAAGGCTTGAGCGGCGTCGGCGAGGCCGGCTTTACGATCAACGGCAACTCGCTGGCCTTTGGGCTGGCAAGCGATGGCGATCTGCTCCCCGAGCGCTACGCCGGCATCTCGGCTCGATATGAAAACAAAGCTCTGGTGGCCGGCCGCCTGGGCGTGCGTTTCGAGTTCGAAAGCTATCACGACCAGTGGAATCGGGCCACTCTGGACGCCTTGGCGGCCGCTCCGGCCGACACTTCCGGCGCCTATCGCAGCCGTCAGAATTTCCAGCCCACCGCCATCGTTGCGGTGGCCAAGCCGCTGACCGTGGAAGTAGGCGTGCGCTTCGAGCGTCTCGAAGAGGAGAATCCAGCGGTGCCCACTGAGGCCGCTAACGCCTTCATTACTACTGTGCGTTACCACGAGCGCCTGGACGAATCCGACAGCCGGCAGGAACTGGACGCCAGCTACAGCCTGCGCGCCGCCACCCGCCTGATGGCCAGCGATTTCGCCTATACTTCGCACCTGGTCAGCGTGCGGTACGAATATGCACGCGGGAAACAGGCGGTGAGCGATGAAGCGATCGGCGGCTTTATCGAGGGGCGGGCGCCGCTCGACGACCGTTTCGTGCTGGGAAACAGCCGCTGGCTGCGCGGATGGAACAAATACGAGCTGGACCCCTTAGGTGGAAACCGGGTGATCGCCAATTCCGTCGAGTATCGTTATGGCATGCTCAAGGCCTTCTACGATACGGGGGCTATATGGGACGAGGGTCAGGCGGCCGTGCCCAGACATGCCGTGGGGGTTGGACTGCGCGAATCCGTATTCACCCTGGCGGTGGCTTTTCCGTTGCGCTCCGGCCATATCGAACCGATCTTCATGATGGGCATGATCTATTGAATGCAGCTTCCCCCGCGGGGTATACAGTTCAGCCGCCGGAACTGGCTACTGGCCGGTGTGGGGGCGGCTCTCTATTCCGCGCGGGGAACGGCCTCTTTCGCTGTCACTTACGACGGCGATAACCTGCACATCTCCGATCCCAGCCTGCACTTCCTGGACGGTAAGCCTCTGGCGCGCCTGAAAGACGGCGCTTCGGTCGTATATCTTTCCGAACTCACGCTGTTTGCCGATCGCGACGTCACGGTGCTGCGCCGTTCGCCGGTGGCGCGCTTCGTGGTGAGCTACGATATCTGGCGGGAGGGCAAGTTTTCGGTCACGTCGCTGGGCCCGGCGCCCCGCTCGGCGGCCAATCTGCCGGCGGCCGCGCTGGAGACCTGGTGCCTGGAGAATATGGCCGTCAGCGTGGCGGGGGTCGCTCCGGACCGGCCTTTCTGGGTGCGCCTGGAGATACGCACCGGCGATCCCATCGATCTCTCGCGCATCCTGGGCGATCCGGGCATCAGCCTGCGAAGCCTGGTGGTGCTGCTGGGCCGCAAGCCGGGGCCCGACGAGCCGCAGTGGGTGCGCGAGGCCGGTCCGCTGCGCCTGGCGGATATGGTCCACACCACGGGCCGGGGAGCGAGAGGGTGAACCGCCTGCGCAACCGCCTTATCGCGATTTTCCTGGCGGCCACTCTGGCGCCGCTGGCGGCCACCATTTGGGTGACCACGTCGCTGCTCGAACAGAGCCTCACTTTCACCTCCACCAGCCAGGTGGATACGCTCTCGAAATCCCTGCGGCGCATCGGCCGGGAATTCTATCAGCGCGCCGCCGACGATCTCAAGGAGAAGGCCCGCGCGGGCGAACTCAAGCCGCTCAAATACGCTCCTCGGGAAAGCGCCCAGTGGCCCGCGGAGGTCAAGGATTTCGCGGCCGGTGGCGAGGCCGAGCGCCTTACGCTGGCCGGCCACGAGGGCGACCGGCTGGATTACCTGACGCGCCACGGGGACGAGGTCTGGAGCTACTCGGCCAGCCTGGGGGAGATCGGGATGGAGCGGCTGCGCCGGCAGATCCAGGACGCGCGCACGGAAGTCGACGAGGTGCAGGGGCGCCTGGACGTGCGGCGCGGCTCCAAGCTGGCCTACCTGCTGCTGGCGGCCTCCATCTGGCTGGTTTCCCTGGCGCTGCTGGTCTATTCCGCGCACCGCGTCAGCCGGCCCATACAGGAGCTGACCGCCGGTCTGGCGAAACTGGCGGCCGGGGATCTGAACGCGCGCGTGGAGGCCCGCGGCGACGACGAGGTGGGGCACGCCATTCAGGGCTTCAACGACATGGCCGCGCGCCTCCAGGAAAGCACCGAGCGGCTGGTCTATCTGCGCCAACTCGCCAGTTGGCAGACCCTGGCGCGCAAGATGGCTCACGAGGTGAAGAATTCGCTGACCCCCATCCGCCTGACTGTCGAAGAGATGCTGGCGCGCTACGACGAGGCGGACCGCGGCTTCATGGAGCAGGCCACCCAGATCGTGGTGGATGAAATCGAAACGCTCGAGCGGCGCGTGCGGGCCTTCTCGCAATTCGCCACCGAACCGCCCGTGCTCTCCGGCGAAGTGGATGTGAATTCGCTGCTGCAGGAGCGCATCGCGTTTCTCAAGACGGCCCATCCCGAGGTGGCTTACGATTGCCGGCTGGCCGGAGGCACACCGCGCGTCCAGGCGGACCAGGACATCGTTAAGGGAATCCTGACCAACCTGCTGGAGAATGCCGCTGAAGCGGCCGGCGAGGGCGGGCGCATTCTGGGCGTGACGGAGGCCCAGGACGGCCGCGTGGCTATCGAGATCCACGATTCCGGCCCGGGCTTGAACGAACAGGAGCGCGCCGCGCTCTTCCAGCCCACCATTTCCTTCAAGAAGAAGGGCATGGGGCTGGGCCTCTCGATCGCGCGCAAGGGCGCCCTGCTTTCGGGCGGAGATATCGTGCTGGTGAAAGGAGAACTGGGCGGGGCGGGCTTCCGCGTGCTGCTGCCCTGGAGTGCCAATGGTTTCCAAACGCGTTCTGATCGTGGATGACGAGGAGAATATCGGGCGCTCGCTGCGCATGATTCTGGAGCGCGAGGGCTACGCCGTGAACGTGTGCCGCTCGGCGGCGGAGTTCGGCCGCCAGCCCGACGGCCTGCGCGCCGACGCCTACCTGCTCGACATGAAGCTGCCCGACGGCAATGGCATCGACCTGCTGCGCGGCCTGCGCCACAACGGCTCCGCTTCGCCGGCTATCATGATCTCCGGGCACGGCACCATCGCCGATGCCGTGGAAGCCACCCGCGCGGGAGCCTTCGATTTCCTGGAAAAGCCGCTCAGCCGCGACCGCGTGCTGCTGGCCCTGAAGAACGCCCTCGAGCAATCCACCCTGCGGCGGGAGAACGAGCGTCTGCGCGAACTGGTGGGCCCGGCGCGCCGCATGATCGGCTCGAGCCCCGCGTGGATGCGCGCCGTGGAGCAGGCCGGGATGGCCGCCCGTTCGGATGCCCGCGTGCTACTGATCGGCGAATCGGGAACCGGCAAAGAGCTGCTGGCCGAGCACATACACGCTTCCAGCCCATTCGTCTCGGGGCCATTCGTCAAGGTGAATTGCGCGGCCATTCCCACCGAGCTGATCGAGACCGAGCTGTTCGGCCACGAGAAGGGTTCCTTCACCGGCGCCACAGCCATGCGCCGCGGCAAATTCGAGCTGGCCGACGGCGGCACCATCTTCCTGGACGAGGTGGGCGACCTGCACGGAGCCTCGCAGGCCAAACTGCTGCGCGTCCTGCAGGAGGGCGAATTCCACCGCGTGGGCGGCGAGCAGATCATCAAGGTGAGCGTGCGCGTGATCTCAGCTACCAACCGCGACCTGAACGCGCTGGTGGCGCAGGAGAAGTTCCGCGAGGATCTCTTCTACCGCTTAAGCGTGGTGCCGGTGCGCGTGCCGGCGCTGCGCGAGCGGCCGCACGACGTCCGCCTGCTGGCCGAATATTTCCTCGAAGAGTTCTGCGCGCGCAACAATTTCAAACCCAAGCGCATCGACGAGATGGTCTTCCCGCTGCTCGAAAGCTACGGCTGGCCGGGGAATGCGCGCGAGCTGCGCAACGTGGTGGAGCGCATGGCGATCCTGACGCCGGGCGAGCGCATTCCGCGCGAATCGGTGCCGGTCGAGATCCGCGTGCAGCGCGAGACAGGGCCGAAATCGACCATTCAGGAAGCCCGCGAATCGGCCGAGCGGGAGCACGTGCTGCGGGCGCTCGAAGAATCCAACTGGAACGTCTCCGGGGCGGCACGCGCGCTGGGGATGGAGCGCACCAACCTGCACAAGCGCATCCGCGCGCTGGGCCTGCGGCGGAGCCATACGGATTCGATAAAATAAAACTGCACAAAGGCCATTTATCGGCTTTTGTAACTTTATAATTGTACAAATCTTTTGGGCCTGCAAGCGGCTCAGCGATGCACTCTATTGCGTACAGTTATAGATATACAAAAAGCTAATATCGGCGTATGTTAAAATAAAGCTTAACATGGCTGAACTGCGCTACGCCAACGTCTATTTTCACGGCACGTTCGCAGGCGTGCTCCGCGAGGAGCCCGATGGAAGCTCCAGTTTCTCCTACCATCCGGGCTATATCGAGGCCGGCCATTCCGCCATCGCCCACCATCTGCCGCTGCAACTGGAACCCCTGCGCAGTGCCGGCGGACTGCATCCGTACTTCGACAACCTGGTGGCCGAAGGCTGGCTGGCCCACGCCCAGGCGCGCTCGCTGGGCATTCCCTCCAGCGACAGCTTCGGGCGGCTGCTGGCTTTCGGCCACGATTGCATCGGCGCCACCTCCGTCCTCGATCCCCGCCCACGGACCCAGCCGGACTTGCGCACCGGCTCGCCCGAAGAATTGGCGGCGCTGGCCAGCCGGGCTTCCATTTCCGGCGTGCAGCCGAAGCTGCTGGCCGTCCGCGGAGAGAACGGCTTTCGCCCGGCGGGCGCGGACGAGTCGAGCACGCACATCGCCAAGATGCCTTCCGGCCGTCTGCCGGGAATCGTCGAGATCGAGTACCTGACCATCGCCGCGGCGGCCGAGCTGCTGCACGACGACCGCACGGTGGATCTCGAAATCGCCCCCGTCGCGGGCGTGCGCGGCGATTGCCTGCTGGTGCGACGCTTCGACCGTACGCCCGCTGGCGGCCGCATCCACTTCGAGGAGTTCAACCAGCTGCTCGACCGGCCTTCGGATGCCAAATACGAAGGCGCCTATTCGGAGATGGCGGACTTCATGCGCGCGAGGCCGCGCTGCGATCCGCTCGATATCGACCGGCTGTTCCGGCGCGTGCTGGCCGCCATCCTGGTGGGCAACCAGGACGCTCACATGAAGAATTTCGGCCTGCTCTACGAAGGCGCGTCCCTGCGCCTCGCGCCGGTGTACGATTTCGTCTCGGGCGCGCTTTATCCCGAATTCGATTCGCAGCTTGCCCTGCGCATCGGGCCGGGATCGAATCCGAGTCATCTGGGGGCTCTGGGGCCGAAGCATGTCGAGGCGTTGGCGCAATCGTTCGGCTTCGGCCGAGGCGCGCTGCTCGAAGCCGTGCACGGCCTGGGCGCCCGCATGGAGGCCGCCGCCGAAGCCGTGAACCGTGCGCCGGCCGGCAGCGCCGCGCGCAAGAAGCGCATCGTGCAACTCATGAGGAAGCGATGGAACGGGACTTTCAATTCGATTGGGCGGAAGTAGTGGAAGAAGCCCGCCGCCGCCGCCGCGAGCGGAAGATCAGCATGCGCCGCCTGGCAGCCATATCCAACGTTTCGCTGCCCACCGTGCTGCGCTTCGAGAAGAACAGCCAGGACATCCAGCTCTCTTCGGTTCTGGCTATTCTGGGCGCTCTGGGGATGCTGGCGCGCCCCATCGAGGGCACCCTGCTGGTGCGCGGCGCCGCCGATGGCCCGTATCGCGTGATGTTCGCGCCGCTGGCCGGAGCCGGAGGGCCGCTGGAGGCCCGGGAGGTGGAGACCGCGTCCGATCTGGGTGCGCTGCTCGACCGGCTGGGCATCGCGGCCGACGCGAAACGGCTGGCCCTGGCGGACCTGGTGAAGAGCGGTGTCTCGAGCATCACGGGCTTGCGGCTGAGGGCCCGGCTGGTCGGCGAACTTTGGCCCGAGCAAGCCGCCAGAAGCTAAGATGGAGCGAGTGGATCGCTCACCCGATACCCCCCCGAACGGCCGGGCCCGCTTGCGCAAACTGGCCTTCGCCGCCTTCGTCCTGGTCTATTTTCTGTACTTCAACCGGGGCGCGCTGAAGGTTCATTTCGCACCCGACGACATGATGAACCTGGACTACTACTACCACGTAGAACCATGGCGCATGTTGCTGCACGAATTCATGATCTGGGCCGGCTACTTCCGGCCCATGGCGGCGTTCTTCTACCTGCCCATCTTCTACGTGTGGCACCTCAATCCGGTGCCTTACGAAGTCTTCATGCTGGCCCTCATGCTGGCCAACGTCTACCTGGTCTACCGCTTCGCACGCCTGCTAGGGTGCGAAGCCATCGTGGCGGGCGTGGCCGCGTTGATCGCCGCTTACCATCCCGGCCTGATGGATCTCTACTACAACACCGCTTTCGTCTACGACGTGTTGTGCATGTTCTTCTACCTGGCGGCCTTCGGATATTACCTGCGCCTCCGCCCCCCGGATAAAAAAACGCCGCCGCTGCTGACCGGCCGCCAGACGCTCGCATTCCTGGCGCTGTATTACTGCGCTTTGAACTCCAAGGAAATGGCGGTGACCCTGCCCGTCATGATGCTGGTCTACGAGTGGATCTACCGCCGCCCCAAGTGGCTCTATCGCGAGCCCGATCGCCTGAGCGTGCGGGATCTGGCGCAATGGCTGGCCGGGCCGGGCCGCGTGGCATTGGCGGCCGCGCTTCTGAACCTGCCGTTTATCTATGGCAAGTTCTTTGGTCCCGAAGCGATGACCAAGATGCCCGGCTACCAGCCGGTCTTCTCGATGGTGCGTTTCCTGGACTACCAGAATCGCGAGAAGATGAATTTCCTGCTGCGCTGGCCGTACACCGGGTGGATGGCGCTGGCCGTGTTTTGGTTGGTGCTGCTGTACCTGGCGCTGCGCCGGCCCCGCCCCATCCTGGTCTTCTGCCTGATCTTCATGATCCTGACCCCGGTGCCGATCGAGTTTCTGGAAGGCCGCGGAGGCGCCTGCCTGGCCATTCCGCTGGCCGTCTGGGCGATCTTCGCGGCCACCATATTCGTGGATGTGGCGCGTGCCCTGGCCGGCTTCCTGGCGGGTGAACCCGGCCTGCGGCGGGTAGGCCGTGAGCGGCTGGCGGTCGTGGCAATCGCCGCGGGCGTGCTCTTGATGGCGAACGAGTTCCGCTTGTATAGAGAGTCCGACGTGGTACCCGGCATGAAGGCGCTCGGCCAGACCACCGCCGAGGTGATTCGTCAGTTCAAGCTGACCAAGCCGCACGTGCGCCCGCACAGCCAG
Source organism: uncultured Solibacteraceae bacterium (assembly GCA_964427655.1). Lineage (GTDB taxonomy): Bacteria > Acidobacteriota > Terriglobia > Bryobacterales > Bryobacteraceae > CAVQNQ01. The sequence goes on along the minus strand of CAYRWE010000073.1, from coordinate 2,413 downwards.
GTGGTTTTCCTCAACGATCCGTTTCAGGATTGGGATATGGCCTTCATCGGCGATCTTTGGTTTCGCGACCACACCCTGCATTTCGTCCTTCAGCGCAAGACGCCGCTGACACCGGACGAGCTGGCTAGAGCCGATTACCAGTTCGATTATCGCGATGGCAAGCTGGTCCAGGTGAAATAGAGGCGCCAGGGTCCCTACAGTTGGTATTCGGCCCGCACCACTTCGTCGTCGAGCGAATGCTTCAGCGAGAAGCCCAGCTTCTCGCAAATCCGCATGATCTCGCGATTGTCCGGCAGGATGTCGGCGGTCAGCTTGGTCAGCTTCTCGTCGCCGGCCACTTTGAGCGCGCGCGCAAGCAACTCCCGGCCCAGCCCCTTGCCCTGCCATTTGTCGCTCACCAGCACGGCCACCTCGCCTTCGCGCGTGCCTTGCACCTTGGTCATGCGGCCCACCCCCAGAATCTCGCATTCGCCGCTCTCGGGATTGCGCCACTCGGCCACCAGCGCCATCTCGCGGTCGTAATCGATAAAGCAGATGCGCGTGAGGCGCTCGTGCGTGGTGCGCTGTTCGAGGTTCATCAGGTGGAAGTAGCGCAGGTATACGCTGCGCTCCGAAAGGGTCTCGTGGAAGCGCACCATAGCCGGCTCGTCTTCCGGGCGTATGGGCCGTATGGTGATGACCGTGCCGTCCTTCATGGTCCAGCGGCCCACGTAGCGCGAGGGATACGGCCGTATGGCGGTGGCCGGAAGCTGCTCCTCGGTAACTTCGGGGCCGTGCACCACCACGCGGGCGTCGAGCGCGATCAAGCCGTCCGGCGACGCCAGCAGCGGGTTGATGTCGATCTCCCGGATCCACGGCTGCTCGGCCACCAGCGCGCTGAAGCGCACCATGAGCGTCTCCAGCGCGGCCATGTCCACCGGCTTGCGCCCGCGCACGCCCTGGAGGGCTTTGTAAATCTTGGTCTGCTCCATCATGCGGCGGGCCAGCGTGCTGTTGAGCGGCGGCAAGCCCAGGGCGCGGTCCTTGAAAACCTCCACAAGCTGGCCGCCGGTGCCGAACAGCAGCACGGGGCCGAACTGCGGATCGAGGCTCGAACCCACGATCAGCTCATAGGCGTCCTTGAGCTTGATCATGGGCTGCACGGTGACGCCGCCGAAATGCTGCGCGCCCACGCGCTCGGTTACGGAGGTCTCGATGGCGCGGAAGGCGCGCTCCACGGCCTCCGCGTCGCCCAAGTTCAACTGCACGCCGCCTACGTCGGTCTTGTGGGTGATGGTTTCGGAGTAGATCTTGAGAACCACCGGGTAGCCGATCTGGCCGGCCGCTTTCACCGCGGCAGCCGCGTCGGTCGCGATCACGGTCTTGGCCGTCGGAATGCCGTAGGCGCCCAGCACTTCCTTGGATTCGAACTCGGTCAGGATGCTGCGCTTTTCGCCGCGCGCCTTCCTGATAATCTGCTCCACCAGGGCGCGGTCAGGAGTCCACTCGGCGGATTCCTCGGGCATCGAGGGCGTCTCATACAGGCTCTTCAGGTTGTAGCTGTAACGCCACATGTAGTTGAAGGCGCGCGCCGCCGTATCGGGATAGGGGAAGGTGGGAATATTCGCGCGGTTGAGGATCTCCTCGCCGGCCGCCACATCCACGCCGCCCATCCAGCTTGCCAGCACGGGCTTGCCTTCCTGCCTGGCCAGCGGCTTCAACTGCTCGGCGATCTGCGTGGGGTCGGTCATGGCTTGCGGCGTGAGGATCACCAGCATGCCGTCGCTATTGGAATCCTTCGCGGCGATTTCGAGGGCCTTGGCGTAGCGCTCCGGGGAGGCGTCGCCGATGATATCCACCGGATTGTTGTGGCTCCAGGTGGGCGGCAGAACGGCGTTGTAGGCCTCCATGGTCTCCGCGCTGAGATCCGCCAGTTCGCCGCCGCCCATGATCAGGGCGTCGGTGGCCAGCACGCCCGGGCCGCCCGCGTTGGTCACGATGGTCAGGCGCGGTCCCTTGGGGCTGGGCTGCTTGGAGAGCACTTCCGCCATATAGAACAGGTCGGCGATGTTGTTGACACGCAGCACGCCGCTGCGCCGGAAGGCGGCTTCCAGGACCTCGTCGCTGCCGGTGAGCGAACCGGTGTGAGACGCGGCCGCCTTGGCCGCCGCCGCCGAACGCCCCGGCTTGATCACGATAATGGGCTTGTTCAGCGCCACTTCGCGCGCCGCCGAGAGGAACGACCGCGCGTTGCCGATCGACTCCATATAGATGACGATCGAGCGCGTCTTGGGATCGTTGCCCAGGTGAGAGATCAGGTCGCCCCAGCCCACGTCTACCATGGAACCCACCGAGACAAAGGCGCTGAACCCCACCATTTCCTTGAGGCTCCAATCCAGCACGGCCGTGCACAGCGCGCCGCTCTGGCTGATGA
>CAYRWE010000072.1:0-20864 GCA_964427655.1 uncultured Solibacteraceae bacterium | reverse complement strand
GCAGCCGGATACGCGCGGCGATACGTTCCGGTAATCCCGCTTCCAGGCGGGTGGCATCGAGCAAACTGGGCATCTTTCAGGCTAACCGGGCCAACACAGCAATTATATCGCCCGGCCCCACGGGACCCTCCGTGCGAACCGCGGCATAAAAGCCGCTCCTGCCCCAATGCGGGGATGTGTGGTCGAGGGATTCCACACGCGCGTCGTAGATTTCCTCACGGAGCGCTGGGCCGTAGACATCCAGCGCGCCGCAGGGGCCGCGCGGCTGGGTGATTTCGAGGTGGGATCCGCCGGCGCGGATTTCATCCCCGATGCGCAACTGGCGAAAGTCCAACCCGCGAGTGGTGAGGTTTTCGCCGAGTGCGCCGTAGAATAGAGGAAAACCTTGTGCGGCGAGCGAATCCACCACTTCGGCGGCGATCAGCAGGATAGCCTTGTGGGGCCCGCCGTGGATGGCGGGATGGGCCTGGCGATCACCCTTTAGACCTTGTGTAGTAATGTAACCCTCGGCAATGGGAAGCTTGGGTAGGCCGCCCGGAGAGACACTGACTTGGATAATCGTACCGAGCATAATAGCGGGGCGAACATTTGCCCGCCCCGCTGATTTGCCTACGCGCGTCGCGCGGTCCGATTCGGAAGCGCGCGCCTGAAAAAACGGCGCCGCCTAGATATCGTAATAAAGCGCGAACTCGTAGGGATGCGGCCGCAGACGAACCGCATCGGCCTCGTTCTTCCGCTTGTAGTCCACGAAGGTTTCGAGCAGCTCCTCGGTGAAGACATCCCCGCGCAGCATGAAGCCGTGGTCGGCTTCCAGGCAGTCGAGAGCTTCTTCGAGCGAACCGGGCATGGACGGAACCCGCTTCATCTCCTCGGGCGAAAGATCGTAGATATCCTTGTCCAGAGGCTCGCCGGGATCGAGCTTGTTGAGCACGCCGTCCAGGCCGGCCATCAACATGGCGGCGAAAGCCAGGTACGGGTTGGCGGAGGTGTCGGGCGGCCGGAATTCCACGCGCTTGGCCTTGGGATTGGCCGAGTACATGGGGATGCGGCAGGCGGCCGAGCGGTTGCGGCGCGAATAGGCCAGATTGACGGGAGCTTCGTAGCCCGGCACCAGCCGCTTGTAGCTGTTGGTGGTGGGGGCGATGATGGCCGAGAGCGCGCGTGCGTGCTTGAGCAACCCGGCGATGTAATGCAGGCCCATCTGGCTGAAGCCGGCGTAGCAGTCTCCGGCGAACAGCGGCTTGCCTTCTTTCCAGAGGCTCTGGTGGGTATGCATACCGCTGCCGTTGTCGGCGAAGAGCGGCTTGGGCATGAACGTCACCGTCTTGCCGTACTGGTTGGCGACGTTGCGGATGATGTACTTGTACAACATCATGTTGTCGGCAGATTTCACCAGCGTATCGAAGCGCTGATCGATTTCGGCCTGGCCGCCTGTGGCGACCTCATGATGGTGGCACTCGATATTCATGCCGCACTTGATCATGGTCTGGACCATCTCGCTGCGGAGGTCCTGGTAATGATCGGTCGGCGGAACCGGGAAGTAGCCCTCTTTATACCGCGGCCGGTATCCGAGGTTGTTCTCCCTGCGGCCGGAATTCCAGCGGCCCTCTTCGGCATCGATGAAGTAGTAGCCGGAGTGCTGATTCTGGTCGAAGCTGATGTTATCGAAGATGAAGAACTCGGCTTCCGCGCCGAAAAAGGCGGTATCGGCGAGGCCGCTGTTCTTCAGGTACAGCTCGGCTTTCTGGGCGATCCAACGAGGGTCGCGCTCGTAGCGCTGCTTGGTGACGGGGTCCTTCACGTCGCCAGTCATGACCAGCGTGGGCGTCTCCGCGAAGGGGTCCATGATCGCGGTGTTCGGATCGGGGATCAGGAGCATGTCGCTCTCGTTGATCGCAGCCCATCCGCGGATGCTCGAACCATCCATGCCGAAGCCTTCTTCGAAGCTGTCGAGCGTCACCTCTTTGATCGGGTAGGAGACATGATGCTGCAGGCTCGGAATATCGGTGAATCGGAGATCGAGCTGCTTGGCATCGTTTTTCTTTGCAAATTCCAACACTTCTTGCGGACTCATATTCCTCCAACACACGTAGGCTGTAAGTGGGATTGTCGCAATCGCAGATTGGCACCAGCATAACGTATCGCGAGAACGAAGTGCAAGCGGGAGCGGGACCTGTTTTTGCGACCGCAGGGATGGCCCGGTGGCGAATCCAGGATCGCCCTACCCCCGGCCGCGCGGAACGCCGGCAGATCTATCCGTGACAATGTTTGAACTTGATCCCGCTCCCGCAGGGACACGGATCGTTGCGGCCTACTTTCGTTTCCGCCGGCTCATGCCGCGCGTCCGGCGAGAGGTGCATCGGCATGATCTCGCCCGCCAGGCGGCCCTGGCGCAGCAGGGCGGCCATGGTCTCGATCGCCGGGCCGATGTGGTCGAAGAATAGCTTGTAGCCGGCACACAGGTAATTGAGCCCCGGCTCGCCATCCGGGGTCGCGATGAAGCGGTTGCGAGGACACTCGCCGTGGCAGGCGAACCGCACGCCGCATTCCCGGCAATATTTCGGAAGGCTGTTCAGCTTGTCCTGCCCGAACGCCCTCTGCTTCGCGGAGGCCACCAGCTCGGCCATGGGTGTTTGCATGATGTTGCCCAGCAGATATCCGGGCTCCACGTAGTGATCGCAGGAATAGAGATCGCCGTTGTGCTCGAGCGCCAGGGCGCCGCCGCAGGTAGGCGAGAAGATGCACAGGCTGGGCCGCCCCAGCCAGTTTCCCAGCGCCGCATCGAAGGCCTGCACGAACACCTTTCCCACATCGCGGCGCACCCACTCATCGAAGATGGCGCTCAGGAAGCGGCCGAACTGTTGGGCGCCCACCGACCGGCCGGTGACGAGGCTGCCGCGCTCGGTGTACAAGGGCCGGGGAGAGCCGGTGGTCCTCTCCAAAATGGGGATGAACTGCATGTAGCGGGCCTGCAACTTGTCGCGAAAGAAGCGGTACACATCGATCGGGCGACCGGCGTTAGCGGCGTGCACCGCGCATAGGATATTAACCTCCACTTCGTGTCGGCGAAGGGTTCCCCAGGCGCGCATAACCCGATCGAAGCTCCCCGCGCCGCCCTTATCGACGCGATAAGCGTTGTGCAATTCCCGCGGGCCGTCCACGCTCAGGCCGACCAGAAAATGGTGCTCCTTGAAGAACGCGCACCAGGCGTCGTCGAGGAGCGTGCCGTTGGTCTGTATCGAATGCAGGATGCGCTGGCCGGGTCTGCGGTGCCTCTCCACGCACGCCAGGGGGCGCCGGAAGAAATCCAGCCCCATGAGGGTCGGCTCGCCGCCCTGCCAGGCGATGGTGACCTCATCCGGATGCGCATCGAGGAGTTGCCCGATGTATGCGTCCAGCGTCTCGTCGGACATGCGGAAGCGGTCGCCCGGGTAGAGCGCCTCCTTGGACAGGAAAAAGCAATACTTGCAATCCAGGTTGCATGCGGCGCCGGTAGGCTTGGCCAGAAGGTGAAAGCGCTGGGGCAGGGGCATGGCGTTCCGGCGCGCTACAGGGTGGATTCCCAATCGCCCCAGGGGCTCACGACGTGCCCGGGCGGCGTCGAGATCTCGCCGTTATGCCCGAACCCGGCGCGGCGAATATACTCCGCGGCCGGCAGGAAGTCGTCGTGGAGCGCCTTCAGGCGGGCATCGAGCGCACGGTCCAGTCCGGCTTGCAGGTCTTTGTATTCGCCGCGGCCGCACAGGTTATGCATTTGATACGGATCCGTTTGAGTGTCGTAGAGCAGCCAGGGCCCCCGAATCGAGCGGACGTAAGTGTGCCGTTCGGTGCGCAGGCCGCGATACTCGCCGATGCCCTCGGAGCGCGCCTGCCCATACGAGACCGGGAACTGGAGAAAAGCGGCGCTGTCGCGGGGTGGGGCGCCACCTTGGCACAGTCCGGAGTAGTCCGTGCCTTGCACTCCGTCCGGCGTGCGGAGGCCGGCCATACCCAGCAGGGTCGGCATGATATCGGGCGTATTCAGCACGGTCCGGATGCGCGTTCCCCGCGTTCCCAGTTTCTGGGGATACCGCAGCAGGAACGGCACGCGGATGGATTCGTCCCAAGGGACATGTTTCGTGCTCAGGCTCTGCGAACGCATCATGTCGCCGTGGTCGGACGTGAACACCACGATGGTTCGCTGGGCGATGCCCGCGCTGTCCAGTGAACCCAGCAAGCGCGCCACGCAATCGTCCAGCGCCGCCATGTGCGAGTAGTAGCCGCGCAGATCTCCGATAGCCTCCTGGCGATACTTCTCCGGCACGTTCGGCCGCAGCCGGATTTCGCGGTTCCTGTAGAGCGCCCGATAGCGCTCCGGCGCGGTGTCCAGGGGGAAATGCGGCGGGCCTAGCGACAGCACCAGGAAGAACGGGTCGCGCGCCTTGGAGCGCTGCTCGATGAAACGGCAGGCATCGTCGGTTTGCGCGATGGCATCGTAGCCGGGCCAATACTTCGGCGCGGGATCGTCGCCTTCGTAAAAAAGGGAATGGTTGTAGTCGTGGGTGCACTCGCAGGCTTTCCAATAGTCGAAGCCGAAGCGATGGTCGGGCGGGATGTAGGCCAGACGTCGGCCGTATTTCCCGTCCGGACTGCCATGCACGTGCCACTTGCCGATGTAGCCCGTCCGGTAGCCCGCATTGGCAAAGGCCTGCCCGAGCGTCGTGCCGGTGGGCTTGAGCTCCTCGTCGTTGAGGAAGAGGCCGTTGGTCAGCGGGTACTGGCCGGTCAGGAGACTGCCCCTGTAAGGACAGCAGACCGGATGGCCCGAGACGGCGTTCTCGAAATTGGCGCTTTCCGCGGCCAACCGGTCCAGCGCCGCCGTGCGGACGTTGGGGTCTCCGCTATAACCGGTGGCCTGCGCGCGCCATTCGTCGGCGAGCACGAACAGCACGTTGGGCCGCGTTGGCTGAGCGGCCAGCAGGGCGGGCGCCCCGGCGGCGGCCTTCAGAAAACCACGGCGGTCCATGCGCACGACGGCACCTCCCCTGGCCCGGCGGCCCACTTCGAGATTAAAGGTAATTTTAACCTTTTACCGGAGATACTTCACGAACAGGGCTTCGTTGCCGCGCTCGCTGTAGAGCAGTTCGTCGCCCAGGCTGCGGCACATCAGAATGCCGAAGCCGCCCGGCCGCTGGCCCCGCTCGGCGCGGACCTCCACGTGGTGAATGGGCGAATCGGCCGGGTTGGCAATGGCTGCGTGCGACAGCCGGTCGATCGAGAAACCCTTGCCCGGGTCGTGGATGTGCACCAGAATGGCACGCGCGGTGCGGATCAGCGTCGCGCCCACGCGCTTGCGCGCGTCGAGCCCGGCGCCGTGCTCGACGGCGTTAAGCAGCAGTTCGCGGAAGGCGGCCGCGACATTCTCGCAGGCGCCGCCCGGAAGATCGGTCTCGATCTCGCGCACGAATTGCGTGATCCGCTCGACGGCCTCCATCTTGGCCCGCACCTCCAGCGCCAGCCATTCCAGCCGCGCCGAAGCCACACGGATGTCGCCGCGCCACGGGCCGGCGTCGAGCGCCAGTTGGACCATATCGTTCAGCGGATTTTCCGGGACCGGATTATGGAAGTAGGTATAGGCGCCATCGCGCAGCGCGGCGGCCGCCCGCGCAGGGTCCGGGCCGCCGATTACGATCACCGGAGTGCGGGGATGAAGGGCGCGTGCGGGCCGCAGCAGATCGAGGTCATGGCAGCCATTGCGGTCCTGGCCCGCCACCACCAGGTCGAACGCTTCGCAGCGCAACCGCTCGAGGGCTTCCGGCAGCTCGTAAACGCTGGAAATCCGGCGGTCGTCGCGCTGCAAAAGGCCCGCCAGCCGCTCGTGCAGCGACGGATCGCCATCCACCAGTAACAGGCGGCGCAGATTCAATTGGCCTCCACTACCTACTGTAGCCGAGGACCTGCCGGCGCCGGCCGCGGGCCGCTCGAAGCGGGATTCGACATGGCGGAGGATCAGTCCGTGTTTCCGATGGTGGCGCGGAAGGGCGGCCGGGCCTGTTCGGCGGCCTCCATCTTGTAGACCTGCTCGGTTTTCGCAGGGTCGTAATCGCGCCACAGCCAGATCATCGCTTCGGGGAACTCGGCCGCGCCCTGCGATCCGTTGTGCGTGCCGCCGCCGAAGCTGAAGTGGAAGTCGTACTCCGCCAGCTTGAGAGCGTTGGCCATGGCGATATTGGCGGTGGGCCAGCTTCCGTAGTGGCGCTCGAACCAGTTGCCCTCCATGTCGCGGGCGCCATCCTGCAGCCACACGCGCATATTCCGCTTGGGATCGCGCAGGATCTTATTGGGGTAATCCTGTCCACCGTCCGGCACGGTGGGATCTTCTTTCCACTGTATGCTCACGAAGCTGCCGATCCAGGAGAGTACGCGGCTGAACTGGTCCGGCATTTGCCAGGCCGCGTTGAACGAGCAGATGCCGCCCGAAGAAACGCCCGTGATGGCGCGGCTATAGGCGTCCGGACGCAGGTGGTAATGGGCGGCCACCTCGGGCAGTACCTCGTCGCGGAGATAGCGCGCGTAGCGGTCGCTCACCGTGTCGTAGAGCGTGCTGCGCATGGAGTCGGCCAGCGTGCGGCCCCATTTATCGGCATAACTCTTCACGAAGTTGTAGGTGGGGGTGCCGGGCGAGCCGGAGATATCGCCCGGGTTGATGAATACGCATATCATCACCGGAATCTTCTTCTGCGCGATGAGATTGTCGATGGCGTTGAGGGCCGGATTCGCGCCGTCGCGATTCAGATAGCCCGCGCCATCCTGAAACACCATCAGGGCCGCCGGCGTTTGCGGGTCGTACTGCGCCGGGACATAGATCTGGTAGACGCTCTTCATGCCGTCGTAGATCTTGCTGGTATGGGTGATACGCTCGGAGAGCGTCCCGGCGGGCACGCCCGGCTGCCGGTAAGAGAGCGAGCCGAACGCCGGCACGTCGAAGCTGCCGCCAAAATCCGCGCCATTCACCACGTAATGGAAGGAATGCAGCGCGCCCAACGGCCGGATCTCGGCGGCCGCATACCAGATGCCGGTCTCACCGGCGCGCCGCATTTCGGGGCCCGGCACGCCGTCGATGAGCAGCCCCGGCCGCGAGGCTGCCTCGATGGCGAAGAAGAAAGCCTCGCCGCGGCTGGCCCACGCCGTGCCGGCCTGGAGCTGGCGGGCATCGAAGCTGGCCTGGATGGCTTCGCCGATACGGCCGGGGTCGCTCTTGGCTAACTCAATCAATTGCGGCGCGGTCATCCGCTCGGCGGCGGCACCGGCCATAGCCAGCACCACACACGGCAGGAGGAAGCGCAGGCATCGCATCTGCATGGCTGCCAGCTTAGAACAGCCGCCCTACCCGGTCAACAAAGCGCGCGCTGGTTCACCGACACGATTTCGAGCGCATTGGCGGAGCGGCCCCGAATCGGCGTAACCTGGGAACGGAGAAGGGCATCTGTAAAGACACGGCTACGTGTGAAGCCGCTTGCCCAGCCGGAGGTGTGCAATGGTGAGAACCGCACTGATTTTCTCGATCTTCGTCGTGGCGGCGCAGGCCCAGTATCCGGGTGGCTATCCCGGGGGGTACCCGGGCGGTTATCCGGGCGGTTATCCGCGATACCCAGGCGGCGGAGGGGGCATTCCGATGCCGGGCCGCACCGGTAAGCAGCAGCCGGATTCCACCAAGGGCCAGCCGCTTCCCAATTTCCGCGGCAAGCTCAAGCTGCTGGATGCCAAGACCATCACGCTTGATCTGGACGATAATCGCGTTCTAGATTTCAAGCGCAACGACAAGACCAAGTTCTTCAAGGGCGGCGAGGAAATCAAGACTCCGAGTTTCGCGGTGGGCGACCAGATCTCCGTGGAAGGGCCGCGCGATCAGGAGGGTTACCTGACCGCCGTTAACGTGTATTGGGAAAAGGCCGCCGAGAAGGCTGCGGACGATAAAGATAAGGGCGTCCACGACACCTGGAAGGATGGCGACACCAAGCCGGATGCCGATAAGGCCGAGACGGCCAAAGCCGCGGCGCCGGCCACTCCGGCCGCGCCTCCGCCGCCCGTGCCGCCGGATCCCTCGGATCCTGGTCCGCCCACCCTGCGCCATGGCAAACCCGCCGATCCCTCGCGCGAGAAGGCCGCGCCGGTGCCGGAGAACGCTTCCGCGCAGCCCGCTACCGTGGCTTCGCCGCAAGCGCCCGTGCAGGATGTGGCCGTCGTGAGAACGCCGCCCGCCGAGCCAGCGGCACCCGCACCGATCGAAACCGCCAGGATGCCGGCGCCGGCGCAACCGCCGAGCGACGAAGAGATCATCAGTTCCTTGCAGCGTCCCATGGAACCGCTGATCCGCAAGGCGACCGAGGCGGCCATGGAGTTCACCGAGTCGCTTCCCGATTACGTCTGCCAGGAGATGATGGCGCGCTTCCAAAGCGAGTCGCATCCGGCCAGTTGGAGCCCTCTCGACGTGGTCAGCACCAACGTGATCTATCGCAGCGGCAAGGAGGAATACCGCGACCTGGCCGTCAACGGCAAGCCGGTGAAGAAGAGCATGGAAGAACTGGGAGGCGCCTGGTCCACCGGGGAGTTCGGCACCGTCCTGATCGACCTGTTCTCGCCTGCCACGGCCGCCGATTTCCGCCCTGCAGGGGAATCCCGAACCAGCGGGGTGAATGCCAAAAAGTACGATTTCTCAGTCAAACGCGAGAACTCGCACTGGACCATCCACATGGGTTCGGAGACCTACATTCCGGCCTACAGAGGGTCGGTCTGGATCGACCCGGCCACCGCGCGCGTGCTGCGCATCGAGATGGAGGCGCTCAACTTCCCGGGTGAATTTCCGACCGATCACGTGGAATCGGCCACCGATTATCAGTACGTCCGCCTGGGCGACGCGGTCCATCAATTCCTCCTGCCGGTGCACGCCGAGACGCTGAGCTGCCAGCGCATGTCCAACTTTTGCAGCCGCAATACCATCGATTTTCGCAATTACCACAAGTACAACGGCGAATCCAACATCCAGTACCAGGATGTGGACTCGAAGGTCAAGTTCGACGATAAAGAAAAGAAGGACGACACCGAGAAGAAGTGATAGGGGAAGTTCCCTGAAGCGCGCGACGGGACCTGGTCTGGCTTCACGCATTGGCGGGTTGGCGTGGGACCGGGCGGCGTCTGGGGCTAATGCTGTTTCACGGATCTTCAGCAGCATCGTTCGCCCGGTATTACAATAGGCCTTCCCATGCCGGAACACTCCAAATTTCTGCTGGCTGACAGCCAGATCCCGACCGTTTGGGTCAACGTGCTGCCCTCGCTGAAGGTGCCGCTCGCGATGCCGCTCAATCCGAGCACCCGCGCGCCGCTGACGCCGCAGGATCTCACGCCTATCTTCCCGATGGAGCTGATCGAGCAGGAATTCTCTCCCAAGCCGCAGATCGACATTCCGGGCGAGGTGCTGGATATTTACCGCTTATGGCGGGCCACGCCACTCTATCGCGCCCGCCGTCTAGAGAAGGCTCTGGATACGCCCGCGCACATCTACTACAAGTACGAAGGCACCAGCCCGGCGGGGAGCCACAAGCCCAATACCGCCGTGCCGCAGGCCTATTACAACAAGCGCGCTGGGATGAAGCGACTGGCAACGGAGACCGGGGCGGGGCAGTGGGGCAGCGCGCTATCGCTGGCTTGCCGCCTGTTCGGCCTGGAGTGCACGGTTTACATGGTGCGCGTGAGCTACGATCAGAAGCCCTACCGCCGCATGATGATGCACACCTGGGGCGCGGAGGTTTTCCCCAGCCCCAGCGACCATACCAATTCAGGCCGCGGAGTGCTGGCCGCCACGCCGGATTCGCCGGGCAGCCTGGGCATCGCCATCAGTGAGGCGGTCGAAGACGCCGCCACCCATCCGGATACCAACTACTCGCTGGGCAGCGTGCTCAACCACGTCATGCTGCACCAGACGGTCATCGGCCAGGAAGCCAAGCTGCAGATGGAGCAGGCTGGGGAAGAGCCGGAGGTGGTGATCGGCTGCTTCGGCGGTGGCAGCAATTTCGCGGGACTAGCGCTACCGTACGTCCTGGACCGTCTATCCGGCAAGGGACCGCGCATTCTGGCCGTGGAGCCGGCCGCCTGTCCGAGCCTGACCAAGGGCCGCTTCACCTATGACTATGGGGACACTGCTAGGCTCACTCCCCTCATCAAGATGTACACCTTGGGGCATGACTTCGTTCCTCCGGGGATTCACGCCGGCGGGCTGCGTTACCACGGGGCTTCCCCGCTGCTGAGCCACCTGCTGAACCAGGGCGAAATCGAAGCGAAGGCGTACACGCAGGTCCCCTGTTTTGAGGCTGCCGTACAATTCGCCCGCACCGAGGGCATTTTGCCGGCTCCCGAATCGTCGCACGCTATTCGCGCCGCCATGGACGAAGCGTTAGTCGCGCGCGAGGAAGGCAAGCCGCGCGTGATCCTGTTCTGCTTGAGCGGCCACGGCCATTTCGACTTAGCGTCCTACGAAAGCTATCTCAGCGGCAAATTGGTGGATTACGAGTTCCCGGGGTTGGATATACAGAAAGCCATGGCGGCGATTTAAGGTAGCGGTACTAAGCGCGGTGTCCTATAGTACAGGAGACCCCGGTATCGGGTAAATAACTCTTTCGAAGTCTGTTAAGAGCTATTGCAGGGCATAGTTTACGGTGTTAGAGTCGTTATGGATGGCCTAGTACCGTGGGTATGGGACGGCCACCAACGCGCTGGCTATGCTGTCGGGCATTCTCATCATAACGGTCTCGGTCGCTCTGCTGGGTTACTGGTTCCGCTATAGCTGTCTGCTGCTGCTGCGCGCACGGGCCGAAGCGCTGGCCGCGCCCGTCCAGCTTCCGGATTCGCGCTTTGGTATGGAAGCGATCCAGGAGAAGCTGCGCGGCGAAGCCGGACTGGATGCGCTCGAAGTTTCCCTCAACCGCGATTACCGCGTTCTGACCTACCTCCTCGAGCACGCCGGCGGCCGCGACCTGAACAGCATCGAAGATCGCCTGCTGATTCTCGATTACCGCGTCATGCGCGGGTGGTTCCGTCTCACCCGCGTGGCCGCGCCGCGTCAGGCCCGCGAGGCGCTCTCCGAAATGGCCCTGGTGCTCACGGTTCTGGTGGGCAAGCTGAACTCCCCGCCCGGCCTCAGTAGCGAAGCCTGACTTCACCGCATCGGCCTAAAGCACATTTGCGTACGATAACACTCCGGGACCCAGGCCGGTTGGCGCATAGCGTGCTGTGCTACGCGCATGGGATCGGAAGCGGCACGCCAAATCGCCGTGGACCGGCTCAACGCCGTCCGGCGCGAGATCGCCAAGGTGATCGTGGGGCAAGACGATGTGGTCGAGGGGGTACTTATTTGCCTTCTCGCCTCGGGGCACGTGCTCCTGGAAGGGGTGCCGGGTCTGGGAAAGACCACGCTGTTGCGCACTCTGGCGCGCACCCTGCACCTCAAATATTCGCGAATTCAGTTTACGCCGGACCTAATGCCCGCGGACATCGTGGGCAGCATGATCATCGAAACCGGCGAGCGTGGCTCGAAGCAGCTCCGTTTCCAGCCGGGACCCATTTTCGCCAACCTGGTGTTGGCCGACGAGATCAATCGCGCCACGCCCAAGACGCAATCGGCGCTGCTCGAGGCCATGCAGGAGCGCACCGTGACCAACGGCACCAGCACGCATCAGCTCGAAGCGCCTTTTCTGGTGATGGCCACCCAGAACCCCATCGAGATGGAAGGCACCTATCCGCTGCCCGAAGCGCAGCTCGACCGCTTCCTGATGAAGATCCTGGTGACCTATCCGACGCGCGACGAGCTGAACCGCATTGTCGAGCGCACCATACAGCCCGAAGAGCATGTGCTGGAAGCGGTGCTGGATCGCGATTCCATCATGGAAGTGCGTGCGGTGTGCCGCCAGGTGATGGTAGCGCCGCACGTTCAGGAGTACGCCATTCAACTGGTGATGGCCACGCAGCCCGAGCAGAAGGAAGCGCACGAGCTGGCGCGCAAGTACGTCCGCTACGGGAGCTCGCCGCGCGGGGCGCAGGCGCTGGTCGAATGCGGGCGCGTGCTGGCGCTGATGCGCGGGCGCTTCCACCTGGCGGTGGAGGACATTCAGCGGATCGCGGCCTCGGTTCTGCGGCACCGCATTATCCTCAATTTCGATGCGCATGCGGACGGGCAGACGCCGGAGTCCATCCTCAGCGCCATCATCGACGGCGTAACCGCCACGGCATCGGCTGCGTAGGATCGCGCCATGCCTTCCGCCCCGCTGCTAAACCGGGAGTTTCTGGAGAGGCTCGAACGCCTGGCCCTGCGCTGGCAGAAATCGTTCCCTGGCCTCGTGGGCGGGCATAACGTTTCGCGCCTGGCCGGCCCGGGACAGGAGTTTCTGGACCACCGCAATTTCCACCAGGGAGACGATCTGCGGGCGGTCAATTGGCGAGCCTACATGCGGCTCGACAAGCTGTTCCTCAAGATGTTTCAAGTGGAGCCGCGGGTTCCCATCCGCTTACTGATCGACTTGAGCGCCTCGATGTCGGTCCACGGCGGCGAGAAATTCGATTATGCGCGGCGGCTGGCGGCGGCCCTGTGCTACGTGGGGCTGGTGCGGCACGATAGCATCGAGATTCACGGGTTTTCCAGCCGCCTGGGGCGGCGCATGTACTCGACCGGCGGGCGCCAGCGCTTCCCCGGCGTGATGGATGCCATCGGCGGCATGGAGCCGGGCGGGGCCACCGACTACCTGGCGGTGGTGCGCGAGTTCATCGATGTCTACTCGCGTCGCGGCGTGGCCATCGTGGTTTCCGATTTCCTGGACGACAAGAGCTGCCCGCGCGCGCTGCAATATCTGGCCGATTTCGGCCACGAGCTGATGCTGCTGCAAGTCTGGAGCGAGGAAGACCGCACGCCGCCCTGGGCCGGCGAGCTGGAAGTACGGGATGCCGAGACGGGCGCCTCTCTAAAGCTGGATTTCGACGATCGCGCGCGGCGGCGTTACACCGCGGCCTTCGACGAGTATTGCGCCGGTATCGAAAGCGTGGCCCTGCGGAGCGGCGGGCGCTACGTGGGTTTTTCCACCGCGCAGCCGATCGAGAGCGTGGTGTTCGGCGAGCTGGTGCGTGCGCGGGGCATCGCATGACAGGCGGCTTGTGTACCTGCTGAACCTGACCGTATTGCAGTTCGCGGCGGTCTTCGGCTCCGTGGCCGCCGTCGCGGTGGCGCTCTATCTGCTGGACCGTTCGCGGCGCCAGCAGGTGGTCTCGACGCTGCGCTTCTGGGTGGCCGCCTCTCAGCCCGAAGCCGTGGCGCGGCGGCGGCGCATCCAGCAGCCCTGGTCGCTCATCCTGCAGCTTGCCAGCATGGCGCTGCTGCTGCTGGCGGTGGCGCAATTGCGCTGGGGAACGCCGGCGGCGGCAGGGCGCGACCACGTTCTGATCCTCGACACCTCGGCGTGGATGGGGGCGCGTTCCGGCAACCGGACTTTGATGGATTTGGCACGCGATCGAGCCCGCCGCTACGTGCGCGCCCTGCCAGCCCAGGACCGCGTCATGCTGGTGCGCGCCGATGGCCTGGTCACGCCCGCCACAGCCTACGAACCGGATCGCCGCAAAGTGGAAGCGGCCATCATGGCCTCGCAGTCTGGCTTTACGGCCCTCGATCTGGACCAGGCGCTGCTCTTCGCCGGGCACATTCAATCGCAGGAGGGCCGCAACCCCGGCGAGATCGCTTTCGTGGGATCGGGCCGCACGGCCGCGCGCGAGGCCTCCGTTGCTCCGCCGCCGCGCAATCTGCGTGTACTGCTGGTGCCCGAAGCGATCGAGAATTGCGGCCTGCGCAAGGTGGGGATGCGCCGCTCGGCCGACGATACCGCGTGGCAAGTCTACGTGGCCGCGCATAATTACGGAACGCGCGCCCGCACCGTGACGCTGTCGCTCGATTTCAGCCAGGCCGGCACGTCGGCGGATGCCCCTGCGTCGGTGCCCGCGGGAGCGCGCCGCATCGCCATCCCGGCGGGAGGCGACGCCGAGGCTAGCTTCGAATTTCGCAATCCCAGCGCGGGCGTGCTGCGCGTGAACCTCACCCCGCACGACGAATTTCCGGCAGACGACCGCGCCGATCTGGATGTGCCCGCTCAGCCGGTCCTGCCCGTGGTGGTCTACTCGAATCAGCCCGACCTGCTGCGTCCGCTGCTGGGCGGCAACCCGCGCGTGAGCGCGGTCTATCGCAAGCCGCAGGAATATCGCGTGGACGATGGCGGCCTGGTGATTCTGGACCGCTTCATCCCGCCGCAACAGCCGTCCGCGGATTCCATCTGGATTGAGCCGCCCGCCTCGGGTTCGCCCATCGCCGTGCGGCAGACGGTGGAGCACGCGCCTTTCGCGAAATGGAACGGCGCGGAGGCCATGGCCACTGGTCTGTACACGCGCGATTTCAAGTTGGATCGTACCGAGGTCTTCGCCACCGAGACAGGCGACGCGCGCATCGGCGAGGTGGAGGCGGGCCCCGTCATCGTAGCGCGGCCGGGGGTGCGGAAGATCGTGGTGTTCGGCTTCCATCCGGCGCTTTCCGCGCTGCGCTACCAACTGGCCGCTCCGCTGTTGTTTGCCAACCTGTTGCGCTGGTTCTCGCCGGATATCTTTCACCGCTGGGAAATCGCCGCCGGCAGCGTGGGCACCGTGAAGGCCGAGCTGGATACGGACGCGCCCAGCCGCCCGGTGACGGTGGCCGCCGCCGATGGCTCGCCCGTGCCTTTCACTTTGCGCGACCGCGCGCTGCACTTCTATTCCGGAACGCCTGGCCCAGTGCGAGTGGTGGCGGGCGACAACGATTACGTCTATTCACTGACCCTGCCGGAACTTTGGGATACGCGCTGGCAGGCGCCCGCCGGGGCCCGCCAGGGAGTCCCGCGCTTTCAGGTTTCGAGCGCGGTCTCGGGCGACCTGTGGCCCTGGCTGGCCGTGCTGGGTGCCGTGGGCCTGCTGGCGGAGTGGCTCCTCTATGGCGGATCCCGGCAGGGGCGGCGTCTGCTTACCCCTCTGATTCCGCTGCGGTCGCGGCAGCCCGCGGGAGTGCGCCGATGACGTTCCTGCATCCCGGACTGCTTCTGCTGGCATTGCTTCCGGCCGCATGGGCGGCGTGGGAATGGCGCGCCAGCTCGCGCCGCGGGGCTCTGTTGTTGAAGGCCGGCGCGCTGGTGGCGGTGGCCGCGGCCCTGGCGCAGCCGCGCCTCACGGTTTTCGAGAGCCGCGTGGCCGTCGTTATGCTCGCCGATACTTCGGCCAGCATTTCGGATGAAGATCTGGCTTCCGAATCCGCCCTGGCCAACCAGTTGGAACGCGCGCGCGGCCGCCATTGGACCGCCGTGGTCCCCTTCGCCCGCGACACGCGCAACCCCGCGCCCGAGGAGTGCTCCAGGCGCGGCTGGCAATTCGGCCACGCAGTGGGAGAAGCGGGCCGGGCCACCAATCTGGAAGCGGCGCTGCGCGATGCCACCGCGTCCCTGCCCGCGGCCATGGTGCCGCGTCTGCTGCTGGTCTCCGACGGCAACGAGAACTCGGGCAGCGTGACGCGCGCCATCTGGCAGGCGCGGCAGCTCGGCATCCCCATCGACACCATTCCCCTCGAAGGCCGCCCGCGGCCGGCGCTGGTTCTGCAATCGGTGTCGTTCCCCGGACAGGTCTTCAGCGGCGAGCGCTTTCCGGTGGAAGTGACCGTGGAATCGCCGCGCGCTACCCCGGCCGACGTGGAGATGACCGCCGAGGGCAAGACCATCGGCACCAGCCGCGTTCCGCTCGCGGCGGGCACTAATCACCTGACCTTGCAGGCTTCCGTGAACTCATCCGGCGCCATCGCGCTGGCGGGCGAAATCTCCGCCGCGGGCCTGGGCGAGACGCGCTTCGAGGACGCCGTGGCGCTGCGCCGGCCGCGCGTCCTGCTGGTCTCGCGCGATCCCGCCCTCAGCGAGCAGCACCTGGTGCGCGCACTCGAAGCCAACCAGTTCGAGGTGGATCGCTCGACCGCCAACATCCCCGCACGGCTCGATCCGTATCAGCTTGTGGTCATCAACAACTGGGATATGCAGTGGGTGCCGCGGGAAAGCCAACTGGCGGTCGAAGATTTCGTCAAGAAGGGCGGCGGCCTGGTATGGATCGCGGGCGAGCACAACGTCTACGTTGCGAAGCCGGGCGAAGAGGAGCCGCTCGAGCGCACCCTGCCGGCCAAGCTGCGGCCGCCGCGCGATACCGAAGGAACAGCGGTAGTGCTGATCATCGACAAATCGTCTTCCATGGAAGGCCGCAAGATGGAGCTGGCCAAGCTGGCGGCTGTCGGTGTGGTGGACAACCTGCGCCCGGTGGACCAGGTGGGCGTGCTGATCTTCGACAACTCGTTCCAGTGGGCCGTGCCCATCGGCCCGGCCGACGATCCGGATCGCATCAAGGGGCTGATTTCGGGCATCGTGGCGGATGGCGGCACGCAGATCGCCCCCGCGCTCACCGAAGCCTATCAGCGCATCCTGCCGCGCAACGCGGTGTACAAGCATATTGTGCTGCTGACCGACGGAATCTCCGAGGAAGGCGACGCCATGGCGCTGGCGCGGCAGGCGCTGGCCAACCGCATCACCATTTCGACGGTGGGGCTGGGGCAGGACGTGAACCGCGCGTTTCTGGAGCGCGTGGCGGAAACCTCCGAGGGCCAGTCTTACTTCATGGACGACCCTTCGGGCCTGGAGCGTCTGCTGCTGCGCGACGTGGAGGAGCACACCGGCGTGACCGCGGTGGAGAAAGCCATCACGCCGCGGATTTTGAAGCGCGCGGAGATCCTGGACGGCGTGGGCATGGAGAGCGCGCCGCCGTTGCGCGGCTACATCCGCTTCCGCGCGCGCCCCACGGCGGACGCCATTCTGGAGGCCGATCGCGGCGACCCGCTGCTGGTGCGCTGGCAATACGGCCTGGGCCGCGTGGTGGTCTTCACTTCCGACGCCAAGAACCGCTGGGCCATCAACTGGGTGGCGTGGCCGGGCTTCGACAAACTGTGGGCCAACGTGTTCCGCGACCTGCTGCCGCACGCCGCCCCGAGCGAGGCCACCGCCGATTTCGACGCCGCCACGGGCGAGTTGGTGGTGGATTACCGCCTCTCGCGCAGCGTGCCCGAGCCGGACGCCGGCGGCCAGCCGCTGCCGGACGTATTCGCCTTCGGGCCGAACGGATTTCAGGCGCCCCTCAAGATCGGCAAAGTGGCCGCCGGGCACTACCGCGGCCGTTTGAGCCTGGGGCCGAACCAGGGCCTGTTCCGCGTGCGTCCGCTGGCCGATTTGCGCGCCTTTCCGGAAGTGGGCTTCTACCGCCAGGAAGAGGAGATGCGCGAGTACGGCCACAACGATCCGCTTCTGCGGCAGATTGCGGAGGCGACCGGAGGCCGTTTCCGCCCCTCGCCGCGCCAGGTATTCGACGCCCGCGGCCGCGGCAATAGCACGGTCATGAACCTCTGGCCAGGGCTACTGGCGCTGGCGGTGGCGTTGAATCTAGTGGAACTGGTGCTGCGTAAGTGGCGGGGATTAGTGCCCGGTAAGTGGGCGGGGCTGCGGTGGTTCGGGCGGAGAGTGTCGGCGGCGGCGTGAGGGGAGAGGCGGAGCCATGCGGGAGACCCCGCGATTTGAAAGGCTTCCCAAGTAACTGATGGAAATCGTCTTTGTCCAAAGCTCTATCTGCTCGCGCCGCCCAGCGCGTCGCGTTCAAGATAGCGAATGATAGTCGGCGTTAGCCTGGCTAGGTCGGGAGGAAAGCGCACAGACAGGAGTATCAGGCGAGCCGAACTGAGGTTCGGGTCTTGAGGGTCGGCAATCAGAATCGCGGCTCCCTGTATTGGAGGGCCACTCTTCTTTAGCCATGAATGGAAGTTTCCCAATCCTTCCGTTTGGGCCGGAGTCTTGAACTCAACAATCGTTTTGCTTATGTATGTCAAGGTGTCTTTCGGATATGGGCCGGACGGAAGTGGGAGATCAATATCTTCCCAAACGCGGCGGGCGATTGCCCTATACTCTGGAAAAACTCTGGACATTATCTCCGCAATGTCATACCTCCCGGAGTTTTCGCCGGACATGCGGTTGATCTCAATCGCCGTTCCCTCAAGGCCCTCCCATCCCGACAGGCCGTGATGGATTGGTTTAGGGCTCAAGAACAGGGCGGAGCCACCGGAGCCAGAGGCTCCCTCGCAAAACCAGCTGCGCGGCGCGAGGAGACCAATGCCGTCTGCGGAGTTGTAGTAGGCGAGTGCCTCTGCGTCTGTCGGGCTTATCGGAACAAATTTACTTGTACCTCTCGGCGCTTCCAATGTCTCGATTTGACCAGATGATGCACACCCGACGAATGGGACGGAAACGGCAGTTCGCTGGGGACTCGCGGCAACGCCGGTAGTTTGCGCGAACAGCGGAAGTTGCGCGCTCAATGCCAGGATTGTGCCAATCAAGAAGACCCACTCTGGTCCGAGCCTCATGACTGAAGCTTACTACGGTTTCGCTGCTGCACGATAGCTTGGGTTAAATCATGGTTACAAGACTTGGTTACCGTAGAAGTGACACCCCGTTCTTCGAAACGAGATCTACCTTCCGCGCGAGCAGAGTGGAGAGATCCAATCAGGCCGCAGTAATCCACGAGATCGATCTCGGCGCCCGGCAGAAACTCGACCAGGATATCGATGTCGCTGTCAGGCCGCATCTCTCCGCGGGCGGCCGAGCCGAAGGACGACAGCTCCCGGACGCGATAACGCCGGCAGAGATCCGCCAGCGTGGTTTCGTCGACTTGCGCGGTACCGAGTTGGAGCATGCGGCTCATGATCGCTTTCCTTTATGCCCCACTC
Source organism: uncultured Solibacteraceae bacterium (assembly GCA_964427655.1). Lineage (GTDB taxonomy): Bacteria > Acidobacteriota > Terriglobia > Bryobacterales > Bryobacteraceae > CAVQNQ01. Next base: position 1,981 of record CAYRWE010000072.1, on the reverse strand, counting down.
CCGGGCGGTCAGGGAATCCATGAATCCATCCGCTGCTGCCGCCTGCTGCTGGAAGGGCCCAGCCTTTATCACCAACCCAACCATTCCAGCAGCGCGTGTGGGTCCGGGATCGCGGCCCATGAACTCGCGATATAGCTACGGCGGGATCTTCGCGGTCGCCGCGCGAGAGAGCCGCGTGGTGGTCCTGGTCACTCGTGAGATTACATCCGTTCTCCTCATGATTTTCATGAGTTTTTCATATCCGTCAGGTCATACTGCCCCTAATTGCCGTCCAGACTCCGCGTCGAGAATGATCCAGGTCGTTAGCTAAATTCAACTCACATTTGAAGCAGGATTCGTGTGTCCACGCGATCCCGGAAAGGTAATCGAATGCAACTACGGAAGTTACACACTACTCGACGAATGGTTTGGGGGCTTCTCGCGATCGTTTCGGCAATTCTGCTGCCGCAACTTGACGCTCAGTCCACCTTTGGCAGTATCCGCGGCACGACACAGGACGAAACCGGCAGCGCCGTGCCACAGGTTGCCATGAAGCTGCATAATGTCGATGAGAATGCCGACCTCGCTACCCTCACTGACAGCTCGGGAAATTACCTGTTCGAAAATCTCAAGCCAGGACACTACCGTGTGACGGCGGCGAAAGAAGGATTCGCCGATTCCATAGCCGACAAGCTGGAGTTGGCGTCGAGGCAAGACATTCGTCTGGATCTGAAGCTGGCCGTGGCCGGCACAAAGCAGGAAGTCGATGTGGTCGGGGAGGCCGCGGCTGTGAACACCGAAAACGCCACGCTCACCGATTCGAAGATCAATAGCGATATAACCGGGTTGCCTATCAACTCCCGGGCCGTGTCCAGCAGCCCACTGGCGGCTCTAGCCGTTTCGCCCTCGGTGACGAAGGACTCGCAGGGGAACTTTGCCGTCGGCGGCGCGACCGCGGCGCAGGTGGGTTTCTCCGTGGACGGAGTCTCAACGGCCAACGTGCGCCAGAACGGTGCGCTGCAGGATGCGTACCCGTCTATGGAAGGAATCGCCGAGATGAAGGTCACCGCATTCAACAACAACGCGGAATTTGCCCAGATCGGCGATGTAACCTTCGTCACCAAGAGCGGAACGAACCTCTTGCACGGCAGCGCGTTTGAGTATTTTCAGAACAAGGATCTCGATGCCACCGTTCTGAACTTCGGCACCAAGGCGCCGAAGAGTTTCAATACCTTCGGCGGCAGCCTGGGCGGCCCCGTCACCATCCCGAGACTATACCAGGGAAGAGACAAAACGTTCTTCTTTATCGACTACGAAGGTAACCGGAAGACGCAGTCCTACCCGGAACAGCTTCTGGTGCCGACGGCGGCGGAGAGGAACGGCAATTTAAGCGATCTGGTTGCGGCATCCGGATTGCCCGTCATGAATCCCTTCACGGGCATGCCTTTTCCGAATAACACGATTCCGACCGGCTCGTGCCAGGCGTGCATTAATCCCGTGGCTCAATCGCTGCTCAATAATTACTATCCACTACCCAACGCCAATATCGGCGCAATTAACCCGTCGTACAACTATCAGACTCTGGTGCCGATCCCGTCGAGTTCCAACGGGTTTGACGCGCGGCTGGATCATTACATCACGTCCAAACAGCAGATCTATGCACGATTCAGCTTCAAGAACGTCGACTACACGTTGTCTAACAACGCGGGCGTCATTTCCCCGGCAAATAACTTTCTGCCGCCTGACCACGCCCGGGAACAGAATCGCAGCCTGGTGGTGTCCTACAATTATTCGATCACGCCCCGTTGGTTAAACGAACTCCGCTTTGGCTTCACAAATTTCAACGAAAACGACACATTCCCCATCCAGGGGGCCCAGGCCATATCTCAACTCGGCCTGGTCATCGATGATGGTGTGGACCTGGCCTCGCATCCCACGGCTTCTACTTTCCCGACCTTCAATTTCGCCGACGGCACCGTTACCTCGATCGGGCAGGACCGGG
>CAYRWE010000071.1:0-21161 GCA_964427655.1 uncultured Solibacteraceae bacterium | reverse complement strand
CCTATTCCTGGGCGGGCATCTGCTGTTCGATTTCCCGCCAGGCGCTGATCTTGAGTCTGCGGCACACCCAACACAGCGGTTCCTCTCCCGGATCCGCCGTCTCGGCGCCGCACACCGAGCACTTCGTAACCTTCTTAAGAAGGTCGGGCGAGACCGACCGTTTGGCCTGTTCCAAAATCTCAGGCGGTACAATCGGATCGCTCTTGGGTTGCGCCTTGCGTTTCATACCGGGAGCCTCCTTTACTATGGCAGAAATTCCTTCTTCCGACAACCGGCTTCCCTCCGGAGGTACAGGAAACGGTACTGGCCTAGGCGGCTTCCGGTATCTGGATCACCACGGCGACGTCCAGGCTGGATCCGCAGCGGGGGCACCGCTGGCCCGGGGCGACCCGAGGATATTTGGGTTTCAGGTCGAGTTCCGCCGGCACAGTGTGAGTGCAAATGGGGCAGTGCGCCAATCCCTTCGTTTGGCTCTCGATGAATGCTTTCATGGTTTGGGCCTCTCTGACCTATCCGACGCAGCAAAGCCTGCACGGGTTTGACCAAATTTCGTAAAGTTTTGTGATCCCCGGCGCTGCTTAAAAACACCTTAGGCCGCCACCCCGCCGGTGCTACCCTTAGAAGCGATGAATCAGCCCACCCCTCCCACAATCCAGTTGATCAACACACCCGACTACCGGGAAAGCTACGCCAACAGCGTCCAGGTACGGGTGAACCTCTGGGACTTTTTTTTGATGTTCGGGCGCGTGAATCAGACCGCTCCGGATAATGTAGCCATTCACAATTTCCAGGGCATTTACCTCAGCCCGCAGCAGGCCAAGGCGGTTCTCAATATCCTGCAGCAAAACGTGACGCAGTACGAATCGGCTTTTGGGGAAATCAAGCTAGAGCCGCACGGCGCCGGGATTGTGCAATAACGGCCGCCGCGCAGCCCGAAGACTTCAGGCGTGGGTGGCCCGCACCGCGGGAGCGGCCGGCCGCAAACCGGCGCGGCAGAGGAACTCCCGGACCAGGATCATCTTGTGATTCTGGTCGTCGGTGGAGGCGCCCCAGTGCGCTAACCGGTAATCTGCTACCTCACCCGATCCTTCCAGGATGCACGACCCCATGAAGCCCGCGATGAACTCCAGCTCGTCGGACGAGAGGCCCACCAGGAAGCGGCGGACCGGGGATCGCAGCGATCCTTCGCAACAAGCAGCCAGGGCGGATACCAGCACGCTTTGCAAGGCAGATCTCCTTCGAACCTGCCGTCATTATTGTCAAAACTGAATGCCGCGTGCAAGGGGGTCGAAACCCGGTGGGGTCCGGCCGGTACCCGCACCCTCGCCGCGGCGGGCCAACCCGGTGCGCCGCGTTGCGAGTCCCGGCCGCCCTGCGCTCGCTCTCAGAGCGCTTCGCGCAGGTGCATGAGCCGGTCCAGCCGGAAAGTCAGAGTTGTTTCGGCCGGGACTCGAATCTCCTTGCCCTTGGTCAGTACCTCGCCGCCGCCACCCGCCGCCGCTCCCAGGGCGGCCCGGCCCGCAAGTGAAAAAAGTTCAGGCTCCGCGCGCGCGGAGCGCCTCGGCGCGCAGGTCCAGAATCAGCCGGATCACCAGGGCTTCGATCCGGTCGCGCACTTCACAGTGCCGTTCGTAACGCATTGCGACCGGGTCGTCGACATCCCATTCCGCGATTCGTGCGGCCGGCACGTCCGGCAGATTGGATCCGCTCATGTTCACCACCAGGTCGAACTCGGCGGGGCCCAACTGGCGGATGCTCTTGGGGAACTGGTCGTGCAGGTCCAGCCCCTTTTCGGCCATGGCCTCGAGCGTGTCGTCGGCTATTCTGGTGGCCGGAAAGAGACCGGCGCTGGCGGAAACGATGACGTCGCCGCCATACGCGCGCGCGAAAGCTTCCGCCATCTGGCTGCGGCAGGCGTTGCCGATGCACACGAACAGGACTCGCTTGATTGGCGCGTTCAAAGCTTCTCCACGAAGATTCCGTGCACGCGCGCATCGGCGCTCAGCTCGGGATGAAAGGTGGCCACCAGGTGCGGTCCCTGCTCCACCAGCACGGGATCCTGCCCGTAGCGCGCCAGCACGCGCACGTCTTTACCCACGCGCCGGATGATGGGCGCGCGGATAAAGACCGCCTCCAGCTTGCCGGGGCCGGTGCGCGCCTGGAATTCCGGCTCGGGATCGATCTCCGTGATGCGGCTGTCGATCTGCCGGCCGTAGGCGTTGCGCTCCACCGCGATATCCACCAGCCCCAGGCTCTCCTGTTGGGGCCTCGATACCTCGCTGGCCATCAGGATGGCGCCGGCGCAAGTTCCGAACATCGGTTTGCGGCGGCCGAACTCCGCCAGCGCCTCCATCCAGTTTTCGAAGCGCAGCAGCTTCAGCATGGTGGTGCTTTCGCCGCCCGGAATCACCAGGCCCTCGATCCCGGCGAGCTGCTCCGGCCCGCGCACGTACACCGGCTCGGCCCCGGCGCGCTCCAAGGCGGCTCCGTGCGCGGCGAAATCGCCCTGCAGGGCGAGCACTCCGACCTTCTTCATCACCAGCCTCGCGTTTGCAGCAGCTCCCCTTCCGGAATCTTCGACACATCCAGACCGGGCATGGCGTCGCCCAGCGCGCGGCTGGCCTCCAGAAGCTTCTCGGGGTCGTCGAAATTCTTGGCTGCCTGCACGATGGCTTTGGCGCGCACCGCGGGATCGGAGGATTTGAAGATTCCCGAACCCACGAAGACGGCCTCGGCGCCGAGCTGCATCACCAGCGCGGCATCCGCCGGCGTGGCAATTCCGCCCGCCGAGAAATTGGGCGTGGGGAGCTTGCCGTGCCGCGCCACCCATTCCACCAGCTCCAAAGGCGCCCCCAGGTTCTTGGCTTCGTGCACCAGCTCTTCGGCGCCCAGCACGGTGAGCTGCTTCATTTCCTTGATGATGGTGCGTATGTGGCGCACGGCTTCCACGATGTTGCCCGAGCCGGCCTCGCCCTTGGTACGGATCATGGCGGCTCCCTCGGCGATGCGCCGCAGGGCCTCGCCCAGGTTGCGCGCGCCGCACACGAAGGGCACCTTGAAGCCGGCCTTGGCGATGTGATGCTCTTCGTCGGCGGGGGTCAGCACCTCGCTCTCGTCGATGTAATCCACTCCCAGCGCTTCCAGAATGCGCGCCTCCATGAAGTGGCCGATGCGCGCCTTGGCCATCACCGGGATGGTGACGGTGGCCATGATCTCCTCGATCTTGCCGATCGCCGCCATGCGCGCTACGCCGCCTTCCTTGCGGATATCGGCCGGCACGCGCTCCAGCGCCATAACCGCCGATGCCCCGGCATCCTCCGCGATCTTGGCCTGTTCGGCGTTGGTGACGTCCATGATGACGCCGCCCTTGAGCATCTCCGCCAGCCCCACCTTCACTCGAAACTGTTCGCTCTCGAATTCAAACATTGACTCTCTCCTAATTGCCAGAATATCTTCACACCATAGCCGATTCCGGTTCGAAGGCCTGGCTGGAGCCGTCTAATTCGCTCCGCACCACGCGTCCCAAAATCGCCACTCCCTTGCGGATCTCCTCCGGCGGGAGCCCCGCGAAACTCAGCCGCAGTGCGCCCGGCTCCAGCCGCGACACCGCGAAATACCGGCCCGGCAGATACGCCACGCCTTCCCTTTGCGCGCGGGTCAGCAGCGCCCCGGCATCCAGCGGCTCCGGCAGCCGCACCCACACATTCATGCCGCCCTCGGGCTCCGTCCAGCGCGTGCCCTCGGGCAGAAACTCGCGGCAGGCCTCCAGGGTGGCGGCCAGCCGCTCCGCGCCGGCCCGCAGCATGCGCGCGCGATGCGCCTCCAGGCGTCCCGATTCGGCAAACTCCAGCAGCACGGCCTGCGAAAGCTGGTCGGTATGCAGATCCGACGCCTCCTTGGCATGGCGCAGGCGGTCGATCAGCGGCTTGGGCCCCAGCGCCCAGCCCACCCGCAGCCCCGGAAAACTCACCTTCGAAAAGCTGCGCACCAGAACCGTGCCGCCGTTGGCGTCCAGTTGCTTCAGTGCGGGGAGCGCTTCCCCGCGATAGCGCAATTCGCCGTAAGGATCGCTCTCCACCACCGGGACGCCCGCCGCGCCGGCCGCCTTCAGCAGGGCTAACCGCGCCGCCAGTGGAAGCGTCAGGCCCGTGGGGTTCTGGAAATTCGAGGTCACCACCAGCAGCCGCGGCCGCTCGCGTTCCAAAACGCGCTCCAGTTGCGCGAGGTCCAGGCCCTCCGGCCCCAATGGGATGCCCGCAAGCTGCGCGCCCATGCCCGCCATAAGGCTCTTCAGCCCGGTATAGATCGGGTCTTCCACGGCCACCGTGTCGCCGGGACCGAGCAGCACGCGCCCGATCAAGTCCAGCGCCTGCTGGCAGCCGTTGGTCACGATCAGGTCGTCGCCGGGGCCGGCCAGGTGCTGCCGCCGCGCGTCCTCCAACAGGTAGCGGCGCAAAGGCTCGTAGCCGCTGGGGGAGCCGAGCTGCAGGATGTCGGCCAGATCCCGCCGTGCCAGAACCGCCTCCACGCTGGCGCGAAAATCGTCCAGCGGGAAAAGTTCGCGCGAAGGACGCGACATCACGAAACCGATGACGTCTTTGCCGGCGCCGCCCGCCGGGCCGGAGGGAGCCGCGGGTTCGTTGCGCTCGAGGAGGCCGGCCCAGTCCACGCCCTCCACCGGCGCGGGCGAAGTTCCCCGCACGAAGCTGCCCCGGCCCACTTGCCCATCGATCAACCCCGCGGATTCGAGCAGCTCATAAGCAGCCGCCACCGTGGTCCGGTTCAATCCCAGCAAGCCAGCCAATTCGCGAGTGGCTGGCAGCCGCGCGCCGCGAGCCAGCTCGCCGGAGCGAATGCGCGCGGCAAACTGATCATATAGTTGGCGATAGAGCGGTAGATCGGACGCGTGATTGAGCGCGGGCTTAAACTCCATCCGGCCATATCGTACCATATTGGATGGCCATGCAGCCAATGGTCGCCTCTAGGTGCGTTTGGTACAATTCAAGCTGCTATATGCCCATGCCCGGCGTCACGCCGCGGGGGAGTGGAAGGAGAGTGGCGGCTCTCCTTGCGCTGGCCGGCGCACTTGCCGCGCTGACCGTGGCGGCCCAAAAGAAAGACAAGGAACAGCAGACCCAGATCCTGGAATTGCCCAAGGACCTGCCCGGCTCGGTGGTGGGTGAGACGCGGCGCCTGAGCTTCTACGTTACTCCTTTATCCTCCAAGGGTTTGCTCTCCCAGCAGGTGCGCGACGCCCTCAAGGCGCTCTCCCGCGAGAGCGGCGACACGGTGCTCCACATCCGCGCCTTTGTCGCTGGAACGGGCGACCTGCGCCGAGTGCGCGACCTCATCAGTGAGATCTACACCGATCGCCGCCAGCCGCTGCCGGCCCTCAGTCTGGTGCAGGCCGGAGGCTTCGGGAAAGAGGGCGCCCAGGTGGTGCTCGAAGCCGTGGTCGCCGGCAGGAAAGAAGTGAATCCCCACGGCCTGGCATTTCTTTCGGCGCCCGTGGCGGCCACCGCGAATCCCCTGGACCCGGTTCTGCCGCTGGCCGCCAAGTCTCTGGAAGGGCTAGGAGAAGCTTTGCAAGCCGCCGATCTGACTGCCGGCGACGTGCTGCGCCTCACCTGTTACTTCACGGCCCTGGACGACCTGATGGCAGCCCGCCGGTTGGTGGAGGCCGGCTATCCCGGCGCGGCCGTCGATTACGTCCAAACCCAGCGCATTCCGACCCAGGCCGCCGCCGGCTGCGAGGCCGTGGCGCGCCTGCGCTCCGATCCCGGCCAGGGCTTTCGCGCGCTCGATTCCGCAAGCCTGGTGCATGAGGCGGGCCTTTCCGCAGGCACCCTGGTGGGCGCGCCGCGCCTGTTGTTCACCGGCACGCAGGTCTCTTTCGGCTATCAGGAGCAGGACGGGCGGCTGGCCTTCGACCGCCTGCGGAAGGAGCTGGCGCAGGCGGAAACCACACCCCAGGACGTTGTCGTGGCCCATTTCTATCCCCTGTCGATGGGGATTGCCAACCAGGTGCGCAAGCTTGAAGCCGGATTTTTCGACGCCGCCCGCCTGCCCGCCGGATCGCTTTTGCTCTTCGAGGGCCTCCCCTCTCTCGATGCCGGATTCGCCGTGGACGTGGTAGCGGCCAAACGTGAGGCCACGGCGCCCGCCGGAGCCGAGGTAAAATAGGAGCAAAGCCGTGACCCCAGTTTCTCGTCTCTTCGCTACGATCCTGCTGTTCGGGCTGTTGTCCTTCTCGGCCCCGCAGCAGAGCGCTCCCGCGCCGGCCGCCCCGGTGCCCGCGACGCCCCAGACCGCCGCGCCGGCCCCGGCCGCTCCCGCGGAGGCCGCCCCGGCGCAGTTGCAGGGTGCCGAGCAGCCCAGCACCAACATCCGCGTGCAGGTCAATGAGGTCATCGTGCCGGTCACCGTGACCGACGATAAAGGTAAGTTCGTCTCCAACCTGGTGGCGTCGGATTTCCGCGTTCTGGACGAAGGCCGGCCGCAGCGCATCAGCTTCTTCAGCCACGAGCAGAAGCAACCCATCGTGGTGGGTTTTCTAATGGACCTGAGCAACTCCAGCCGCATCCATTGGAAGACCTACCAGGAAGCCTTGAAAGAGCTGGTCTGGGGCCTCCTGCCGGGCGATAAGGACAACAAATATACCGGCTACCTCATCGGGTACGCCAATGTGGCCGAGCTGCTCGAGAACACGACCTGGGATGGCGAGAAGATCACCGCGCAGATCGATCGCCAGAAGGCCGGCGGCGGATCGGCCCTCTTCGACGCCATTTACCTGGCCTGCACCAGCCGGCAAGTGGTGAAGGGCGAACCTTTCGAGCCGCGCCGCGTGATCGTCATCATGGGCGATGGCCACGATAACACCAGCACGCACTCGCTCGAGGACGTCCTGCAGGTGGCGCAGCGCAACCTGGTGACCATCTACGCGGTCAGCACACAGGCTTTCGGTTTCGCCAACGAGACTCAGAACGTGCTCGAGCGCCTCACCAGCCAGACGGGCGGCCACGTCGAGTACCCGCTCAACACGCTGTACCGGGATGTTTCCGGCTATCTCTCGACGCCTTCCGACGAGGGCAACTACGCCCTGACGGTGGGCACGGGCGGCTATGCCGCGGAGATTTCGGGCAACATTATCAAGGCCGTGGGCGGCATAGCGGGCGAGGTGCAGACGCAATACGTGCTGCGCTACAACCCCGATATGGATCCCGAGCTCAAGCCCAGGTTTTACCGCAAGATCAAGGTGGATATTCCGTCGCTGCCCACCGCCAAAGTGTACGCGCGCGACGGCTACTATCCCTTCGGCGCGCCGCCCGCTAGCACTCCCTAGCCTTCCGGCCGATAAGCGAATAAGATTAGTAACGGCCCCATGCCGGCTACCGTCGTTCCCATCGCCGCGAACCGCCAGGGTACTTATGTGCTGCTGGAGGCGCATCTGCCGGGGCGGCCGCCGTCGAATATCGGGGTGGTGCTGCTGGATTCCGCCGGCGATCGTGCCTGGCTGCGGCTGCGGCCGAACTTCGACGATATCGCCGATCCCGAGGATGCCGAAGTGCTCGCGGCGCTCGAAGATCACCTGCGCGAGGGCCTGGCGGGGAGCGGCGCGGATCAGTACCTGCAATCGCTTGAAGATACGCTCTCGAACGCCGTGCGCCTCTCCGAGCGCCAGAGCGTGGCGGTGGATGCCTTTACGCGCGTGCTCGACCGCCTCTACGGCGAGCATGTCGAGGCGCTGCCGGTCGAGGCCTTCCGGACGCACGTGCCGCTCTACAGCCTGCGCGCTGCCGCCGGTTACCTGGGCGAAGAGATGCCCTCGGAGGCCGAGGATTGGGTGCGCGCGCCCGAGGGTATGCGGCTGGGACCCGATATTTTCGCCGCCCATGTGGTGGGCCGCTCCATGGAACCGCTCATTCCGGACGGCAGCCTGAACCTGTTTCGCCTGCATCCCGCCGGGTCGCGGCAGAATAAGATCCTGCTGATCCAGCGCTCCGGCGTGCTCGATGAGACCGCCCGTTACACCGTGAAGCGCTACACCAGCCGGAAGGTCTATCGCGGCGGGGAGCCGAACGGCGACGCGGGCGATGTCCAATGGGAGCATCAGCGCATCCGCCTGGAGCCGCTCAACCCGGAGTTCGAAGCCTGGGACGTGGGCCCGCAGGATTTCGCCGTGGTCGCCGAATGGCTGAGGGTTATCGAATAAAACGCCCTCGAATAGAACGCTCTCCGGCCGCTGCCCTGCTCGCCTGGTACCGGCGCAACTCCCGCGATCTTCCCTGGCGGCGCACCGCGGACCCTTACGCCATCTGGATCTCGGAGGTCATGCTGCAGCAGACCCGCGCCGAAACCGCGATCCCGTATTACCGGCGCTTCCTCGATCGATACCCCACGGTGGAGGCGCTGGCGGCGGCCTCCGAGCCAGATGTTCTGGCGCTGTGGAGCGGCTTGGGCTACTACTCGCGCGCGCGCAATCTGTTGCGAGCGGCCCGCCAGATCGCCGCCGCGGGAGCCTTCCCGTGCGACTACGCCGGGCTGCGGTCTCTCGCGGGCGTGGGCGATTACACCGCCGCGGCGGTTGCCAGCATCGCCTTCGGTCTGCCGCACGCGGTAGTGGATGGCAACGTTCTGCGGGTGGTGGCGCGCATGCGGAACGACGCCGCCGATATCGCCGCCGCGCGCACGCGCCTGCGCTTTCGAGACATTGCGCAAGCCTGGCTCGATCCGCGCCATCCCGGCCTCTTTAATCAGGCCCTGATGGAGCTCGGGGCGGCCGTGTGCCTGCCCAGGAACCCGCGCTGCGCGGTCTGCCCGGTAGCCGGCCTGTGCCTGGCGCGCGCCGCCGGCGTCGCGGCCGAATTGCCGGTGAAGCGCCCGGGCAGCGCGCCGGTGCGCCTGGAAGGCGCCCTCCTGGTGATCCGCAAAGGCCGCCGCATTTTGCTGCACCAGCGGGAAGCAGCGGCCCGCCGCATGGTCGGCTTCTGGGATCTGCCCTCGCCCGAGGATCTCCCCGGCGCGCAACTCCTGGAGCGGCTGGGCGGGTTCCGCCACACCATCACGCACCACCACTACAGCTTTTCAGTGACGGCGTCGTCGCTCGATGGATCGCGCATTCCGGCGGGCGGCGCCTTCTGCTGGTTCACGCTGGAGCAACTTGCCTCGATCCCCCTCAGTACCACCGCGCGGAAAGGCTTAACGGTCGCCGGAGTTCTGTGACGATGCCGCCGCTCTTACCGCGCGGTGCGCTGTAGCTCGACGGGGACGCGTTCGCGATCCAGGGCCTCGAAGCGGAAGCGCCATTCGAGCGGCACGGTCTCCGGCAGGTAGCACTTGCGGTCGTCGCAGGCCTGGTAGCTCAGCGATCCCTTCAAGACCAGCTCTCCCGAGGGGGATGCCAGTTGCTTGAGCGCGTTCTCGGGGCCGAAGGTGATCTCGCGAATGATGCGCAGATGGCCCTGGTAGACCGGCACCGTCTCGTGTATGGGCTTCAGGCGCAGGCTTAGCGACTTGGGATAGTGCGCCGGGCGCGGCTTGACAGCGGGACTTTCCTCCATCGTCCACTCGATGGGGGTGTAATCCGTGACGCCGGGCGCGTACACGTGCACCTTGGGCTGAATATCGACGGTCATGCTGAGCATGATGCGGTGTCCGGGGTGCGCCACGGGCGTCGAGGCGGCCGTGGAGAGGCGCAGATGACGGCCCTCCGCCGCGCCGGCCGAAGCCTCCAGGCGCTCGCCGTATTGGCCCGCCAGGATATCCGTGATGGAGACGCGCTCGCGGATATCGTCCTCAAAGTACTTGGCGAGCACCTTGCCGTGCGGATCCACGATGTAGGTGCCGGGGTTGGGGATGCCATATTGCGCGGTGCCCGGCTTCACGCTCTCGTTGAGAATTCCGAAGGCGCGGATGATCTTGGAATCGGAATCCGAAAGCAGGGGAAAGGTAATCTTGCGGCGCGAGGCGAAATCCTTCAATACGGCCGGGGAATCGTAGCTGATGGCCGCCAGGCCCAATCCACGCTGGCGAACCCGTTCCAGATTCTGCTGCAGCTCCACGAGCTGTGTTTTACAGAAGGGTCACCAGTCGGCCGAGCGGTAGAAGACCAGCATGGCGCCTTGCGGACCCATGAGCGATTGGAGCGTCTGCGCGCGGCCGTTTTGGTCGGGAGCGGAGAAATCGGGCACGCTGGCGCCCACCTCCGGGCCGGTCTTGATCTGGCCGCTGAGCGAAGCGGCGAACAACGCGAGGCAGAGAGTCCAGCGCATGATCACGCAAACTATAACACGGGTATGGTCCCGCGGAGGCAGGGTGGAAGCGGCGCGGCCCAGCCCGCGGGAACTGCGCCGCGCCGGCGGGTTCCGGTTATCTAGCCCCGGCCGTGGCCGAGGTCGCCTTCCGGCTCAAAAAGCATTCCCGGCAGTAGACCGGCCGGCCTTGCGTGGGTTTGAAGGGCACCGTGGTTTCCCGGCCACATTGCGAGCACGTAGTCGTGGTTTCCGTTTTGGCAAAACCGGCGCCTGAACCGCCCTGCCGCTTGACCTTACAGGTTTTGCAGCGTTTGGGCTCGTTCTTGAAGTTCTTGTCGTGGAAGAAGTGCTGTTCTCCCGCTGTGAATACGAAATCTGCCCCGCAGTCCACGCACTTAAGGACGCGGTCCTGAAACTCCGCCATAGCAACAGTGCCCCGTTATCAACCTGAACCGTTCTTCTCGGATTTTTTGGGGGCGGCGGAGCTGAGGCCCCGCCGCCGCGGTTATTCTACATCCCGGCGTGTCTTCTTCCGGTTTCTCTTGCGGGCCAGCGCCTGCTTGGCCCGGAGCTTCTCTCCCGGCTTCAAATAGAAGGAGTGCCGCTTGACTTCCTTGATGATGTCTTCCTGCTGCACTTTTCTCTTAAACCGGCGAAGGGCATTTTCGAGCGTTTCGCCCTCTTGAAGCTTGACTTCAGCCAAACTAAATACACCTCCCTGCCGAACCCGATTTCTCATACGCCGCCGGATTTCGGAAACCTGGGATCACCCTGAAGTGAGGCCCGACTCGCGAGACCCTGCGCCGCGCACAGAGGGTACTGATATCATAGGTGGTTGCCGGAGAAAGTCAAGTCTCTTTGTACGCAATCTCGCGGCAAGACCGTTGAAAAGGCTTATAATTGCTGTGGTTTCAGGATCTTAAGGCCCTAAAATGGCGAATGTCTTAGCCATCCTGCTGGCCGGCGGAGCCGGGGAACGTCTCCATCCCCTGACCAGCGATACCGCCAAGCCCGCAGTCCCATTCGGGGGCACCTACCGTATAATCGATTTCACCCTGTCCAACTGTATTAATTCCAACGTAAGAAGAATCATTATCCTAACACAGTATAAGTCATTGGAACTGATCCGTCATATTCGCGACGGCTGGACCATTCTGCCCGCCGAACTGGGTGAATATATCGAGGTGATCCCGCCCATGAAGCGGGTCCACGACGGTTGGTACCAGGGTACCGCCGATGCGGTATTCCAGAATTTCCAGAGCATCGAAGCGGAGGCGCCGGATCTGACGCTGGTCCTCTCGGGCGACCACATCTACAAGATGGATTACCACGAGATGATCGAGTGGCACACGCGGCACAACGCCGAGATCACCCTCGCCTCGCTGCAGGTGGCTCCCGAGGAAGCCGGACGCTTCGGCGTGCTGGAGATCGACGAGAATTACATGGTGCGGGGATTCGAGGAGAAGCCCACCCACGGCCATCCGGCGCCCTCGCAGTTCGACCGCTCGATGATCAGCGCCTCCATGGGGATTTACCTGTTCGACACCCAGGTGCTCCTGCGCGCGCTGCACGAGGACGCCCAGGACACGACCTCCTCGCACGATTTCGGGCGCGACGTCCTGCCGCGCGAAATCCGCACCTCGCGCGTGCTGGCCTTCGACTTCCACGACATGAACGCCAAGCGCGTGCGCTACTGGCGCGACGTGGGCACGCTGGACGCTTATTACGAAGCCAATATGGACCTGGTGGACATCGTCCCGGAGTTCAACCTGTACGACAAGCGCTGGCCCATACGCACGCGCGCGGCGCAGCATCCGCCGGCCAAGTTCGTTTTCGCGCAGGAGGGCCGCCGCATGGGGATCGCGGTGGATTCCATCGTCAGCGCGGGGTGCATCGTCTCGGGCGGGCGGGTGCTGCACAGCGTGCTCTCGCCGGGCGTGCGCGTGAACAGCTACTGCGAGGTGGAATACTCCATCCTGATGCCGGATGTGGAGATCGGCCGCTACAGCCGTGTCCGCCGCGCCATCGTCAACACGGGCGTGAAGCTTCCGGAATCCTCGGCTGTGGGATTCGATCTGGAGGCCGACCGCGCCAAGGGCTACTACGTGACAGAGTCGGGCGTGGTCGTAGTAGGCTGAGGCCCGCCTAAAAAATCCGCAGGCGCATAAACTTGGTGGGGTCCTGGCGGAAGTCGCGCAGGGTGTCGCGGGTTTTCGCGAGCATCCCGTTCAGCTCATCGTAGGCCGCGGTAGTCTCCATTAAGGGGGTCGCGTTGGCCTCGTCGACCTTTTGCACCAGCCGCGCCAGGCCGCGGTTCCATTCCGCGTACATGCCATCGGATTTTACGAATTCCGACGCCCGCATGCCCGCGATGGAGCGGCGCAAATCGGCGATCTGCCCGCGCGCCTGGTTGTAGCGCGCATCGTCCCGCAGCCACTGGCCGCCGCTGCCCTGTCCCGCCTGCAGCCGCTGAAGGCCGCGATCGAGATCCTGCACATCCTGGCTGATCTTGCGGTACAGCTCGTCGGAGTAGAGCACTTTCCCCACGGCGGTGGTCGTGCTGGCCGCCGCGCGCATGCCGCGCTCGATTTCCGAAGTGCGCCGCCGCAGATCGTTGTACATATCCTCGCCCACGACGAACTTGCCCACCGGGCTGCGGGCCTCTTCGATGTCGAGCAGGGTGGCGTCCATGGCCCGCAACTGCGTTTCGAACTGAGTCATGTCCAGGCTCTTGAGCACGCCCAGAGAGACCTTATAGGGTACTTCCCCGCCCGGTGCGACGTGCTGGTCGCTCCGCCCGCTGGTGATGTCCACGAACATGTCGCCCACCAGATTATCGGCGGTCAGGTTGGCATAGGAATCCACCGGGATGCTGGCCAGCCGCTCGAGTTCCACCTGCAAGGCTACGCTGACGACGCGGTTGGGGTCGTTCGACCTGGCGAGGCGTGTCCACGCCACTTTGCCGACATCGATGCCGTCCACCCGCACCGGAGATCCCGCTGCGAGGCCCGTCACGTCGGGCACGTAAACGTAAATGGTGGCCTTGGATTGCAAGAGGGTGCCGCCGGTCAGCAGATAGACCAGCGACGCCGTGATCGCCGCCGCGACCACGCCCACCACGGCCACGCGAAATTTCGCCCACCTGATGCGCGCCGGCGATGGCATCCCTTCGGATTGTACCGCGCCGTCGGGCCCTGCCGCGGGTTACAATGCTATGGCTTGAAGATCCGGTCCCGCAAGTTCGAGGGCCGTTGCGCCCGGCACAAGCGCTACAACCCGGCCGTGGATGGGCGGGGCGCCATTGTGGGCGCCTGCCCGCGCTGCCATCTCCTGTTCGATATCTGGGAGGCCTCGCTCAAACTCAACCAGTTGATCCGGAAGTTCGATCCGCGCCACGACGATCTGCGCAAGCCCGCTCCCCAGCAGCCCGCGCCCGATCCGCGGCAAATGAGCCTGATCATCGATTAGCCAGGGCCCGCGCCAGGATCCACAATTTCTCCGGCGTCGAGAGCCGCACGCGGCGCGAAAACACATCGTACCCGCGCCGCTCGATGCGCTCCAGCAGCCCCGAGTAGATGGCGATGAGGGCCCACAGCGCCGGCCGGCTGCGCGGGTGAATCAGATCCAGCAGCCGCTCGGACTCCCGGTAGTAGGCGCGCGCCCGGTCCGCCTCGAAGCGCAGCAGCTCCACCAGCGCCGGTCCCGGGCCGCTCTTTGCGAGATCCGCCTCGGTCACCCCAAAGCGTCGCATATCCTCGCACGGCAGATACACGCGTCCCTGCCCGCTATCCTCGCGAATGTCGCGCAGGATGTTGGTCAACTGGAAGGCGACTCCGCACTTCTCGGCCAGCGGCAGGGCGCTGCGCGTATCGAAGCCGAAGATGTGGATGGTGGCCAGCCCCACCACCGAGGCCACCTGGTAGCAGTAGCGGTACAGCTCGTCGAAGGTGGCGAAGCGGCGCGGTTCCAGATCCGAAGAGACGCCCTCGATCATGTCGCGGAAATACTGGTGCGGGATGCCGAAGCGCCGTACCGTATGATGAAACGCCGGCCACACCGGATGGCCGCTGAAGCGCCCCTCGAGGGCTTCCTCCATCTCGGCGCGCCAGCGCTCCATGGCGGCTCGATTGGCGCCCGGCTCGTCGCTCAGGTCGTCGCAATACCGCATGAAGGCGTAGAGCGCGCACATGGCCTTGCGCTGCTGGCCGCCCAGCAGCAGAAACGCGTAGTAGAAGTTGCGCGCCCGCGAGCGCGCCACGCCGCGGCAGTAGCGGTAGGATTGCTCGATGGCGTTGGCGTTCATCGCCCCGCCCGCCCGAACGCCAGCCGCGCCAGCGAGCCCGCCAGCAGTCCGGCGCGCGCGACCTTCGAAATGGCCGGCCGCCGCGACAGCACGTCATACCCCTGCCGCTCGATCTCGTCGAGCACGCGCATGCCTCCGCGGCTGAAGAGATCGATATCGAGCGCCAGCCGGCGGTCCACCATCCCCGCCAGCGGCAAGCCCTGGCGGAACAGGGCGCGCGCGTGGGCCACCGCTTCGCGCAGGGTCTCGCGCAGGGCCGCGCCGGCGCGGGGGGCTCGCAGATCTTCCACCGCGCATCCGTGGCGCTCCATGAGGTCGAGCGGGATATAGACGCGGTCCTTGGCCAGGTCCACAGTCACATCCTGCCAGAAATTGGCGAGTTGCAAGGCCGTGCATGTGGCATCGGAGAGCTTCTGCCGCTCCCCGTCGCGGTAGCCGCCCAGGTACAGCACCAGCCGGCCCACCGGATTCGCCGACGAGCGGCAGTAGCCGTCCAGCTCCTCCCAATCGCGGTAGCGCGTCACGGTTTGATCCTGCACGAACGCCTGGATGAGATCCGCGAAAGGCTGGCAGGGAATATCGTGGCGCCGCACGGTGTTCCCCAGGGCCACGAAGACCGGATGCGTGGCGCGCCCTTCGTAGAGCGCCAGGAGCTCGCCGCGCCACCATTCGAGCAGGCGCAGGCTCTCCGCGCGATCGCCGGTTTCGTCGCCCAGGTCGTCGGCCCAGCGGCAGTAAGCGTAAACGTTGTAGAAATCCTGGTGCAGCCGTTTGGGGAGCAGGAAGCTGACCACGTGGAAATTTTCGTAGTGGTGCGTGGCCAGCCAGCGGGTATAAGCTTCGGCCTCCGGCAGGGAGTAGGTTTTCGCGCGTGCTTCGGGCGATCGAACAAACTCCACGGGGCCCAGGAACATGCGTCCCTCGCCCTTTACGGAAGAATCGCCGTCTTCAGGTGGCCGTTGTGGCTCATCAGGTGCCGCATCACTTCGAGCAGGTTGGAGAGCGGCTCTTCGCGATTGACGAAGAAGGATGCCGCGATGTGACCGGCCGTGACCAGGTCCAGCGCCTTGCGGATGTAAGACGGCGTGTGGTGGAAGCTGGCCTTGCAGGTGATTTCGGAATAGTGCAGCAGCGAGGTATCCAGGCTGACCGAGCTGTCGTTGGGACAGCCGCCGAAAAAGTTGACGGTTCCGCCGCGCCGCACCATGTTGACGGCCCATTCCCAGGTTTGCGGCTTGCCCACCGCTTCGATGGCGATATCCACGCCGCGCCCGTGCGTCAGGTTGCGCGCGGTCTTCACGACGTCGTGGCCCTCGCTGGCTATAACCAGGTCGTCGGCTCCCAGCGCCGCGGCGCGTTCCAGTTGCGTGTGGCGCTGCCCGACGGCCAGCACGCGGCACCCCGACAGCTTGGCCAGCTTGACGAACATCAACCCGATCGGTCCCAGCCCGATAATCGCCACCGAGTCGCCTTCCCGCGGCGACGTCTCATCCCAGGCCCGTACCACGCAGGCTAACGGCTCGACCAGTGCGGCGTCGCGATAATCCACGTGCTGGGGTATCACATAAGTGTTGCGTTCCACGATGCGCGCGGGGATGCGGATGTACTCGGCGTAAGCGCCGTTGTTGAACAGCAGGTCTTCGCACAGGTTCTCGAGCCCCCGGCGGCAGAAAAAGCAGTGTTGGCAAGGCGCGGAGTTGGCGGCCACTACACGCTGCCCGACGGTAAAGTTTTTGACATCCTCGCCTGCCGCGACTACATCGCCGGCCAGTTCGTGCCCGAACACAGCAGGGGGAACGATCATCCGAGCATGATATCCACGACGGAAGACCTTCACGTCCGTCCCGCAGGTCAGCGCCACCTTCACTCGTACGAGAATGTCACCGCGATCGATTGTGGGAACGGCGACCGGCTCAACTTGCAAGTGCTCCTTGCCGTAAAGCACGGCAGCCATCATGTGGCTGTTCACTATGACCACCTCTGTGGCTGAACGATTATTTTCAACGAATTAGGTCCCGGATGCAACGCCAAATCAAATCCTGAACGGATTTTAACCAAAGGCAGACAATGAGAAATCAAAATATCGAGCGGCAATTCGCGGCTAAACACAAGATTTGCAGACTCTTCCTGCAGGTCTATGGAAGCGCTATAACATCCCATGAGTGTTCGCTCACCCACTACCAGGTCCGCGCCCGTGGCCTCGATCCGCTCGGCCGCCGAAGTCTGGGCAAACAACAAAATGCGCGCGCCCGGCCGGGAACACGCGAGGGCCTGTGCCACGATTCCGGGTACCGATGCGGCCACGATCACCAGGTCCGCGCCGCGCCCTTCGGTGAGCCGCCGGGCTTCGGCGGCGATATCCACCGAGCGCGCATCCCACGCGAAGTCGGCTCCGCATTTTCCGGCCAGCCGCAGCCGCTCAGGAATCGCATCGGAAACCGCGACGCGCGCGCCCGACCGTTTCACCAGCATGGTGAACATCAAGCCGATCGGGCCCTGCCCAAGGATAGCGACGAAGTCCTCCGGCCGCGGATCGCACTGCACAACCGCTTTGTGGACCGTATTGAACGGCTCCACCAGCGCGGCCAGCTCGAACGGGACCCCGTCCGGGATCTTCAGCACACCGCGCTCGACAATCCAATCCATCACCCGCACGTACTGGGCGAACCCTCCGCCCGCCGCCTCGAAGCCCGCTGTAATACCGACCCGCTTGTACACCGGGCACTGTGCGTAAACCTTGCGCCGGCAGTAGAAGCACTGCATACAGGGAATGTGGTGGAAGGCCACCACGCGGTCGCCCGGCCGGAAACGCGTCACGCCCGCGCCCACTGCCGCCACCACGCCCGCCGTTTCATGCCCGAAGATACGCGGCGGCGCCAGCAGGTTATGCTCGATCTTCTTCAGATCCGTGTGGCAGATCCCGCAAGCCTCCACGCGCACCAGGATTTCTCCCGGCTGAATGGCCGGCGTGGGAACTTCCTCCACCGCTATCCGGCTCTCTCCGCGATAGACCGCCGCGTGCATCGTCTCCGGAATGGTACTCACCTCAGAATCGGCAATCGGCAAAAAAATCTCCCAGTGCGCGCGCAGCCAAGCCGCAACGCGTCCTCAGCCGGACCAACTCCGGGATCCGGGCAAAAGGATAGCGCAATGAAGACCCTAGAATAATCATTGTAGCGAAGTGGCCGTCCGGGCGCAGGGCCGACTGGAAGTCGTTGGCCATGGTCTCGCACGCCAGGTCGGTTACCGCCCGCACACAATAGAACGGCAGGGCTAGCGCCTGTGCGGCTTGGGCCACGCCGGCAGCCTCCATTTCCACAGCGCATGCCCCGGTCCCGGCTAGAGACTTCTTTTCGGCGGCTGTGGCGGCGATCTGATCGGAGCACCGTATCATGCCGCAAGTGTAGTGGATGGAGCCGGTTACGGGGTTGGCCGGGTGCCGTTTCCGGGCGTCCGCCACCTCCGTTGCCACCACCACCGAGGCTATTTCGAGACCGGCATCGAGGGCCCCGCAGAATCCAGTGCTCACCACCGCCTCAGGCTGAGAGATTCCGCAAACGGCTTCGACCGCCGCGGCCGCGCGCCGGCACCCCGCCCCGTTAGCCGCCAGCCAAATCTCGTGCTCTCCGAGGCGCGCCCTTCGCGCCCAATCCAGCGCCGCGCGGAGCGGAGATACGTCCTTGGCGCGCGCAAGGATGCCGGCGAACTCGCGGGCCTCGGCCGCCACCATCAGGATTCTCATGCCGCCGTGGCTCGGCCCGCCTTCCAGGCGCCCTGAAACCACTCGACCGCGCGGGCCAGGGCCACATCCGCGGGACCCGGCTCGTAGCCCAGTTCCCGGCGCGCCTTCTCGTGGGTCACCCACATCTTCTTGTGCGCCATCCGCACTGCGTCCATGGGCACGCGCGGCGGCCGACCGGTGATGCCCGCCCACGCCGTGCTGCACGCCCCCGCGCAGTACGCCACCGCGTAGGGCAGCCGCACGGTGGGCGCCTTGCAGCCCGCGATCTTCGCGAGCTTGCCCAGAATCTGCGCCAGGGTCAGGTTTTCCGATCCCAGGATGTACCGCTCGCCCGAGCGCCCGCGCTCGCACGCCAGCAGATGGCCCAGCGCCGCGTCGCGCGCATCCACCACGTTCAGGCCGGTATCGATGAACGCTGGCATGTCGCCATTCAGAAAATCGAGTACGATCTGCCCGGTGGGCGTGGGTTTGACGTCGTGATCCCCAATCGGCGCCGTAGGGTTGACGATTACCACCGGCAGGCCGGCGCGCGCGGCTTCGAGCGCCGCCTGCTCGGCCAGGAACTTCGAGCGCTTGTAGTCGCCGGTCATATCGTCGAGCGTCACGGGCGTGTCTTCGTCGCCCAGGGCCTCAGGGGGAATCCCGATGCAGCCCACCGTGCTGGTGTAAACCACCCGCTCCACGCCGGCCTGCCGGGCCGCCGCGAGCAGGTTGCGCGTGCCCTCGTCGTTGGAGCGGTACAGCTCCTCGGGATGCCGCGCCCACAGCCGGTAATCGGCCGCCACGTGGAACACCAGACCGCAGCCGGCCGCCGCCCGCTCGAGCGATTCCGCATCGCGTAGATCGCCCAGCGTGCACTCGCAATCCAGTTCGGCGATGCGGCTGCCCGCCCGCACCAGCGCGCGCACGGCGTAGCCGCGTTCCACCAGCAGGCGGGCCACATGCCAGCCCAGGAAGCCCGAGGCTCCGGTAACCAGCACCGGTTTCATGTCAGGCAAGCTCCGGGCAAGCTAAAGCATGCCCCACCGGTCTGCTTTAGCTTGCCCAATAGTAGGTGCCTTACCGCAGCGTCCATGCCAGCATCTTCAGATTACCGGCCAGCCCCGCGTTGATCCCCAGGGCCGCCGACGGCTCGAATCCGCAATGCATCATGCAGTGTTCGCAGCGCGGATCGTTGCCCGGCCCGTAGCTCTCCCAGGGCGTCTCGGTCATCAGCTCCTCGAACGTCTTGTAATGCCCGTCGGTGATGAGGTAACAGGGGCCCTTCCACCCTTTGATGTTGTACGTGGGATTCCCCCAGGCGGTACAGGGCAGCTCCCGCTCCCCTCTCAGGAACTCCATGTACATGGGCGTCTGGCGGACCGGATACTTAGCCGCGATGCGGTCGAACTCTTTGAACTTCTCGTGGATGTCCTCGCGGGTCATGAAGATTTCGCGGTCGTCCACCGCCGAATATCCGTAGCCCGGCGCGATCTGGTGGCCATCCACGTTGAATTGCTTCAGATACTCGAAAAGCTCCTCGATCTCGCGCATGTCGGTCTCTTTGTAGACCGTGGTGTTGGTGCAGACCTGAAAACCGGCCGCCTTGGCCACGCGGATGCCTTCGACGGCTTCGCGGAAAACGCCCTCGCGCTCCACGCACAGGTCGTGGGTCTTCTCCATGCCGTCCAGGTGCACGTTGAAGTAGAGGCGCTTGTCGGGGCGGAATTCGCCCAGCCGGCGCTTGATGTACATGCCATTGGTGCACAAGTAGATGTAGCGATTGCGCGCCAGGATGCCGGCCGTCAGATCGCCGATGGGCGGGTACATGAGCGGCTCGCCGCCGCAAATCGAGACCACCGGCGCGCCGCATTCATCGACCGCCAGAAGGCATTCCTCGAGGGGCACACGCTCCGAGATAGTGGATTCGTACTCGCGTATGCGCCCGCAGCCCGTGCAGGTCAGGTTGCAGGCGTGCAGCGGTTCGAGCATGAGGACGATGGGAAAGCGCTTCCCGATCATGGGATGCGGCTGGTGCTTCTCCCCGGCCTTGGGCGGCAGGATGCGGAACGGGTTGGCGGAACCGTTGCCGCCATTCGCCGCGGCGTTCCTCTGCCACTCCGGCCGCGGCCGCATCTTGTTCTTGAGAATGTATCCCGCCAGCCCGGCGGTCATCGCGAAATGAAATTTCATGGGTTACCCGGTTATCCCTCGTTTTCCCCGCGCGCCTTTACGTAGGCCGCCAGGGCCATCAGGGGGAAATAGTTGCGGTACAGGTGGTATTGCAAATAGAACACTCTGGGGAAGCCCGTGCCGGTGGCCAGGTCTTCTGCCCAGTTTCCGTCGGAGAGCTGCGTCTCGACCAGATACTCGATGCCGTTCCGCACGCTCAGGCTGTCGGCGTCGCCGCCGGCGATCAGCCCCAGAATCGCCCAGGCGGTTTGCGAGGGCGTGCTGGGTCCCGCGATGAAGACGCCGTTATCGTAGCTGGCGCAGCTCTCGCCCCAGCCGCCATCGGCGTTCTGGATCCCGCGCAGCCACTCACCCGCGCGCAGGATGTGGGCCTCGCGGTCGTCCTCGCCGGCCGCCGCCAGGCCGCGCAGGGCGAAGCAGGTTCCGTAAATATACGCCACGCCCCAGCGCCCGTACCAGCTTCCGTCAGCCTCCTGGTGGCGCACCAGCCATTGGACGCCCCGACGCACCGCCGGATGGCTGCCCGGGATGCCGTGCGCGCCCAGCGATTCCAGCACGCGCCCGGTGATATCGGCGCAGGCCGGGTCCAGCATGGCGTTGTGATCGGCGAATGGAACGTAGCTCAGAAAGCCCCAATCGTTATCCGCGTCGAAGGCCGCCCAGCCGCCGTCGCGCGATTGCATGGCCAGCA
>CAYRWE010000070.1:0-21166 GCA_964427655.1 uncultured Solibacteraceae bacterium | reverse complement strand
CGCAGCCCAGCATGCCGAAACTCAGCGCGCGGGACCCCGGCAGCGCGTGAAAGAACGGCTTCTTCTCGATGGGGTCGCAGTAGGCCGAACTTACATAGCCGTAGGGCGCCCATAATTTCCCCCGGAGGTTGAAGCGCACCTTGCACACGCCCGCGAAACCCGGGGAAATGGGGCAGCGGTGGCCGCAGGCGAAGCACTCCACGCGGTCGCGGTCGAGGGGCCGGTACAGCTCAGCCTCGCGAGTCTGAAGCGCGAGTTGGTCGGCCAGGGTACTCATGGCTTTCCTTGAGCAGGTCTAAGCCCATTATAGGCGCCCGGCGGATCTCCTACCAGCGAGGCTCTTATAGCCCATGCGACCGTCTTCCTAGCCGGCCCCCAACTGCTAAAATCGGAACTTGCCGGAATTCCTCGTATCGGTTGTAATCCCTACTCTGGCAGCGGATTTGAGGCTGCGGGAGTGCGTAGAGTCGCTCGCGCGGCAGAGCCGGCGCGATTTCGAAATCATCGTGGTCGACAATAGCGGCGCTGGCCTGGTCCGCCGCAACGGCTCGGCTCCGGGGACGCGCATTCTGGAAAATTCCCGTAACGCCGGCTTCGGAGCGGCGGTCAATCAGGGGGTGGAGGCTTCCTCGGCGGCCTATATCGCGACGCTCAACGATGACGCCGTGGCGCATCCGGACTGGCTGGCTGCGCTGGTGCGCGCGCTCGAGCGCCGCCCGGATGCCGGCATGTGCGCCTCCGCCGTCCGGCTTTACCGCGAAGACCGCCTGGATTCGGCTGGCATGCTGGTGGCCCGCGACGCCTCCAGCAAGCAGCGCGGCCACGGGCGGCCGCCGGAGGATTTTCCGGTGGCCGAGGAAGTCCTTTTCCCCAGCGGCTCGGCGGCCCTCTATCGCCGCGCCATGCTGGCGGAACTCGGCGGATTCGACGCGGATTTCTTCCTCTACTGCGAGGATACGGACCTGGGCTTGCGCGCGCGCTGGGCGGGCTGGAAGTGCCTTTACGAGCCGGAGGCCGTGGTGGAGCACCACTACTCGCATTCGAGCGGTCGGGCCTCGCCGTTAAAAGCTTACTACGTGGAGCGCAACCGCCTGTTCGTGCTGGCCAAGAACTTCCCGGCCGGCATGCTGCTGGCGGCGCCTTTTGCCAGCCTGGCGCGTTATTTCTGGCACGCCTGGTATCTTCTCGAGGGCCGCGGCAGCGCCGCGCGTTTCCGCGCCGAAGGCCACGCCGGCCCGCGTATGCTCTGGTATATCCTGCGCGCCCACGCCGCTCTGCTGGCCCATCTGGGCCGCCTGCTGCGGCAGCGCCGCGAGATCCGCGCCCGCGCCCGCATCACTCCATCCGTTTTCCGCCACCTGATCCGCTGCCATTCGATCGGCGGCCGGAGGGTCGCCGCGCTATGATCCGCGGCTCGCACCCCAATTCCCTGCTGGTCATCATTCCCGCGTTCAACGAAGAGGGGGCCGTCGGGCAGGTCGTGGAGGGCATCCGTCGCTGGGTTCCCGACGCCGCCGTGCTGGTGATCGACGATTGTTCCACCGATTCGACTATCGCGGTGGCCCGCGCGGCCGGCGCGGATGTGCTTCCTCTGCCCCACCATCTGGGCCTGGGCGGCTGCGTCCAGGCCGGCTATAAGCTGGCCTGGGAGACCGGATTCCAGTACGTGATCCGCGTGGATGGCGACGGACAGCACGACCCCTGCGATATCCCCCGCATCCTGGAGCGGCTCCAGAACTCCGGATGCGAGATGGTGATCGGCTCGCGCTGGATCGAATCTAACGGGTCGCGCACCGGCCCGGTCCGTTCGCTGGGCATCCGTTTTTTCCGTGCCGTGCTACGGCCCATCCTGGGAAAGCCCGTTTGCGACCCCACGTCGGGATTCGTGGGCGTCAACCGCCGCGCGCTGGAGGTCTTCAAGAGCAGCTTCCCCCTGGAATACCCCGAGATCGAGGCGCTGGTGGTCTTGCAGCGCAGGCGCTTCCGCTTTGAGGAGGTGCCCGTCAAGATGCACCCGCGGGTGACCGGCCGTTCCTCGATCACTACGCTGCGATCGTTCTACTATATTGCCCACGTGCTCCTGGGCGTGTTCGTCAACATCCTCAAATATGAACATCGGCGGCGGCTCCCCGGGACCGGCGGCTCCGCCAAGGGAGATTAGATGGATCGCCTCTTAACCGTGACCACCGCCATCAGTATCGTCCTGCTGGTGACGGTCCTGTTTTCCGTTCGCCGCGCCCACATTCGCGCGGAGTATTCGATGACGTGGCTGTTCCTCTCGGCCGCCATGCTGGTGCTCTCCCGTTCGCGCGGCTTGCTCGATTACCTGCGGCGCGCAGCCGGCCTGCCCGATACGCCGCTGGCCCTATTTCTGATCATCAGCGCCGTTTTTCTGATCATGTTCTTCCGTTTCTCGATCATCGTCTCGCGCCTGCGCGACAATAACATCGCCCTGGCGCAGCGCCTCGCCATCCTGGAGTACCGTTTGCACAGCCTGGACGACCATGAAAAGTAGCAAGCGCGCAACCGCGTCCCACTCCGCCATGCGGCACGCGAAATCCGCGGCGCCTCCCCGTGCACCGTGGTGGCCTTATGCAGCGGCTTTCGCGGGCGCTCTGGTGTTGGCCTTCTGGGCTTACTCGCCGGCTCTCCACGGCCCCTTCCTGTTCGACGATAATTTCCTGCCGTTCGCTATCGGCAACGTAGCTTCGGCGCCGCTCTGGGCCTGGATTCACGGAATCCGTCCGCTCCTGATGGCCACCTACTGGATGAATGCGCGGCTATCCGGGGACGACCCCTGGTCGTACCACGTGGTCAACATCGTCATTCACCTAGTCGCCACCGGCCTGATCTTCCTCATTGTGCGCCGGCTGCTTGAATGGGCCCGCGTGCCCCCAGGCCGGCTCAATCTCCTGGCGGGTTTCGGCGCCGCCCTGTTCCTGCTGCATCCGGTGCAGTCGGAAGCCGTCGCCTATCTGGCCGGGCGCTCCGAAGCGCTCAGCGTGGCCCTGGTCCTGGCTGCCTTCACCGTCTTTCTGTACCGCTCCACGAGCGCCATTTCATGGAGCGCGGCGATCGCCGTTCTGGCGCTCTACGGCGCCGCCATCCTGGCCAAAGAACATACCGTGGTGCTGGCCGCGCTGCTCCTACTGACCGACTACTGGTGGAACCCGGGTTTCTCCTTCCAGGGCATACGGTGGAACTGGAAGCTCTATGCGCCGGTCGCCGCCCTGGCCGTGGGCGGTTTTGCGCTCGCCTGGCCGCTCATTTTCGGCGCCACCTCGGCCGGTTTCGCTCTCAAAGAGTTCACCTGGTATCAATACTTCTTCACCGAATGCCGCGCCCTGTTCGTATATATCGGCGAATTTCTCTTTCCCATTAGTCTCACCGCCGATTGGGATTTCCCCATCTCGCGAACCCTGCTCGACCACGGTGCCATCGCCGGCCTCGTCGTTCTGCTGGCCCTGGCGGCAGTGGCCTGGATCTACCGCCGCCGTTTCCCGCTGGCCACTTACGGCTTCTTCGTATACCTTGTGCTGATGTCCCCCACCTCCTCGATTCTCCCCATCCAGGATCCGGTGGCCGAGCGCCGTCTCTATTTCGGCTTCATCGGCCTACTGCTCATCCTGCTCGACGTTCTGAGCCGCCTCACGATCCCAGTCCGAACTCTCGCGACCGCCATGATTGTGGTGCTTCTGGCGGCCACCGGCGCGACCTACGCGCGGGCCGGGGTTTGGGGTGACGCGGTGGCCTTGTGGCAGGACAACGTTCGCAAATCGCCCGGCAAAGCCCGCGACCATTTCAACCTGGCCTTCGCGTACTACGCCCAGGGACACCCGGAGTTGTCGCTCGCCGAGTTCGAGAAGACCGCCCAGTTGCAGCCGCCCAGCCAGAGCCTGCTGGTGGATTGGGGTCTGGCCTATGACGGCCTCAACCGCCCCCAGGATGCTCTGGCGAAATTCCAGCAGGCCGCCCTCCTGCCTTCGGTGCCGGGAGTGTCGCCGGCCAACGTCTATATCCAGATCGCCAAGATTCGCGCGCAGCAATCGCAATGGCCAGAGGCCCTGGAGGCGCTGGCCGCCGCCGAGAAAGCCGATCCCGGTTATCCCGAAATCTACGCCTACCGGGGCAAGATTTACTTCAAGAACGGCCAGTATCGGGCGGCCATCGAGCAATACCAGCACGCTCTCCTGCTCGACCCCACCCTGGAGGACGCCCGTCACGATCTGGCCCTCGCCGGAAGGGGACTCGCCGGACGCTGACATGCCTGCGCTGCGCATCGGCGTGAATGCGCTCTACATGATTCCGGGCGGCGTCGGCGGCACCGAAACCTACTTGCGCGCGATGCTCCCGGCGCTGGCCGCCGTAGACCGCGCGAATCGATATTTCGTATTCACGAACCGCGAAACCGATCCCGGCCTGGTTCCGGAGTGCCCCAATTTCAGCGCGCTCCCGCAGCCGGTGAGCGCGCGCTCGCGCCCCGCGCGGATCGTCTGGGAACAGGCCGCCCTGCCTGTAGCCGCGGTCCGCCTGAATCTCGACGTGCTCCTTAACCCCGGTTTCACCGCGCCGCTCGCGGCCGCCTGTCCCCAGGTGACCGTGTTTCACGACTTACAGCACAAGCGCCATCCGGAGTATTTCCGCTGGTTCGACCGCCCGTTCTGGAATTTCTTTCTCTTCGGCTCCGCCCACGTTTCGCGCCTGCTGCTGGCCGATTCGGCGGCCACCGCCGCGGATCTGCTGGCGCACTACCGCCTGCCCTCGGCGCGCGTGCGCACCGTGACCCTGGGCACCGACCCCGCGTTCTTCGAGATCGCCCGCCGCCGCCGGCCGGAGCGCTTCCTGCTGGCCGTCTCCACGCTGCACCCGCACAAGAATCTGGACGGCCTGCTGCGGGCCTTCGCGCGCTTCCGCCAGACGCACCCCGAGTTCCGCCTGGTGGTGTGCGGCCTGCACGGTTTCTTCACCGGTCCTCTGCACGATCTGCGTGGCGAATTGGGCTTGAGCGGCGCGGTGGAATTTCCAGGTTGGATTCCGCGCGCGGAGCTGCGCGAGCTGTTTGCGCGCGCCTGGGCCTTCGTCTACCCTTCGAAATTCGAAGGCTTCGGGCTGCCGGTCGTGGAGGCGATGGCGGCCGGCATTCCCACGGCCTGTTCGGATATCGAACCCCTGGCCGGTATTGCCGGCGATGCCGCCTTGCGTTTCGATCCGCGCGATCTCGGCGCCATGACGGAAGCGCTGGTTCGCGTCAGCGATGACGATGCCTTGCGCGCGCGCCTCGCTGAAGCCGGGCCGCGCCGCGCCGCGAGCTTCTCCTGGACCGCCACGGCCGAGGCCACGCTCGCGGCGCTCCGCGATGCCACCGCCATGTCCGTTTAGAGGCGAGCGGACGGCATCCAGACTGGCTATAGTGATTTGTTATGAATGATCCAACGCTATACAGGCGGAATCTGCTGAAGGCAGCCGGAGGAATCGTGGCCGCAGCGCCGGCAGCCTCGCGCGGAGAGCTGAACGTGCTCGATTTCGGCGCCGTGGGAGACGGCAAAACCGACAATACGGCGGCGTTCCGGTCCGCCCTCGAAGCTGCTTCCAAGATGGGCGGAGTGGTGCGCGTGCCTCCCGGGCAGTTCTCCTTCACGGGGCGTATCGCGGTCCCGGCAGGCACGACGCTCGAAGGGTCCTGGCGCGGTCCGCACTACCCGGATCCGCACAGGGGCACGCTGCTTCAGGTCTACGCCGGGCGCGACGCGGAAGGCGCGGACCCGTTCCTGACTCTGGCTTCGAATGCCGCCATCAAAGGTCTTTCCTTCTGTTATCCGGAACAACGACTGGGCGACATCCACCCATATCCCTGGACCGTGTCGGTGCGCGGCGACCGCGCCAGCCTGATCGATATCGCCATGGCCAACTCGTACAACGCACTCGACTGCGGTACCCACAATAACGCCGCGCACTACCTGCGAAACCTCAATATCACGGCCCTGCGGCGGGGCGTTTTCGTTGACCGCGTTTACGATATCGGGCGCATGGAAAACATCCACATCCATCCGAGCGAGTGGAGCGCGTACACCCAGGCGCCCGAAAGCGCCTGGAGGTCGCTTTACCAATACATGCAGGAAAACCTGGAAGGCTTCATTATCGGTAAGTGCGACTGGTCGTACATGGTGAACTGCTTCGTGATCTTCGCCAAGGTCGGCTTCCGGTTCATTCCCTTGCAAGTGGATCCGAAAGAGGCGGGCCAGGCGCCGGAGGGCAATATCCTGATCACGCAGAGCGGTTCCGACCTCAGCCCTCTGGCGGTGCGCGTGGAACGGGTGCAGGATCATGCCGGCATCGCCTTCGAGAACTGCCAGTTCATGAATTCCATCGAGATCGAAGAGACCAACACGGGTCCGGTGAAGTTCGTCAACTGCGGGTTCTGGGGCCAGTGCCGCACCGGCTCGGTGATTCTGAACAAAGGCAAGGGCGAGGTGTTCGCCACCGCCTGCCATTTCAGCGCGTGGGAGGACCGCAACAACCCTTACCAGTGGGATCCAAAGATTCCATTCATCAACATCGAGAACGGGTCGCTGCTCATGACCGCATGCGTGTTCAAGGATTACGGCCACACGCCGGATCACCATGTGCGGTTGGGACCGCAGGCGGCTTCTGCCGTGCTCAACGGCAACCTCGTGCAAAACGGGCGGCTGCGAGTGCTGAATCAGTGTGCCGGCGATGTCCAGATCTTCGGAAACGCGGTCCGCGGATAGCTTGTCTACCAGATGGGTTCGCTAGCGCGATTCCGGGGCGGCCAGCAGTTGCTCGAGCATCCCGGCGAACTCTTCGGACTTGCGGTCCACGTGCTGCTTCAAGCCGCTCAGCTCGCCTTCAAGCGCGCGCAGCTTATCGGCCAGATGCAGGCAGGCCATCACCGCGATGCGCGTGGAATCGGCGTTGGGCGCCCTGGAGGCGATGGACAGCATGAGCGCATCCACCTGGGCGGCGAGTTCCTCAACTTCGCGCGGATCGCCGCCCGTCAGGAGGGTATAAGAACGGCTCAGGATGGTAACGCGAACGGGCTGCTTTTCGGTGGCGCCTTCCATGCGAACCTCCGCGGGCCGCGGCGAGCTAGCCGGCGTTCAACTGGTCGATCTGAGAGAGCAGCTTTTCGATGCGCGAGCGGACCTGCTTGCGCTCGGCCTGCAGCGCGCGCATCTCGTCGCCCATTCGCGCAGCCTCGGAGCGGGTCTGAGCCGCCTCTTCGAGCGCCGCGTCTCTTTCTTTGCGCAACTTGCCGACCAGGGCCACGGCCCGTTGGATGCGATCTTCCAGACTGGCTAGGGAATCGCTGTCCTGCTCGGCGGGAGTCATGCTTTCTCCAGCGCGCCTTTGGCGGTTTCCACCAACTGCCGGAAGGCGGCTTCGTCGTGCAGGGCCACGTCGGCCAGGGCTTTGCGGTTGAGATCCAGCCCGGCCACCTTGAGACCATGCAGGAAACGGCTGTAGGTGATTTCCGCCGCGCGGCAGGCCGCGTTGATGCGCACGATCCACAGCGAGCGAAAATCGCGTTTCTTGTTCTTGCGGCCGACGTAAGCGAATTTCAGACCTCGCTCGACGGCCTCCTGGGCGGCGCGGTAGAGCTTGCTCTTGGTGAGAAAGTAACCGGACGCCTGATGCAGCGTTTTCTTGCGGGAAGCCCGGCGATGGGTCCCTCGTTTGACTCTGGGCACGTTTAAACTCCTTTCGTGACTTGCTCATTGGCGGTCCGGGCACGTGCCACGCGCTCCGGCCGCACAATTCCGCGCCGATTCCTAATACGGAATCATGCGCTTCAAAACCGGCTGATCGGCGTGATCGGCCACTACGTTGGTGTGCAGCTTCTTCTTGCGCTTGTGCGGCTTGGAGGTCAGGATGTGGCGCGCAAAGGCATGACCGCGAACCACTAAGCCCGTGCCCGTCTTCTTGAATCGCTTAGACGCACCCTTATGTGTCTTCAACTTCGGCATAGATATCCTGGGTCTTTTTTGAACAGGAAAGACTCTCGAATTATAGCATGGCGCCGGGGGCCTTTCCGGGAGCCTGTTCGCGCAGGCGGCGGACTGCGTCCGCCACCCGGCTAGCGGCATACTCCACTTCCTCCGAGGTGGTGAAACGGCCCAGCCCGAAGCGCACCGAGGCGCGCGCCAGGGCGTCGCTCGAACCGAGGGCTTTGAGCACGTGGCTGGCCTCCACGGTGGCCGAACTGCACGCCGAGCCGGTGGAAAGAGCCAGGTCCGGAAGGCTCATCAACAGGGCTTCGCCATCCACGCCCGGAAAGCTCACATTCAGGTTGCCGGGCAGCCGGTGTTCCATCGAGCCATTGACGCGCACGCCTTCGACGGCGGCTTCGAGGAGCGTCTTGAGCCGGTCGCGGAGGCCGGTCAGGCGCCCGGCTTCCGCCGCCATCTCGCGCGCGCAGATGGCGCAAGCTTCGCCCAGTCCCACGATGCCCGGCACGTTGAGGGTTCCGGAGCGCAGGCCGTGTTCGTGGCCGCCGCCATCCATCTGCGCGGCCAGCGCCACGCGCCGCCCGCGCCGCCGCACGTAGAGCGCGCCGATGCCCTTGGGGCCGCAGATTTTGTGGGCGCTCATGGACATCAGGTCGATGCCGTCGGCTTCCACATCCAGCGGAATTTTGCCGAAGGCTTGGGCGCCATCGCAGTGGAAAGCCACGCCCATCTCGCGGCACAGCGCGCCGATCTCGCGCACCGGCTGGAGGGTGCCGATCTCGTTGTTGGCGGCCATCACGCTCACCAGCACTGTTTCGGGAAGAATGGCGGAGCGCAATTGGTCCACATCGATGAGGCCGTCCGGCCGCGGCGGCAGCAGCGTGACACGATAGCCCTGACGGGCCAGGCGCGCGGCGGTATCGAGCGCGGCCTTGTGCTCGGTGGCCATGGTGACCATGTGGCCGCCGGGTGTGCCCGCAGCCTCCAGGAATCCCTTGAGCGCCAGGTTGATGGATTCGGTGGCGCCGCTGGTAAAGGCGATTTCGCGGGGCGCCGCACCGGCCAGGTCGGCCACCTGCCGGCGGGCCCTCTCGACGGCCTTTTCAGCTTCCCAGCCGTAGGCATGGGTGCGGCTGGCGGCGTTCCCGAAGCGAGGACCGAAGTAGGGAAGCATGGCCTCGAGCACCCGCGGATCGACTGGTGTGGTCGCGTGATAATCCAGATAAACCGGTTTGTGCATGCCCACTACCATTGTGACGCGCCCGGGTAGCGGAGGGCCACTGGGGAACGGAGCGGCGCTCGACTCGCGGGGCGCCGATGGCGCATACTATTCGTTACCGGATTCGATTACATGCCCAAGCCTTCCACCGCTCCCGATACGGAAATTCTGGAACGGCAAGAACTGGTCCCTCTGTACCGTGTGGTCCTGCTGGACGATAACGACCACACCTACGATTACGTGATCGAGATGCTCCAGAAGATCTTCATCTTCACCCTCGATCAGGCCTATCACCATGCCGAGGAGGTGGACCGCATGGGCCGCACGGTGCTGATCACCTGCGAGCTGCGCGAGGCGGAATTCGCGCGCGACCAGATCCACTCCTACGGGCCGGACTGGCGGCTGCCACGATCCCAGGGGTCCATGTCCGCGGTTATCGAGCCGGCACAGTAGCGCGGCCGGAGCGTATGCGCTTGCCGAGTTCGCCGATGCGGTGCAGCATCTCGCGCCGGGCCACTGAATAGGCCTTAGCGTCGGGGTTGCCGGTGCGGGCGAACTCGATGCAGACCGCTTCGGCTTCCATGAAGGCGGCGGCGGCGTCCGGCAGCTCGTCGGCGATTTCCAGGGGAATGGCGCACACGCCATTGGCGTCGGCATGCAGCAGGTCGCCGGCGTGTATGTCCAGGCCGCCTACTCTTACGGGATCGTGCAGGGAGGTGATGTGGCTGTAGGAGTGCGACGCCACGACCCCGTTGCTGAAGGCGGCGAAGCCCAGACGGCGCACCTGGTCCAGGTCGCGGGCCGGACCGTTGGTGATAATGGCGAGCGCTCCGAAGCACTTATAGCTCGAGCACATGACTTCGCCGAAGGTGGCGCCCACGGGCGGGTCATCGAGGTCCTGGAAGACCACGATGGCGGGTCCGGGCAGCTCGGAAAAGCGGGCCACCTGCTCGTCGAGCGAGCCGTACACGGCTCCGGCGGACTGCGGAGAGGCCGTGCGCATGGTGGCGGTGGAGGCAAAGCCCACGACGGGCGGCATCTCCGGAAAACAGGCGCGTATGCGGCTGTCCATGAAGCCAGCGCTGCGCGGCCGGACCTCGAACAGCTCGATGGCGTTCGAGACCGTGGGAGTGTCGTACTGCGCCAGAAGCTTGAGGACGGAAATCGAGGGCGGCATTCAATTATTGTAACGGTACGCGCAATCCGCATTCCGGGAGAAACAGACCACATAGCCGTCTGGGGTATGCTGTTGGGGATGCGCTTATTAGCCACTCTGCTGCTTCTGTTACCGCTTTGCGCTCAAGAACCTCCCGCTCCAGCCCCCGGGCCGGGCCGGGGAGGTCGGGCGCCTTACGTGCCGAAGAATCTGAAGATCCTGAAACCCGAAGAGCTCATGCCCGCCATGCGTGCCTACGAGGCCGGCCTGGGGGTGGAATGCAGCTTTTGCCACGTGCAGGGCGACCGCGCCAGCGACGATAACCCCAAGAAAGTTGTTGCGCGCATGATGCAGGCGATGGTGCGGGATATCAACGCCAAATTCCCCGAGGGCAAGGGCAGCGTCACCTGCTACACCTGCCATAGGGGCGCCGAAGAGCCGATCTCGACGCCTCCGCCCCGCCAGTAGCTAGGCGGCGGCTGTCAGTGGCGATCAGGCGGGGCCTGGATGCTCTCCGTGGAAGGCGGACCGGCTACCGGCTTAACGCGTGCGATGGCCAGCGCCACGCCGCCCCACAGGCCAGCCTTGTCCTGGAGCGCGGAAATCTCGATGCGCACGCTCTCCGCGGGAAACAGGCGGACGCGCTCGCGCACTTCGCGGCGCACGGTTTCGATGAGCAGCGGCCCCATGCCGGCCACCTCGCCGCCCAGCACCACTAATTCGGGATGAATCACGGCGATGACGTTGGCCACGGCGATGCCCAGGAAGCGCGCGGCACGCACTACGGCTTCGCGGACCGAAGTATCGCCTGCCGCGGCGGCCTGGGCGAGCAGGCGCGGGGTGATGCGGTCGGCATCGGCCTCCACCATGTCATAAAGATGCGGGGCGTGGCCGCTCTTCATGAGGCGGGTTCCCTCGCCGATCAGCGCCGGGCCGCTGGCCAGGGTCTCGAGGCATCCCCGGTTGCCGCAGCCGCATAGAGGACCATCGGCCTGGATGGTCAAGTGGCCGATCTCGCCGGCCGCGCCGAGGGGGCCCAGACGCAGCTTGCGTTCGATCACCACCCCGCCGCCGATACCCGTTCCCAGCGTAAACACCACCATGGTGCGGGCCGTGCGGCCGTGGCCGAACCAAAGCTCGCCAAGAGCCGCCATGCGGGCGTCGTTGAGCACGAAGACCGGGCAATTTACGCGGCCGGAGAGCTGCTCGGCGACCGGCAGATTGCGCCACTGAGTGGGCAGATTGGGCAAAAACAGGGTGCGGCCGCGGTGAAAATCGGCCAGACCGGGCACGCCCAGGCCGAGGGCCAGGAGGCGCTGGTGGGCATCGGTGACCATCTCGTTGACGGCCGCGGCGATCCGCGTGAGAACGGCATCCGGCCCCTCATGCGCGAGGGTCGGGATCGTCCGCTCGGCGATCATCTGTCCGGCTCCCGTGGCTATCGCGCAGCCCGTCACGGAAGCGCCTACATCAACGCTAGCAAACATGGCTGCCGATACTATAACTCAATGCAAACCGATCACGGCTTGGACGGCTGAAGCTCGGTCCAACGACCCTGGAGCACGGCGTTGGGATTGAAGCCGGCGGAATCGCTGAGGACATATTCGCCCGTTCCGTTGGCCCAGGCGCGGCCGTATTCATTGCTGAGTTCGACCTTTTCGCCGGTGACGGGATTCTGGAACGTTTGGACGCCGCGGATGTACTGATCGAACTGGGCGACCGCGCTGTCGTGTATGCGGCTGCGCTCCTCATATCCATGAACAATCATGTCGTTGATGTCACGGCCGTTCTGCGCGATGATAGCAGAGCGCTGCTGGGCCGCGCGGGAGTTATCGGCCTGCATTTTCAGGATCACTTGGCCGACGCGGTTTTCCCACGCCGGATCCATGTGCACGGTCGAGAGCACCATGTTGAAGAACCTCTCCATGGAAGCCAGTTGGCCGCGCGGCGCGCGCATCCCGAACAGCACGTAAGCTCCGCAGGAATAGTAGAGCGTCTGGCCCATCTGACCGGTACGTATGTTGAAGGAGGGGCCGGGCACGCCGGAAGCGAAGGTCACGGCGGTCAGCCACTCCTCGGAGTTCTGGTACTCGATGCGCACGCGGGCGACATCGGCGCGCATGCGGACTTGCATTCCCATGCGGGCGGCGGCAGCCTCCTGCTCGCGGGCGCGGTCGGAGACCTGGCGGGCCATCTCGGGGAGCGGCTCGGAGGCGCCCACTTGGGCATTGGCCCGATAGTGCGGCACGATCACGCGGCGCAGAAAATCGGCGGCGCTCAGCGGCGGATCGACGTCGCAGCCTTTGCCGCCAAATGAGGCCATCTGGCGGTTGGATGCCTGCAACATCTGCACGGAATTCGGATCGTCGGACCATTGCCAGTGCGTGGCGGGGAACATCTCGAGGCCGATGCGGCCGTCCGGACTGGAGGCGCGGAAGGCCACCTGCGCGAGATCGGCGGGGCAGCCAAAAGAGCGGCTGTACTGCACGTTGCCCTGGAACTGCCAGTCGGCGGGGATCAGCAGGCCGAGAGCGCGCATGGGCTGCTCGAAGCCGTGCTCATCCACCACGCTGGCCGGCTTCATGCGGTAGTAGTTGGCGCCGCTGCCCGCGGCCGGGCGCGTGGCGGGCGTGGGCGGTGACGGCGGCACGGGCGCTGCCCGAGGCGTGGGTGGCGCCGGGGGGACCGGTGGAGCGACGGCCCGCGGCATACCGGTGCCCGCGGGCATGGGCGCGGCGGGTGGTGACGCGGTCGCGGTCGAAGCATCTATTCGCAAGCTCCGCTCGATCTGGTCGAAGGCAGGTTTCAGGCGCGCGAAATCCGCCTGGGGCGCGGAGATCATCAGCAGAAACGTGCGCCCCTGATCCGGCGCGGCCATTAGCTCCAGGTAGGCTGGAACTCCGGCGGGATTGGTGCCGGCGTAGACCGCGTACACACCGGCGCGTCCGGCCAGGCGGGTCTCGCCGCCGCGTGCCTGGGCAAACCCGCGCCACTGCCCGCCCGCCTGCTTCCCTATGGCATCGATGAACAGATTGGGATCGGCACCCGACAGCACCATGGCGGTCACGTAGGCGCCGCCACTCGAAAGCTGGACGGCATCGGCATTCCGCGGCGCGGCCTTCCACCCGGCCGGCACCGCCAGCGAGAAACGCCCTTGAGGGTCGGCGAACGTCCCGGCAGGCTGGGCGAGCGAGAGGCCGGCGGCCGGCAGAATCAGGCAGAGAAGCGCACGAATCAACATAGGCTCACAACAGTATATCGGCGGTTGGCGGCCCGTTCTACGCGTCCCGCCGGACCGGCGCAGCGGTTATTTTTCGCCGAACTGGGCCTTAGCTTTTTCGGTGACGGTCCACAGGTAAATGGTGCGCCAGCCGATATCGATCTTCTTGTCGGGATCCCAGTCGCCCATATCGAACTGGTGCGACACGATGCGCGCGCCCACCTTGAGCTGCTTGAGCAGCATGGGCCGGATCTTCAGATTCACCTGCGGCAGCAGGTAGAGCGTGACGACGGTGGCGTCGTGGACGTCGGCATCGAAGAGGTTCTGCTCGATGAACTTCACCTTGTCGGTGACGCCGGCCTGGCGGGCGTTCTCGTTGGCCTCTTTAATGCGCTGCGGGTCGAGATCGATGCCGGTGCCGTGCGCGCCGAACTTCTGCGCGGCCATGATCACGATGCGGCCGTCTCCGCAGCCGAGATCGAAGAGGATGTCGCCGTTGTGGACGCTGCCGAGTTTGAGCATTTCCTCGACGACCTCGGGGGGCGTGGGAACGTAGGGGACGTCTCCACGGGGCTGGTCCTGAGCGGCGAGCGGCGCGCCAACCAAAACCAGAATGTACAGGAGCGGTGCCAGCGTAGCGCACATGCGTACGAGCAGACTGGTTCTCATGGTGGCGAGTTTACCACGCGCGCCGCGGCGGGCAGCGCGTTCATGCCATGCCGCCGGGCTTCGGCTTCCATGCGGGACCCCAGATCGGCTTTGGCCGAGTCCGCCAGCCGCGATGGCATGTAGCGGGCCACGATGCGCTCCACTTCGCGCGCGGCTCGCTCGCCCAGCGTGCTCTTTTCGCGCGACCATCGGGCGCGGTTGGCGCGGTCGATGACCGGTCCGGGCTGGGCGATTTCGTCGGCCAAGTGGCGGCGCGTGTGGTCCGCAATCAGTAGGTGCTTCTCGGCCAGCAGTTCCTGCATGATCGGCAGGGCGGGGAAGTCCTCGCGCGGCTGAATGCCCCGCAGCAGCCGGTAGGTCTGGCCGCAGATCTCGTTATCTAGCACCAGCTTTTCCAGGCTCTGGCAGCTTTCGAAATCGAGCATGCCCGGCCCCGAGATGCTGTTGATACCGGATAGCCCGGCCAGCAGTGCGCCGGCGCCGGTTTCGAAGCCGGCCTGGGCGTCCAACTGCTTGGCATCGCTCATGGCCACGTAGCCCTCGGTGGGCATGCCGAGGCTGTGGCCGATCTCGCTATTGGCGCAGTTCAGCATCACCGTTTCGATGGCGCCCATGGGGGTGGTCTCGTGGCGCACGTCGAAAATGGCCGGCGAGCCGCCGTAAAGAATCGGGTGGCCGGGATTGGTCAACTGGCTGATGACTACTCCGGTGAGGGTTTCGGCGGTCTGCTGGATCAGGGTGCCCACCAGCGTCACGGGAGCCACGAAGCCCGCGAGCGGCATGGGGACGATCTCCACGGGGATGGACCAGCGGGCGCAATCCACCAGGTTCCGGCAGGCGACTTCGCTCCATTTCAGGGGCGCGGTGGGGCAGCAGGAAAAGATGCACAGGGGCTTGGCGCGCAGCTCTTCGGCCGTGCCGCGGACGGCCAGTTGCAGATCGCGCATGATCGCGAAGCCCTCGACGCTGAAGGCCCCTGTGACCACCGGCTTCTCGCCGTGGAGCAGGCTCAGATAGAGGCGGTAGCTATCCGAGATGGCGCCGGGCACGTCCGCGGGTATGAGGGCGGTGGCCTGGGAAGCGATGTGCTCGAGGCCCTCGGTCAGCTTGACGAAGCGGATGTAATCGGCCGTGGCGGGCGGCCGCATCTCGCCGGTGAGGCCGTCCAGAATGTTGATGGCCGAAGATCCGGGCGTGAAGTAGACGTTCGATCCCGCGAAATCGTGGGTCTGGTTGCCCAGCGCGTCGAAGAGCGCGAACGAATGGGGCACCGTCGCGAGAGCCTGGTCGACGAGGCGCTCGGGGATCAGGCAGCGGGAATCCGGGCCGGGCCGAGCGCCGTGATCGGCCAGCAGCGCCAGGACGCCAGGGTCCCGGATTTCGGCTCCCAGAGCGCCCAGGATGCGGCGCGCCTCGGCGACGATTTGGACGATCAGCGCGTCGCTTAGGAGCCGCAGCGCGGGGCGAAGATGCACGGCAGTTATGCTCCCTTGGGGCGCGCGCGGTCCACGTATTTCATGGTGGCAGAGTCCACGCGGATGGCCTCTCCGGTTTTGACGAACTGCGGCACCATGACCGAGATGCCGCTCTCCAGGCGCGCGGGCTTGAAGCCGGTATCGGCCTGCTGGTGCATGGCCGGAGCGGTATCGGCCACTTTCAGCTCGACCACGTCGGGAAAGACGATGGCCACGGGCCGCTCGCCTACGAACTCCACCGTGAGCTTCATGCCGGGCGTGAGCAGGGCGCTCTGCGCACCCGCCATGGCGATGGGAATTTCGAGCTGCTCGAAGGTCTCCGGGTGCATGAAGCAGCACAGGTCCCCCGAGCCATAGAGGAATTCGAGCGATTGCTTTTCGACGGCGATGTTCTCCAATTTGAGCTCCGAGCGGAAGGCGTGCTCCCAGAAGGTTCCTGTGTCGAGATTATAGAGGCGCGTGTGCGCCTGCCCGCTCATTCTGCCCTGCCCGGGGTGATACTCGGCGGCGACAACCTTATACCGCTGGCCTTCGTAGACGATCGCCATCCCCACGCGCAACTGCGATGCGGAAATCATGGGCACCTCCCGAAAAGGCGAAGCCGGATGTCCGTCTCATTCTAGCGCGACGGGTCGGGCTGGTTGGATGCGACCCGGCGCGTACCGGCGATATGGACGTCGCGGACCAGGCCGGAGGCCTCGTCGGCGCTCATTTCGACTCGATCGCCATCGAAACGCAGGCGCAGAGAGTAGTGGTTGATGTTGGCAATAAAGTTCAAGTCCAGCATGAACTCGCTGGGCGAAAGCCAGCGGCCCATGGCGCCTCCCAGCAGGCCGAAGGGGCCGCAGGGAGCCAGACTGTAGCGGCCGTCCATGCCGACCGGGAAAGTGAGGCTCTCGCCCTGGTATTTTACGGTGACGCGCGCGTCGGCGGGGGCGCGGAATTCGAGCGCTAGGCTGTCGAGGCGCGAAGGGTTGACCGGGAAAACCCAGACTGCCCCGGAGATCTTGGCGGCCAGCGGCGGAAGCTCAGGCACGGGGACGGCCAGCGGAGCCTTGGCGGCACTCGCAACACGGGCGGTGAGGTGCCGGTAGGCCTCGGGGTTGGCGGGAAGCGGCCCATCCGAGCGGATGGCTTTGCGGATCAATGAGGCGAGCGGCACGGGGTTGCCGCCGGCCAGGACGATGGCCACGGTATCCAGCTCGGGCCACACGATCACGTTCTGGCCGCCGCGGCCGTTGCCGCCGTATTGCAGACCTTCAGCTCCCTTGGAGACCCACCAGCCATAGCCGAAGCCGCCGGGATCGCCGCGTCCGGCGGGCGGCGGAGTCACCGAAGCCGCCACCCATTCGCGCGGCACGATCTGCCGGCCAGCCCACTGGCCGCCGTGCAGGTAGAGATAGCCGAGCTTGGCGATATCCTCGGGATACATGTGGCTGTCGCCCCAGCCGTGCGTGCGGCCCTGCGCGTCGGCGCCCCAGACGACGTCGCGGATACCGAGAGGCCCGAACAGGTTGCGCCGGGCGAAATCGAGCTCCGTCTGATGGGAAGCGGCGGCAATGATAGAACCCAGGATGTGATAGCCCGGGCTGCAATAGGAGGCATGCCGGCCGGGGTCTTCGCGGATGGGCATGGAAAGGGCGAAGCGCAGGTAATCCGGGGTGCGCTTCATCTGCTCCAGTTCCCGCTCACCGGGCGCGAAGCCGCATTCGAAGCCCGATTCCATGTGCACCACGTCGGCTACCGTGATGCGGCGCTCGCGCGGGTCGGGGTTGGCGGGGCTTTCCTTGGGGAGGTACGAAAGCATCGGCTGGTCCATGCGCATGAGACCCTGGCCCACCGCGATGCCCGCCAGCACGGAGGTGACGCTCTTAGTCACGGAAGCCAGGTCATGCAGGCTCGAGGAGTTGTAAGGGTAGAAATCCGCGTGCAGCACGAGATAGCCGTGGCGGATCACCAGGAGGCTGTGCACGCCCAAATTCTGGCCGAGTACGCGGTCGATTACAGCGCCTAGCGCGTCGGAATCCACGCCCTGCGATTCCGGCTCGGCGGTTCGCCACTCGCGATCCGGCCAGTAATCGGCGGCGGCGGCCGATCCCACGCCCAGAATCAGAATGACGATCCCAATTAACGCGCAGCTTGGCAAATGTCGGCGGCTTGGCATAAACCAAGCATACGGCTATTGCGGCGAAAATAGGCGGGGTCCGAGCGGCGCCTACTGGCGCGCGCCGTTGAAGTTGCCGCTGTAACCGTTGAACTCCCAGTTACCGGTCAAGGCACCCTCGGCCAGCGCGCCCTTGATCACCAGGGTTCCACTTCCGGCATCGGGAACGTCGACCGGGAAAGCGAGTTCCAGCGCGCCCTCCTTGAAGGTGCCCTTCACGTCGAATTCCCCCAGTTTTCCGGATACCTGGGTATCCGTCACCTTGAGGGTGACCGGATATTCACGGTCGCCTCCATCGGTGTGGAAGATGAAGCGCCAGCTCCCATCCAGGCCGCCTGCGGCCATGGCAGCCGTGGCCAGCACCGTCGCGCTCACCAGCGGGAGGGCGAAAAGAATAAGCCGCGTTTTCGCTGACATCGAGTCTCCTTGAAAGGGGTAAGGTTTCCGCAATGACCCTGGAAGCGATTATAATCGGCGCCGGCTCCCGGCGCCAGCTCTCAACGGCCGAAAAGGCGGTTGAAGAATTCGCGGGTGCGCTGGCGGATTTCGAGCAAAGTCACGTCGATGCGCTGCCGGTTGAGGTGTTCGGGGGTCCAGCGCTTCACCAGGTTGGTGAGCACTTGGAGCTGAGCCTGCGAGGTGGGCAGGCTGCCCTCGGCATGGCCGGTCGAGACGCGCTGGCCGTGGTCCACGGCGCGGTAGAAGGCGGCGGCTTCGCGCAGAAATTCGGCGTCCTCCATCTCCAGGTGGCCCATCTTCTCGATCACGTCGATGCGCTCGGGCGTATTGAGCACGCGGTAGAAAATGCCGGCGCCTTTCAGGCGGAGATACATCAGGGCGAAATCGATATCGTAATATCCGCCCATGCCGGCCTTTAACGGATTGCGCGGCCCCTGCTCGCGCTCCAGGCGCGCGCGCATGGCGGCCAGCTCTTTGCGCGAGCGCATACCCTGTCCGTAGCGGCGCCAGTCGACTTCCTGGAGGGCGTGCAGGAAATCGGTGGTGTGCTCCAGGTTGCCGGCCACGGCGCGCGATTTCATATACGTGATGCCTTCCCAAGCCTCTGCGTGCCCGGCGAAATAGGCCTTGTAGGCGCCTTCGGTCTGCACCAGGTCGCCCTCGCGGCCGCTGGGACGCAGGCGCGTATCGACGGTGAACATCACGCCTTCGCCGGTATAGGAGCTCATGGTCTGGATCATGCGCTCGGCCACGCCGGTCCAGAAGATCTGCTCGGCCGAATCGGCGTCGGGGATGGCGAAGACCAGGTCGGCATCCGAGCCCAGGTCGAACTCGCTCAGGCCCAGGCGGCCCAGCGCGATCACCATCATCTGGTCGGAGGGAACGTAGCTGGCATTGGCCGGGGGCGGCGCCTCCCGCAAGGCGATACGGTACGCCGCGTCGATCACGCGGTCGGCCAGCTCGGACGTCTGGCGCAGGGTGGAGAAGATGGGCGTGGGTTCCAGCAGACTGGCGCCCTGGATGCGCAGCATCTGGCGGCGGTAGAAACGGCGCAGATGGGCGCTGTCTTCGAGCGGCTCGGTGGGAAGCGCGACGGGGCGGCCGATTTCGTCGAGGAGCTCCGGATCGCGCAGCAGATCGTCGGCGAAATGCGGGCTGTGTTCGAAGATATCGAGCAGCCCCACGGCGAGCCGGGGTTCGGCGTCCAGGCGCGCCAGAAGGTCCGGGGTGGCGAAGGCCTTTTCGAGGAAGTGCTCGAAGCGCTCCCGTCCGCGATGCAGGGCGGCTTGCGCCACGGCATCCGCCAGATGAGGGGCGCGCTGGTCGAGGAAGCGGGTGAGATTGCTGGGCGGCGCCGGCGTCTCGAGGTCTTCCATCTCCGTCACAGGCTCCGGGGCCAGGGTGTAATACATGGGCTTCTGCGCGTGGATCACGCGCTCGTAGATCTCGCGCACGGCGGCCTGATGCTCTTCGAGCTTCCGGACCAGGGTTTCGCCAGTGAGCGCTTCGCCGGTGATGGCCGCAGGCATGCGGCCGGCCAGCAGATCCAACTGCTCGGGATCGAGGGGCAGGGTGTGGGTCTGGCGGTCGTCTTCCATCTGCAGGCGGTGCTCGAGATGGCGGAGGAACTGGTAGGCGGCGGCCAGGCGGGCATACTCGACGTCCGAAAGCAGATCCTTGTCGCGCAGGCGGAAGAGGGCCAGCAGGGTGCCGCCGTGGCGCACCCAGGGCTCGCGCCCGCCGTGCAGGCGCTGCAGGCACTGCACCAGGAACTCGATATCGCGGATG
Source organism: uncultured Solibacteraceae bacterium (assembly GCA_964427655.1). GTDB lineage: Bacteria > Acidobacteriota > Terriglobia > Bryobacterales > Bryobacteraceae > CAVQNQ01. The sequence continues at coordinate 1,049 of CAYRWE010000070.1, read as the reverse complement.
CCGCCGGGCGTGAGCTTGACATCGAGACCGGAGGAGATGCCGCGCTTGGCCGCCAGCTTCTCCCCGATGCGCTGGCGGGTCTCGGAAACGGCTTCCACCGCGCTGAAATCGAGCGAGCTGCGGTAGATCAGCGGCTCGACGAATTCCAGCAGCGCGGCGCCGGGATCGCCTTCGCCGGCGGAAACCCGCGCCTTGATGAGCATCTGCTGCTCCCAATCGCGGGCGCGCGTGGAGTAATACGTTCGCGCGCCATCGAGCGATGTGCAGATTTCGCCCAGGGTGCCATCCGGACGCAGGCGCAGATCCACGCGATAGCACTGCCCTTCGGCGGTATAGGCCGAGAGCAGCGCAATGTACTGGTTGGCAACCTTCTTATAGAATTCCTTATTGGTGATGGAAGCCGGCCCGGTGGTTTCGCCATTGCCGGCGTAGATGAACATCAGGTCGATATCGGAGCTGTAGTTCAGTTCCTGCCCGCCGAGCTTGCCCAGCGAAATTACCGAAAATCCGCACGCCGAGCCATCCGGCAGGCGGGGTTCGCCGTAGCGCGCGATCAAATCGGCGCGGATGCGCAGGTAGGCCGCATCCAGGATGGCGTCGGCCAGGTTCGAGAGATCTTCGGTGACGTCCGAAAGCGTGGCTACTCCGAGCACATCGCGCAGCACGATGCGCAGCAGTTGCCGCCGCCGGAAGCGCGCCAGGGCCACGGGAGATGGCATACCGGGGCAATCCTCGCCCAGAAACTCGAAGAGCCGCTCCTCATACTCTTCCACCGTGAGCACGCGATAGAAGCTGCCGGAATTGGCCACCTGCAGCAGCCGCTCCGGGTTCTTGAGCACCGCGTCGGAGAGGAACTGGCTGTGCGAGAAGACATTCGTAGCGCAGCGCAGGGCCGCCGGCGAGCTGGCCACGCGGTCGAAGACCGAGGCGGATTCGTAGCGCAGGCGCTCCAGGTAGAGCAGGGCGCGATCGGGATCGGGTACGGAAGCGAGCAGCAGCCGGATACGCGCGGCGATACGTTCCGGTAATCCCGCTTCCAGGCGGGTGGC
>CAYRWE010000069.1:0-21345 GCA_964427655.1 uncultured Solibacteraceae bacterium | reverse complement strand
CTTCGCTCGGTTCGGGCTTTCATTTTGACGATTATGCCATTTTTGCGGACCCCGCCTTGCGGTCCGGCTGGGGATGGTTGGAAATATGGCGGTTGCGGCAGACCCGCCCGCTGACTTATCTCACGTTCTGGTTGAACTACCAGGTGGGCGGGCGGGACCCGCTGGGATACCACGCGCTCAACCTGGCACTGCACCTGGGTTTGGTGCTGCTGATCTTCGAGTGCCTGAGGAGGCTGGTGCCGGCCCGGGCAGCCTGGATCGCGGCGGCGATCTTCGCCGTGCACCCGATACAGGCTGAAGCAGTAGATTACATTTGGGGCCGTAGCATTGTGTTGGCAGGGCTTTTCTGCGCCGCGGCGCTATGGGCCTGGCTGGATGGCCGGCGATGGCTGGCGGTGGTGTGGTTCGCCCTCGCGCTGCTGGCCAAGGAGGAGTGCGCGGCGTTTCCGGTGGTGCTGGCGCTGTGGGAGTGGAGAAGGGCTTCCGCGAGGCAGACGGGCAAGCTAAAGCATGCCCCACCTGGTGGGGCATGCTTTAGCTTGCCCATGAACAGTACTGGACCCATCGCGGTCATGATCGTACTCGCCTTAGCCGCCGCGGCGCGGGTCGTCTATGCCACGGCCGTGACGCCGGGAGCGCCGGCCGGATTGCAGGCGGGCATCTCGCCCTGGAAGTATTTCCTGGCGCAGGGTGTCGTGATTCCGCGATATCTGCGGCTGCTGGTGGTCCCCTATGGGTTCACGGTCGATCCGGAGATCCACGTTCCTTCGGTGTGGCTGGGGGTGGCGGCGTGGCTCGCGATCCTGGCGGCGGCGGTGTGGCTGTGGAAGCAGGCGCCGCGCTGGCCGGGCGCGCCGTGGCTGGTCGCCGGGATCGTGCTCCTGCTACCCAGCTCCTCGATTTTCCCCGCCGCGGACCTGGCGGCCGACCGCCGCATGTATCTCCCGCTGGTCGCTTTCGCCACCGCCGCTGCGTTGTGGCTGGCGAAGGCGAAACTGCCCGCGCTGGGCGCCATCGTCGCCTGCGCGCTGGCGCTGGTCTCCGTCACGCGCACCTATGTATGGATGTCGGACGCCACGCTGTGGCGCGAAGCCGTGCGCCGCGCGCCGGATAAGACCCGGCCGAAGATCCAGCTTTCCCGCGCCGTGCCGGCCGCCGAAGCCTTGGAGTTGCTCACCCAGGCGGCCATTCAGGCGCCTTACGATCCGGCGGTGGCCGCCGAAACCGGGCGCGTTTTCCTGGAGGAGCGCCTGCCGGATGCCGCCCTGCGGGAGTTCGGCCGCGCCCTGGCGCTCGATCCGCGCAACGCGCAGAACTACAACAATCGCGGCGTGGCGCTCGATGAGCTGGGACAGGTCGCGGCGGCGCGCGAAGATTTCGAGCGCGCGCTGGCGCTCGATCCCGGCCTTGCCGAAGCCCGCGAAAACCTCGAAAAGCTTACTGCTGCGGCGCCGTAATCTGTACGTCCGCATGGACAAACTGCCAATCCGGCAGCTCGTAGATTTTGAGCGCGGTGTTGAGCGGCTCGGTCATTTCCTTGGATTGGAACGGCCCCAGGTTGGTGCTGAAGGTGAACGAGCCGGCGGTTACCTGCGATTTATCGGTGCGCGCGGCGACCGTCACGGTGCCGGCCAAGCCGGAGACATCGGCCTCCGAATGGTTGACCACGATGAACCTGGCCATGGCCTTGGTCTTGTCCTTGGGGTCTTCCACGAACCGGACGCCCACAACCTCGATGTACTTTTGCATGGGGCTGGCCTTGCCGCCGTTCGCGGGCGCGGCGTTGGCCGCGGCATTGGGAGCGGCACTCGAGCCGGAGTCGTGCGAGGACCCCACCAGCCAGTAAATGCCCGCGACCACGGCCACAAAGACAACCGTAAAGATGACCGCCATCAGCCATGTCGGCAGCTTGGCGTGCAACGGCACCTCGGGCGCCGGGTAGAAAGACGGCGCGGCTGGCGGAGTTGCGGCTTGCTGTGACGGGGGCGGCGGAGGCGGCGGCGGGGCGTACTGCGGCTGCTGTGGGGGATACTGCGGCTGCGGTGGAGCGTACTGTTGCTGTGGAGCGTATTGGGGTTGCGGCGGTGTGTATTGGGGTTGCGGTGGTGCGTACTGCGGCTGCTGTGGAGCGTATTGCGGCGGTGCATACCCCTGTTGCGGCGGCGGCGCATATTGCGGCTGCTGCTGCGGATACCCCTGAGGCGGAGGGGCATATTGCGGCGGCGCGGGCTGCGGCGGTGCCGCGTATACCGGCTGCTGCGGTGGCTCGGGTGCCCCGCCCGGAGCGGGTTTGGTGCAATCCGGGCAATCCGTGAAAGACGGAGGAACTTCTCGCCCGCATTGCGGGCAGATCCACGTGAACATGTGCTCGCCTTAATTCTACTTTAGCGCTTGCATTCAAACGACGACAAACGGCTCCCGTACGTTTCACCCGCGTGCGAGCGGCCAATTTGGGCGCTCTACTCTGTATGGCGGGCGCGAGCGGCGGTGGCGGCGCGGGTATCTGCTCGCCAGCCCGCTGCGCCGGGCTGTCGGCGGTGGATCATCCCACGATTCCCCGCAGCCACGCGGCGATCCTGCGCGAGTAGCTCGCAAATCCAGCCGCGCGTGCCGGTTACCGCTCGAGTTTAAAGCCGATTTTGACGGTGACCTGAAACTCTGCCACCTTGCCGTCGTCGATGCGGCCGCGCTCGTCCACCACTTCGAACCAGGTCATGTGGCGGACGGTGTGCGAAGCCTCCTCGACGGCCGCCTTGACGGCCTCGGCAAAGCTGATGGGCGAAGTCCCTACGATCTCGGTAGTTTTGTAGATTCCCGGCATGTCGATTCTCGCCTCCATTCTCAGTCATTGTGCCTGCCGAAAGCCAGCTTTTCAACTCCCAATCGACCGCAAAGGTGCGGGGGGAAACCTGCGATTATGGAGATTCACGTGAAAAATACCGCTGTTTTGCTGATTACCTGCCCGGACCGCAAGGGTCTCGTGGCGGCCATCGCCGATTTCCTGTATGCTCATCAGGCCAATATCCTGCACGCGGACCAGCACCAGGATGCCGGCGAGGGCCTCTTCCTGATGCGCGTGGAATGGGAGCTGGAGGGCTTCGACCTGGATCTGGCCGAATTCCCGCGCCAGTTCGCCCCCGTCGCCGAACGAAACCACATGCGCTGGCGGCTGGAGCTGAGCGCCCGCCCTCGGCGCGTGGCGATCTTCGTTTCGCGCTACGATCACTGCCTGGTGGATCTGCTCTACCGCCATCGCAGCGGAGAACTGAACTGCGAGATCCCGCTGGTGATCGGCAACCATCCCGATGCCGCCCGCGTGGTGGGCTTCTACGGCATTCCTTTCCATCACATAGCCGTGACAAAAGAGAATAAGGATGAAGCCGAAAAGCGGCAACTGGAACTGCTCGAAACGCACGGCATCGACCTGGTGGTGCTGGCGCGCTATATGCAAGTGCTCTCGGCCGGATTCGTGGAGCGCTACCCCGAGCGCATCGTCAACGTGCACCATTCGTTTCTGCCCGCGTTCAGCGGGGCGCGGCCGTATCAGCGGGCCTACGAGCGCGGGGTGAAGCTGATCGGCGCCACCAGCCACTTCGTCACCGCCATCCTGGATGACGGCCCCATCATCGAGCAGGACGTGATCCGCATCTCGCACCGCGACCAGTTGGACGACCTGCTGCAAAAGGGCCGCGACCTGGAGAAGTTGGTGCTCTCGCGGGCCGTCCGCTGGTCGACCGATCACCGCGTGCTGACGTATGGGAATAAGACAGTGGTGTTCGACTGAGCGTGTTGTGGGGCTGACCCGGTGGTCTGCAGCGACTCCCCGGTTCGGATCGGGGTGGGCTAGGCCCAGGGGCACTCGCAGGGATCTGCCGCGCACGTTGATTAACTTGGGAGAAGTACTGCCGGTGCATCAACCATCGTCGGCCGATGGACAGAACCGTCCGATCGAGCCCGCTGGTCGTTTGGCCAACTAGTCTCGTTTAGCCTAATATCTTTCTTGAGCGAAATTTCGCCTGCGGAGACTGGCCTGGTACGGCTATCGGGGGACCCCTCGGCTCTCATGCCGCCCCTCCCCATCGCCGTGCCCATCGCACCGCTGTCTGGAGCTGCTGTGCCGTTCGGCTTGACGGCCGCTTCCAATGCGGTGAACATTAGATTGAGCTTACTTTGTTTACGCCGCTCAATCCGAAGTTGTATACCGCTGTGTGTGAGGCCCGTGCGTACGCGCTGGGGCGGTTCATCGCTCAGAACACAGATCTCAATTCGGTAGAGTTCGTCTCCAGCTTCCCAATTTTCATCCTTGAGCGGTTTGATATTGAAAATGAAAATGAAGATCCTGACCTGGCTTCCCTGCGGGAGCGTCTCGCGGAAGCGGCACTTTCTGAAGGCTTCCGCCCACGAACCGAACAGGCCATCGCAATGTTTGCGGACCACACCGGTGAAGCGCTTGATGTGCTCTTCCTAAGAATGGTCGACGACTTCGTAAACTACGCCCTCCCTCGAACGGCAGGTCTTCCCGACGAATCCGATCAGTTCGACGCGCTGTATAGGGATTTCGAGCAGGATCTTCTCAGTGATGTGTTTACGATGAGGGTGATCGCGCCCTTGGGAAATTTCTCTGATCACTCTGGCCACTTTCAGGGTCCCGTAGCTGGCCTACGATTTGCCTGGGCCGATGTGTTCCTCAAGGCAATTCTGAATTCCGCGCGCCTTCGTGCTCGGGCGTTGGCCTATCTTGAGCTTAAGAGCACCACTGTCTGGGGCGGCGGCAGGGTTAAGGATAGTCACAGCTATTTCTTAGCGCATTTCCAGGAGGTCCGCACTAAGGAAACGGGTGCGCTATCAGCGGCATTCGAGCGCGCTGAGGAGGTGGTCCGAAAAATCGTATTGACAGCACGGTTGGTTGCTTTTGAGCCTGTATACGCGCAATGTGTGGGGGTCAGGATTCTCGGGCACTATTCCGGCGGCCACGGAATGGTCTTGTGGAATCCTCGCGACGAGTGGATTGATGACTCCTCGGGGGCAGACATGGGACGGTGCGTGACCGCGTTCCGAAAGCTCTTCCCATACGCGCTAGCCGCTCCCGCGTCCAGCATCGAAATGCTCTTTCTCAAACTCGACGACGCCCTGCGACGGGGCCGAAAGACTTCCCGACCATGGCAGGGCGCAGACGGCAGAGCAGACATCGACCGGCTTTTGGATTACTGTCAAGCTCTCGAAGCGCTTCTTCCATTCAGAGGCAAGCAAATTCCGGTATTCGCGGCACGCCTCATTCAGTACAACACGCCAAATGCGCGCGACGACGTGGCCGGCCTGTTAAACGATATGTATGACCTGCGCAACATGGTCATGCATGGCCGATACGATCGGGTCTTGCATGACAGAGCTGGCACTCGGTACAAGCTGGCTGAAATGGGGAATTTTCGGCGCCATCTCCATTCGCTTGCGGTACTCTATCTACTCAACCCTGATCAAGATGGCTGTCCCAATCTGCGTCGGTTCATAAAGCAACTACGGAAAGACGAGAATATTCAGCTGAACACTCTGTGAAATCAAGGCTGCCACGTCCACCGAAACGGCCTTCGAGAAAGTTGTAATGCCGGATTACTCCTGTCCGCCGATTCTCCCCGTATGACGCGCCGACCGGGGATTTATCCTTCAAGTTCGAGGCTTGAGGCGCCGTCCCACAAATGACGGCTCGCGCCTAGCCCTACGCCATGGAGCCCGCCCCCACCGCGGCCAGGCGCTCGAAGCGCTGGCGTGGGTCGGCAATCGTGGGTTGGCCCTTTTCGTCGACGAAGCCAGCCTCCTCGCGGCAGACCAGTGCCTGATGCGCCAGGAGCAGCGCGGTGCTTTGCCGGAACCACGGCTCGAATTCGGGGTCCAGCGCGAAGGGATCGAGCAGGGGCCGGGCTTCCGGCGTGTTGTGTTCGGTGCCGTTGAAGACCGGCCACCAGCGGCGGCGGGCGGCGGTGACGATCTCCGCCAGACGCTCGCGCGTGTTGCGATGCGGGATCACCTCTACCGCGTGGAAACCGCCGGCCTCCAGGCGGTCGAGCAGCGCGTTTACATCGCGCTCGCCGGGGGTGACCGGGTTGCCGAGGATGGGGTAAGTCGGGATGGCGCCGAAGCCCAGGAAAATCGCGCGCAGTTCTTCGGACCCAACGAAAGCGTCGGGACTCTCCGGCACGTAGCATGGCGTCCCGGCCTTGAGCAGCTTGCCGCGCAGGAAGATCTGCAGCGCGGCTTCGTCGGCACCCGGCTTGGGAGCCGCGCCGCAGCAGCGTTCGATCAGGGCCGCCAGGGGCTGATTGCGCTCGGCGGCCAGCGACCGCAGGCGCGTCAGGGTGGCCCAGGCCACGTGCCGCTCGGTGGTGTTGCCGCGCGGGGTGAGAGCTACGACATCCTCCCACGCGGGACCCTCGGCATCCAGGCGCTCGCGGAATAGCTTGCCCACCAGCGCGGTCATCGCGATGTTGCGGCGGGTCAGCGCGGCGCGCATCCCGGCCAGGCCCTGCATAGCCGGAGCGGATTCGGCCGGGATGCGGGTGACGCCCTTGCCGCACAGGTAGACGCGGCCGGGGTTATCGGGGTCGTTGAGCAGCAGACGGGCGGCCTCGGCGGCGCGATCCATGGCCACGGCTTCGAGCGAGAAAGCCGCGGCGATGCCCGCCACCGCGCAGGCCTGGCGGAATTCGGCGTGCCCGGCCACGGTGTAGTGGTCGTTGATGCCCAGTACCGCCAGTTTCTCCTGGGCCGCCTGCCAGACGGCCTCGGAGGGCGACCGGAACACACTGAACGATTCGTTGGTATGGATATGGCAGTTGGTGCCGCGCAGGCTCCGCGGCCCCAGGCCGGCGCACAGGCCGCGCAGGGCACCGAGGCGATCTTCGAGCGTGCCGCCGTAGAGATTCGTAGTCATCGAAGCACCTCTATCGAACCATCACCTGGCCCGCATCCACCACCAGCGTCTGGCCGGTGATGCAGCGCGCCGCGCCGGAGCAGAGGAACACCACGGCGTTGGCCACGTCCGCGCGCTTGATCTCGCGGTTGAGGGCCGTCAGTGAGTTGTAGTACGGGATCACTTCTTCGGGCTGGATGCCCTTCTTGCGCGCGGCCACCTTCATGTACTCGGGGTTCCAGATCTTGGAGCCTTCGAAGACATTGCCCGGCGCCACGGCGTTGACGCGGATGCCGTCGCGGCCGAGTTCGAGGGCCCAGCCGCGCATCAGGTGCAGCTCGCCGGATTTCGTGGCGTTGTAGGCGGAATTGGCCTTGGAGGCGTCCAGGCCGCTCTTGGAGGAAATCATGACCATGGATCCCCCGCTTCCTTGAGCGCGCATGACGCGGGCGGCCTCGCGGGCTACCAGGAAATATCCGGTCAGGTTGATTTCGAGGGCCAGGCGCCATTGCGCCAGCGGAAGATCCACCAGCTCATACGGCGGCGCGATGCCGGCGGCGCAGACGGCGATATCCAGGCCGCCCCAGTGGGCCACCACACGGTCGAGAGCCTCGGCCACGGATTCTTCCTTGGTGACATCCATGCGCAGCGCCAGCGCGCGGCGCGGTTCGGCGGAAGCAGCGGCGGCCGCCTCGGCTCCGGCGCAATCGATATCGCAGAAGGCCACCGCGGCGCCGGCTTCCACCAGCCCTTGCGCGATGCCGCATCCCAATCCAGAGGCCGCGCCGGTGACCAGCGCCACCTGGCCCGCCAGCGGCGCGCGCGTGCCGCCGAGGGCTTTGGCGCGGTAGTGCTCGGCTTCCCAATTCACGATGAAATCGGCGGACGCCGAGCTCAGGTTGTGAGCCCCGCCGCGAGCGTTGGCCAGCCGGATGATCTTGGCTCCGGCCAGCGCCAGGGCTTCGGCGGCATCCAGCTTGAGCGGATCGCCGGCAATCAGAAAGGTTCCCACGCCCTTGACGATGGCGACGCGGGGCGGGGCCTTCTCGGCCAGCGCCGGCCTCAGCTTGCCGGGCAGATCTTCGAGCGAATCGGCCAGCACGGCGTGCGCGCCGGTGTAGACAATATGATCGGGCGAAAGCGAGCCGGCGGCCATCACCTCGGCGGCCGGACTCTGGGCCAGGGCCGCGATCTCCGGTTCGTCCGGGTAACGCGCGAAGCAGGGGCCTTCGGACACCTCGCTCCAGGCGCGCCGCAGTCCCGCCATAGTCTTGCGGAGCGTGGCGGATCCCAGTTTGGGCGCAGCCTCGGCGGAGGGCTGGGCTCCCGCGAAATAGCGCTCGCAGCGCGACACCCAATCGTCGTGCAGCGCCAGACATTCGCCCGCGCTCTGGGCGGCCACTAGAATCCCGTGGTTCTCCATGAAGATCACGGCCGGTGAGCAGCCGTGCTTCTTGCAATAGGCCTGAGCCGCGGCTTTCACTTCGCCGGCCAGGCGCCAGCCCGGATCGGTATAGGGCACCCACAGAGGCGGCGCCTCGCCGGGCTTGGTGAGATCCGCGAGGGCCGCCTCACCGGGGCCGCAGTTGAGGGCGTTGGACGCCACGGCATGAGTGTGGATCACCACGCGATCCAGCATGGCATGCAGCGCGGTCTCGACCGATGGGCGGCCGTAGCCGCCGATGGCGGCCGCGTGCAGGTGCTCGACCACGCGCGCCTCGCGCTCGGCCGAGGGCAGCGCGGCCAGATCCTTGCGCTCCAGAATGCTCAGCACGGCGGCGATATCCAGCTCCACCCATCCGCCCGTTTCGCTCATCAACGGCAGCGCGGTGCCGCTGGCTTTGATCGCCATGGTGCGGCCGTCGGGCGATTTCACGGAGGTGTTGCCGCCGGCCGCCTGCACCAACTCCGCGTTCGCTCCCACCACGTGGGAGATCTCGATTAACTGGGCCAGAGATTCTTTATCCATGGCCCCTCACTCGCAGTTGATGACGGTCTTGATGCCCTGGCCCGCTTCCATGACGGCGAAAGCCTTGACCATGTCATCCAATTTGAACTGGTGGCTGACAAAACGGTCCCAGGGAATGTCGTCGCGCTGGATCATCTCGAGCGCCTGGTGATAGTGCTGCAGGTTCGAGGCGAAGCAACCGTAGACCGAGATCTCGTTGTAGTGGATATTGTTGGTGTCGATGGGCAGTACCGGGTCGTCCTTGGGAATTCCGGCGAAGAAGCAGACGCGCGCTTTCTTGCGGGCCAGTTTCAGGGCGTCGGCCTGCGTGGATTTCACCGAGTTGGCGGTCAGGATCACGTCGAACTTCTCGCCGCCCGCGGCTTCCAGGATCTTCTCGATGGAGTTGGCGCCGGCGGTGTTGACGGATTTGCCCAGGCCGAACTCTTCGACATACGAAAGGCGCTCATCGGAAATATCGGTCACGATAACGGGCTTCGCGCCGCGTGCTTTCAGGGCGGCGGCGTGCATGAGGCCGATGGGGCCGGCGCCGAAGACCAGCGCGCGGTCGCCCGGCTGCGCGTTCAGATACTCCTGGCCGTTCAGCACGCAGGAGAGCGGCTCGACCAGCGCGGCGCGCTCCAGTTTCATGCCGGCCGGAACCTGAATAATGTTGCCCTGTGCCACCGCCGCTTTGGGAATCTTGACGTACTCGGCGAAGCCGCCCGCGTAGTCGTATCCCAGGGCCGTGAAGGAATCGCACAGGTTGAACTGGCGCCGCTGGCAGTAGATGCAATGTCCGCAGCCCACCACCGTGGCCACCACCACGGTCTGTCCGGTGGCGATGCTCTGGTCCACTCCGGGGCCGACTTCGGAAACCACCCCAACGATTTCGTGACCCGTGGTGGTCGGTGGAACCACGTTTTTCTGTCCGTGGGTGAAGATGCGCTTATCCGTGCCGCAGACCGAACAGCGCCGGACGCGAAGCACGACTTCGCCCGGTCCGGCGGTGGGCATCGGTACACTCTCAATTCGGATGTCGCGAGGGCCGTAGTAGATTGCCGCTTTCATCGGTGTATATTCTCCTTTTGGGTGTCCAGAAAGTTTAGTCTATATCATGTCAGTGCATCCGGGGCGGCCAGCCGCCGCAGCGCCCTTCGCGCGGTCCGTACAGGCCGCGCAAAGGCTTGGCGATGAAGTGCGCCCTCGCAGCCAAAAATATCGTAAACTCTTCTTGGTAGAGCAGACCTCGAGAACGCCGTGCGCGTCCAACAGGTTTCCTGGTGCGGGAGTACCGCGGCCCGGCTGCTGAAATGCCAGTAGGCCGTGATGGGTTGTGGGGCGGACCCCTCGGTCTGCCCGGGAACGCTACAAAACGAGGTATGAGCATGGCGCAACGCGCAACGACGGTGCTCGCGTTCGATCTGGGGGCCACCAGCGGGCGAGCGATTTTAGGAAGCCTCGAGGACGGCAAGCTGGAATTCCGCGAGATCCATCGCTTTCCCAACGAACCGGTCCGCTACAACGGGGAACTTCATTGGGATATTCCCCGGCTCTGGTTTGAAATGCATGCGGGCCTGCGCCTGGCGGCGCAAAACAACCGGCCGATCGACAGCATCGGCCTGGACACCTGGGGCGTGGATTACGCGCTGCTGGGCGAGGGCGGCACGCTGCTCGAGAATCCCTATCATTATCGTGACCAGCGCACGCAGGGCATGGTGGAAGAGGCCGCGCGGATGGTGGGAGCGGAACGCATCTACCAGGCCACCGGGATCCAGTTCATGCCCATCAACACGCTCTTCCAGCTCCTGGCGGCCGTACGCAGAACGCCCCGCCTGCTGGCTACCGCGCAGAGTCTGGTCACGATTCCCGATCTGCTCAATTATTGGCTCACCGGCACGGTGGCGTGCGAATACACCAACGCCACCACCACCCAATTCCTCGATTGGCGGAACGGCCAATGGGCCGCCGGCCTGCTGCACGACCTGGGCATCCCTACGCATTTTCTGGGACGCATCATTCAGCCCGGCACCGTGCTGGGAGGGCTGCGTCCCGAACTGGCGGGCGGCGATCTGAAGGGCGTGCGCGTCACCGTGCCGGCCTGCCACGATACCGGCTCTGCGGTCGCCGCGGTGAGAACCGGCGGAACCACGGCCTTCCTGAGCTCCGGAACCTGGTCTCTGCTGGGGACCGAAGTCGCCCAGGCGGTGGTCAACGAGGAGAGCCGGCGATTGAACTTCACCAATGAAGGCGGCGTGGGCGGGACCATCCGCCTGCTGAAGAACATCACCGGAATGTGGCTGCTGGAAGGCTGCAAGAAGGTGTGGGACGGCGCGGGGCGGAAGTTCACTTACGGGGAGCTGCTCGAACAGGCCGCGGCGGCCCAGCCGCTGCGCTCGCTTGTGGATCCCGACGATCCGGCGCTCGCCGCGCCCGACGACATGACGGCCGCCATCGATACCTGCTGCCGGCGCAACGGGCAGCCCGTGCCGGATTCGCCGGGCGCTTACACCCGCGCCATCCTGGAGAGTCTGGCCTTGAAGTACCGCGTGGTCCTCGAGCAGCTCGGCACTGTCTGCGGCCGGCCTTTCACCGAACTGCGCATTTTCGGCGGAGGGTGCCGAAACGCCCTGCTGAATCAGTTCACCGCCGACGCCAGTGGCTGCCGCGTGCTGGCCGGGCCGGCCGAAGCCACCGCCATCGGCAACATCGCCATGCAACTGGTGGGCATCGGCGCGATCGGCTCGATCGGCGAAGCGCGCACGCTGATCGAACAATCTTTCCCCGCCGAGGTCTATGAACCTTCGGGGAAGGGATCGTGGGAGCGGGCGTACGTCGGTTTCCGGCAGCTTGCGCGCGCGGCAAGTAAATGAAGCGGCAACCGCTCCCTTACGGTCGCGGCTCGGTCTCGGTTCCGACCGCTACTAAGGGAGCGGTTACCGAAAGACACGGCGTAATTGTAAATCTGTACTAAGTTAAGCAAGGGAGAGTGTCATGAAGGAACGAGAACTTACTCAGGCTTATCGGATCGCCAAAGAGCGATACGCGGAATTCGGCGTGGATGTGGACGCCGCCATGGAGAAACTGGAGCGCATTCCGATTTCGCTGCACTGCTGGCAGGGCGACGACGTCGGCGGCTATGAGACCGTCGGCGCGCAACTCTCGGGCGGCGGCATCCAGGCCACGGGCAACTATCCCGGGAAAGCTCGCACGGTAAAAGAGCTGCGCGGCGATATCGAAAAAACCCTTAGTGTGATCCCGGGAAAGCACCGGCTGAGCCTGCACGCGTCCTACCTGGAGAACGGCGGCAAATTCGTGGAGCGCGACCAGATCGAGCCGCGCCACTTCCAGGGATGGATCGATTGGGCGAAAGCCAATCACCTGGGCTTGGACTTCAACGAAACTTACTTCTCGCATCCCAAGGCGGCCGATGGCTTCACGCTGAGCCATGCCGACAAGGCCATCCGCGATTTCTGGATCGAGCACACCATTCGCTGCCGCCAGATCGGCGCCGAGATGGGACGCCAATTGGGTACCCCGACCGTCACCAATCTCTGGATTCCGGACGGCTATAAGGATGTTACGGCGGACCGCATCGCCCCCCGCGAGCGCCTGATCGATTCCCTCGATAAGTGTTTCGCCGAGCCGATCGATCCCAAGCTTCACCTGGATGCCGTGGAAGCGAAACTGTTCGGCATCGGAGCCGAGAGTTACACTACCGGCTCGGCCGAATTCTACATGGGCTACGCGGTCTCGCGCCAGAAGCTGCTCACGCTCGATGCCGGCCACTATCACCCGACCGAGATGATCTCGGAGAAGATCTCTTCCGTGCTGCTGTTCTGCCCGGGGCTTGTGCTGCACGTCAGCCGCCCGGTCCGCTGGGACAGCGACCACGTGGTTCTGCTCGACGACGAGCTGCTCGCGATAGCCAAGGAGCTGGTGCGCAGCGGCCAGCTCGACAGCAAGATCCACATCGGCCTGGACTACTTCGATGCCAGCATCAACCGCGTGGCCGCCTGGGTCATCGGGATGCGCAACATGCTGAAGGCGCTGCTGGTGGCGCTCCTGGAGCCGACCGGCACGCTGCGCGACGCCGAGCGCAAACAGGACTACACCAGCCGGCTGGTGATGTTCGAAGAGCTGAAGAGCCTCCCCTGGGCGGCGGTCTGGGATAGCTACTGCGAGCGCCAGGGAGTCCCGGTGGGAATGGATTGGTACGGGGACGTGCGGCGCTACGAAAAGGATGTCTTGTCGCTGCGCCAGGGCGCCGGCTCGGCGGTTGCCGTATAAGGTGGGGCATGCTTTAGCTTGCCCGGAAATATCGCGGTTTCTACCAACAAGGCGAGGAAAAGGAGACAGTTACCGTGCAACGAGTATGTTTCATTCTACAGGTACGTCCGGAGCGGCTGGCGGAGTACAAGGAGCGGCACAAGAAAGTATGGCCGGATATGCTGGCGGCTCTGTCCAAAACCGGCTGGCATAACTACTCGCTCTTCCTGAAAGACGACGGGATGCTGATCGGGTATCTGGAGACGCCGGATTTCCAAAGGGCCGTGAAAGGCATGGAGTCCGAGGAAGTGAATGAGCGGTGGCAGAAGGAGATGAAGGAGTTCTTCACAGCTCCCAAAGGCCGCCCGGACGAGAACATGGTGCCCATCGAGGAAGTTTTCCACCTCGCGTGATCGGGAACGGGCGCCGGCCCTGCCTGTCAAGGGCATGGCGCCTGACCGCTCAGTAGTTCATCCACAGCGCTTCGCTGCGCACTTTCTTGACGGAGTGGCAATGCTTCGGCTGGGCGTCCGCGCGCGCCCAGCCGCGATAGAGCTCGTCCATCAGGTCGCAGCGGTATCCCGAGACCGCTACCTTGCCCGCGCAGCGCGCCAGCGCGGCGGCCAGCTCGCGATGCTCCGCGTCGTCCATTTCGAAGCCGTAAGCCTTGGCGTCGCCTCGCGAGGCGTGCACGTAGGGGGCGTCGCAATAGAACAGCGTGCGCGCGTCGTCGTAGATTCGGATCACCTCGAGCGCCGGACGGTTCTCGATTTGCACGCGCAGCAGTCGCTCGGCGATTTCCGGTAAGCCCTGCACGCTTCCCAGCCATCGCGACACCACGCCCGACATTCCGGCGCGGCTGGTGCGCTTGCAGTTGGCCCACCGGCCCAGCGAGGCCGTCTGCGCCAGGCCCGTGCGAGCCTGCCGGGCCCGCACGAAGAAGAGGCGCGCGCGCTCCACGCCATCGAAGGCCTGGCTGCCGTTCGAGGCCACGGCGCGGTGGAATTCCTCGCGTGAAAAAGGCGTCAGCCCGATGGCCTCCACGAGATCCTCTTTGCGATCGCGCAAAATGCGGAAGAAGTGCGCCACCTCGCCATCCAGGTCGTTATATGTTTCCACAGGCGCGGGCGCGCGGTTCAGCAGCACGGCGGCCGATCCGCCGAACGGCTCGCAATAGTGATGGCACTCCGGCAGCAGCGGCAGAAGCCAGTTCAGGTGGCTGAACTTGCCTCCATACCATCCGAACGCGATCCGCTTGTTCGGTCCGTGCTTCACGATCGGCGATGGCGCGCGCATAGTGGTCGTAGCGGGCGGCGCGGCGGCTCCATCCCCGCCCTCGCTACAATAGTAGCTTCTAAGCGAAGTTCTAGCATGAAACGCGCCTACACCGACGAACACGCGGCCAGCGGCATCGAGGACCCCCTGCCGGAAATCGAAACCTGGCCCAATCAATACCCGGATTACGAGATCGAGATCGTCATGCCGGAGTTCACCGCCGTCTGCCCCAAGACCGGCCTTCCCGATTTCGGCAAACTGGTGCTGCGCTACGTCCCCGACAAGCGCTGCGTGGAGCTGAAATCTTACAAGCTCTATCTGTTGGCTTATCGCGGCATCGGCATCTTCCAGGAGAACGTGGTCAATCGCGTTCTTCACGACGTGGTCAAGGCGGCCAATCCCGTGCGCGCCAGCGTGCTCGGAGATTTCTCGCCGCGCGGCGGGTTGAGCACGGTCATCAGCGCCGAATGGAGCCGCAAACGTGGAAAGCGCTGAGATCGTCGCCATGCTGCGGGAGGTGCGCGAGCGCGTGCGGGCCCGCAATCCGCAGACGTCCGCCGGCCGCACGGAGGTGGCGCTCCCGGATCTGATGCCGCTGGTGCACGCGCGCGACACCGCCATGGGCAAAGTGGCGGCCATCGGCAGTGTCAACCCCCGCCGCGGAGGTCCGCTCAACGCGCTGGTGCAAGGCTGGAAGCGCACGGTGGCCCGCGTCCTCGATTGGCACGTGCGCGAGCAGGTGGAGTTCAATCGCCGCGTGATTGGCGCGCTGGACGCGGCCGTGGAGGCCTTCAACGATACCAACCGCGCTCTGGTCGAGTTGGGCAACCGGCTGGCCGAGACGGACGAGCGCCTGACGGCCATCGACGAGCGCCTGACGGCCCGCATTCTTTCCGTCGAGGAGACCGCCCGGGAGCTGACGGATATACGCGCCCACTGGACCGAATGGCGCAAGGAGTGGGAGCGCAAGCTGAGCGTCAACGAGATCCAGTTTTTGCGCAGCGTGGCCGATTTGCAAGGCGCTTTCCAGCACCGCGCCACCCTGATGGACGCTAACTACCGCGATGCCATCCGCGCGCAGCACGCCGAGTTCGCTGCCGCGCTGGAGCGCAGCGGCGGCGAAATCCAGCACCGCCTGTGGGCCGATCTGGAGCGTATCCGTTTGGAATACGAGCGCCTGATTTATTCCGAGCTGCGCCTGGTGCGCCAGCGCGCCGCGCTCCAGACTCCGCGGGGCGGGCGATCCGGGGACGGGACCTACGCCGCCGCGACCGCTCAGTCGCCCATCGTGTCGCCGGACGCGCTGCCCTTCGATTACGCGCGTTTCGCTGCGCGTTTTCGCGGGCCCGAGGAGTATGTTAGCGGCGGTCAGCGGATCTACCTGGAATATTTCCGGGGATGCCGCGAAGTGCTCGATATCGGGTGCGGCCGGGGCGAATTTCTGGAGCTCATGCGCGAAGCCGGGGTGGCCGCGCGCGGCATCGATCTTAGCGACGAATCCGTCGCCGTGTGCCGCCAGAAGGGTCTGGAAGCCGACACCACCGACCTGTTCGCCTACCTGGAAGCCTTGCCGGAGGCTGCCCTGGACGGCATTTTCTGCGCCCAGGTGGTGGAACATCTGGCGCCCGAGCGGCTGCCCGTGGCGCTCAAGCTCTGTGCCAGCCGCCTGAGCCGTGGCGGAGTGATGGCCATCGAGACCCCCAACCCCGAATGCCTGGCGATCTTCGCCACGCATTTCTATCTCGATCCGACGCACGTTCGGCCGGTCCCCCACGCTCTGCTGGCGTTCTATCTGGAGGAATTCGGCATGGGCGGGATCGAGGTCAAGAAGTTGGCCCCCGCGCGGGATTCCATGCCTTCTTTGAATTCGCTTCCCGAGGATTTCCGGGAAGCCTTCTTCGGGGCGCTGGACTACGCTATCGTCGCCAGAAAACTCTGACGCGTGACGGAAAAACTCCGGCGCGCGTGGGCTGCGGCGCTATGAGGACGTGCGGCCGCGATACTGCCGTTTTGGCAGCGTTGGTGGGTGCTAAGGGTGAATAGACCAAAGTCTCTTTTCGAGGTGAGCACATTCACCCACCTTGGCCCTTTGGCTGTAGAGTTTCTCCTCTTATTTTCTTGAATTTAGGAATCCGCTCGGCTGGCATGGGAATTGCACCCCCTCAGGCATGGCATACGTTATCACGGACAGTTGTACAAAAGACGAATTGTGCGTCCAGGCCTGCCCGGTGGACTGCATTCATCCCAAACAAGATGAGACCGCTTTCGCGGATGTGGCGCAGCTCTTCGTAAACCCGAATGACTGCATCGATTGTGGCGCCTGCGTGCCTGTGTGTCCGACCAATTCGATGTTCGCGCTGGATGACCTCCCGGCCGAACAGGCGCGTTTCGCCGAGCTCAACGCCGCGCACTACAACTAGTCCGCACAGACCCGGGGGTAATCGACGTTTCCAGCCCTGGGCGAAGGAAGCGTCTTCCGGTGCTTATTGCCCGGAGGGTATTCCTTTGCCCCGGGCTTTTGTTTGTTCCTTCTACCGCGGCCGCAATGCCCGTCCCACCAGAAACCCGGCCATCGCCGCCAGGGTGATTGACCAGACCGGGCTCCGGCGGACCAGACGGTTCATTGCGCCGACGGTGTCTTTCACGGGGTAGTCGTACATGTAGCGGGCCGCGCGTTCGATGCCGCCCGCGGCGCCGCGCATAGCCTTCACCGCGCCGATTTTCCTGGCGAGGTTCTCCATCAGGCGAGCGGCCGATTCCCGCGATTTCTCGAATTCCACCTGCACATCCCGCGGATCGCTTGTCGGCGTGGTTCTGTTAGCGGTCACCGCATCCCTCCATTCACGCCATCATAGCGCCGGATTCGCGGTGCGCCGCGGTCGATTTCGCACCCTGGCGACGATTCCCGGTCAGCAGAGTGCGGCCATCAACGCACCGCGGGCGGTGGAGTTTAGCGGGTCCGGCGACAGACGTACCTCCGACAGCCGCACGGGGAACTCGGCCGATTGCATGGCCCGGACGAAGCGTTCCAGGAAGCCCTTCGGCATGACCGATCCGCCGCTGAGCACCAGCGGAACGGCCTGCTCCAGCTTGGGCAGCCGGTGCGCGGCCGAGAAATTGGCTCGCAGCTCCTCGGCGAGGGTATTGATCATCTCGTCGTAGTAGACCGAAAGAGCGTTTTGGAAGCGGTTGCCCGAGAGGCCGTTGATGCGGAAGGAATGCTCCTTGAGCACCCGCATCCGGGTGGTCACCTCGCCAGTCACCTCGGCCGCGTGCATGTCGATGAAATCTCCCGCCCGGGGCACGCTGAAACTGAGAACCGGGACCGACAGCACCGCGAAACAGATGTTGCACATCCCGCTGCCGCAGGAGATTCCCACGCCGGTGTAGTTGGCTCCGCCCAGCTCGCCGAATACCACCGCCAGACCCTCTTCGATCGGCTGCGGCTGGTAGCCGAGATCCGCCAGGATTTGGCGGATGGAGGCCTCGTGGTATGCCACCCCGCCATCCCCGCCGGGCGGGCGCGCCGGGATGCTGAAGAATATCTTCTGCCGATCCGAAGCCGCCGGGCCCGCCAGGCGGGAGACGATCATGCGGACCACCGGCAAGCTGTGTGGCTCGTGAGGGTTGAGCACGCCATCGACCATGGGCCGGCGGGTTTCGGCATGGAAGACCTCCGCGAAGCGCTCGGCATCGTTGCCCGCCACCACGATCTCCGTTCCCTGCACTTCATGAAACACGTTCTCGCGCGTCAGCAAGCTCTCGGCAAGTTTGGAATAGGGCAGAGTGATGAAAGCGTTAAGCTGCGCTTCGTAAGTGTAGTTCCGGTCCGTATTGCGAGCCACCACAATGCGGCTCGTGCCGACATCCAGGCCCAGCGGCTGGATTTCCGGTTCGGCGTTATTCATGACGTCACCTCCATCCTGGTACACATTCCAGGTTGCGGATGGCAGCCTCACGGGCTGTCTCGCGGTCATCTCCCTCGATGTCGCAATCACAAGCCGGCGAATGCCCGGCCGGCTCTCAAAGAAACGGCAGCGAATCCTCGCGGCGAAGATCGTCGGAGGATCTTACGAGCCTTTGCAGATCGCTTCGCCCCAGCGGGCGCTCCTTGCGGACCAGACGGCAGGCCGCTGCGATCAGAAGCACCAGCAACGTGGCCCCAGCCAGCATCTGCGTCTCCTAGTGGCGTGAGCCGGTCACCCGCTCCAAGACCAGCGACACGCTGTCTCCCTTGGACGGGGCATTCTGGGGCACACAAATGCTGGCCGCGTCGCTGATGCGGCGGGCTTCCTGCTGTTTATCTTTCTGCCAGACGCGGAATAGATCCTGCTGGCGGGCCAATTCATCCAGGTTGGATTGGATGCGGCCGATGTGCTCCGCGGTGAGACGGTCCAGCTCGTTCTGTACCTGGCGGTTCTCTTCGAGCTTACGGGTTTCGAAGTCCTTAAGCCGCCTCTGCAGCGTCTCCTCGTAATCGTTCAAGGCGCGCTGTCGCACCATGGCATCCTGGAGCAGATCGTCCACCGAGACGCCGGCGGCTTCGAGAGCCATCAGGATTGAATTTCGTTTGGCCTCCGCCGCCATGCCGGCCAGGTACGGGTTAGCCGTCATCTCGGAGACCTTCAAGATGGTATAGGCAATTTTCGACGACTTGACCGGCGCACCCCGATAGATTTCCTCGAACGAGGAGAACGGCGCCGTGGAGGCCTCCTGCGTCGGGCGAATCTCCGGCGGCCGGTCGATTTTGCCGTGTTCGGGTGGCCCCTCCCGGCCGTTGGGCCGCAGTTCCCGGCTGTTGGGCCGTGTCTCCCGGCCGTTGGTCTCTCCATCCGGAGTGAACGCGAATGGGAACAATTCCTTCAGCATAACGATCTCCATTCCAAGCGATTTTTCGGAGCCGGCGAAGACACTGGCGCCTGCCCTTTTGCCAGACCTCCGCTGGTCTATTTGAGTATCACTTCGGTAGTATGATCGGCGGGCGAGTTCTCTCACTTTAGAGGGCCCGGAAAAAAACGAAGGGCGCTGAAAATGGCGCGCCGGCGGTCACGGTGGTCCTAACCTTTTTCATGCATCCAGCCGATCTATAGAATGTTCATGGCGTATCAGTCCGACATGCCGCTCTCCTGTCAAGCGTTGCCGGCGCTTCTGCAGGCCGGCCGGCTTGCGGAATCGATACCCGATCCCATCTCAAGGCTGCGCTTCCTGCAATCGTCGGTAGATTTACGCGGATCGATAGGCCCAAGGCGGTCGGGCCGCGCGCGCGGCATTTACATCGCTGCGATCCTGGCGACCATCCTCTCGGGTGTGCTGCTGTTCATGCGCCCGATTGCCGGAGCGGGCGCGCTCCCTTCCAGGCAGTCCGCGTCGCACGTGACAGCGGGTCCCGGTCCGCTGCCGGCGCGTCCCAGGGTGGGGGCTTCGCCTGCGCAGGTGTGGCAGGTCGAGGCCACCGCGGATTCGGAAACCTACAGCAATGGCCTGCGCATCGATACCCGGTTCACCGTCGCGGGGCAGCCTCGCGCTTACGTCGTCTTCCCAGCGGATGGCGCGGGAGGCGGCGCCGGGCTGCCTCGAAACAATCCGGCGGGCATCGTTTTCCACCTCACCGAAAGCGCCCAGGCTCCCTTTGAGCCCGGCCAGAACCGAACGCTAAAACGTATCGGCGAGTCGCTGCTCGAATACGTGGGGCGGAAACGGGCCTACCATTTTGTGATCGACCGCTTCGGGCGCGTGTACCGGGTGGTGCGCGAGAGCGACGCCGCCCACCACGCCGGCTATTCCGTATGGGTGGACGAGCGTTTTGTCTATCTGAATCTGAACGAGAGCTTCTTGGGAGTGGCGTTCGAAGCCCGCTCCGGGCCACCCGGCGCGGAGCCGGAGATCAATCCGGCGCAGGTGCGCGCAGCCGCGGATCTGACCGAAATGCTGCGCGCCCGCTACCGGATTCCGCCCGGCAATTGCGTGACGCACGCGCAGGTGTCCGTCAATCCCTCGAATATGCGGGTGGGATACCACACGGATTGGGGTTCGGACTTCCCATACCGCGATATTGGCCTGCCGGACAACTACGCTCACGCCCCGCCCGCGGTGGTGGTTTTCGGGTTCGAATGCGATCACGGATTCATCGAGAGCTCCGGAGACCGCCTGCGCGAGGCCACGAATCGGGCTGAAGAGGAACTGCGGGCCCGTGCCTCCCGGAGCGGATCGCCACTGCCGCTCTTTCGCCGGCGATTGCAGCACGAATACCACGAGAAACTGGCGGCGGTCGAGCGGCGTTCCGCGCTGGGGGTGCCCCGATGAGGATACGTGCCGCGCCGGCTCCTCACCGGAACCGTACGCTGAGCTCGCCGGAAATCTGGAACCAGCGGTCCCGGGCATATGGAGGGTTGGCCAGAAACCACCGTGGCGTCGCGCTCAACCAGAAGTGCCGCCCATGGTCCAGAGCCACGGCCGCCGATCCCACAAAGTACCCGCCCCAACCATCGCGGGGTAAGGGACCTCCTCCAGGCGACGGACCGCCGACCGTATATTTCTCGTAAAGGCCGCCTCCACCGCCCGAGAACTCGATACGGCCGAGATACAGTGGCGCGACGAAGCGAAGGCCGAACGGAACCCAGAAGAAGTGGTCGTCAACATCCACGCAGCCAAACGACTCGCATATGTCGCCTGTCGGATCGAGCGCCGTGAACAATCCAACCTCAGCTTCGATATACCGATGAAGCCGGTGGCCGTAAGACAGCCCCAGCCCGGTGGCCGTCTGGTGGTCCTCAAAAGTGTAGCCGCCGATCTGGCGCGTCCAGCCGCCGCTGAAAGTCAGCCGGTTAGCGGGAGTTTCCTGCGCGAAGGCATAGGCGACCGCCAGGAGTATGGAGAAAAAAAGACGCATACGCCTAAGCCTGAATTCCGAAGTGTGTGTGCACAGGACGGCTAAGTCTTGAGACAACAG
>CAYRWE010000068.1:0-21463 GCA_964427655.1 uncultured Solibacteraceae bacterium | reverse complement strand
ACCACGAGGGCGTCGAGCGCTCCTGTTCGCCGCCGCCGTAGCGCCGCCGGTATTTGGCCCACGTCAGCACCAGCCGTTTGCGCGCGCGCGTCATGCCCACGTAGCACAGGCGCCGCTCCTCCTCCAAAGCGGCCTCCGAATCCATCGAGCGGCTGTGCGGAAACAGGCCCATCTCCAGCCCGGAGAGGAAGACCAGTTGAAACTCCAGGCCTTTGGCGTTATGCAGCGTGAGCAGGTTGACGGAGGCGTCGCTGTCGACGGAATCGGCGTCCGCCACCAGCGAGGCGTGATCCAGAAAATCGGAGGCCGTCTCGCCGCGCTCGGCGGCCTCGGCCGCGGCCGAGATCAGTTCGTCCAGGTTCTCCAGGCGCGTTTCCGATTCGGGCGTCTTCTCCTGCTGCAACATACGGCGGTAGCCGGTGCGGTCCAGGATGAAGCGGAGCAGGTCCGGCAGCGGCGAATCGCTGGCCACTAGCGAGAGCTCCTGGATGAGATTGCGGAAATTCACCAGCGAAGATTGCGAGCGCGTGGAAAGGTGCTCGTCGTCCACGATGTGCTGAATGGAGTCCCACAGGTTGAGGCCTTGTTCGTGCGCGTGGCGCTCGATCTGCTCCACCGTGGTGCGCCCGATGCCGCGCGCGGGAGTGTTGACCACGCGCAGCAGGCTGGCCGAATCGGTATTCGAAACCGCCAGCTTCAGGTAGGCCAGCGTGTCTTTGACCTCGGCCCGCTGGTAGAAACTGAACCCGCCCACGATGTTGTACTTGCGCCCGTACCGCCGCAGCGCCTCTTCGATCTGCCGCGACTGGAAGTTGGTCCGGTAGAGCACCGCCACGCGATCCCCCGCGTGCGCCACCAGGTGCTTCTCGATGGTGTCGGCGATGAACAGCGCCTCGTTCTCCGCGTCGAAGGCCGCGTAGGTTCCCACCAGCTCGCCTTCGCCGGCTTCGGTCCACAGCTTCTTCCCCTTGCGGGCCTTGTTGTTTTCCACCACTGCGCCGGCCGCCGCCAGGATGTTCTTGGTGGAGCGGTAATTCTGCTCCAGCCTTATGGTGACGGCATTGGGGAAATCGCGCTCGAAATCGAGGATATTGCGGATGTCGGCTCCGCGCCAGCTATAAATCGACTGGTCTTCGTCGCCCACCACGCACACGTTGCGGTGCGTTTCCGAGAGCAGGCGCATCAGGTCGTACTGCGCGCGGTTGGTGTCCTGGTACTCGTCGATCATGACGTAACTCAGTCGGCGGTTCCAGGCCTCGCGCGTCGCGTCGTCGGTGCGCAGCAGGCGCACGGCTTCGAGCAGCAGGTCGTCGAAATCGAGCGCGTTGGCGCTGCGCAGGGCCTTCTCGTATTCCTTGAAGACGGCCGCCAGCGACTCGGTCTCTTTATTGACGGCTTGCTTGTAGAGATCCTCCGGCCCCTGGTTGGTGTTCTTGGCGCGGCTGATGCGCGAGAGGGCCGCGCGGTACTGCATGAATTCTTTTTCTTCCAGGCCTAGCGCGCGATAAGAGGCTTTCACGATTCCGAGCTGGTCGTCTTCGTCGTAGATGCTGAAGCGCCGCGTGAATCCGGGCCGCACGCGCGCCAGCGGATCGCCGTCGCTCCGCAACAACCGCACGCAGAAGGAGTGAAACGTGGAGACGTTGGGCGCCGAATCCAGGCGCACGCCATCGAGCAGCGAAACCACGCGCTCGCGCATCTCGCTGGCGGCCTTATTCGTGAAGGTGACGGCCAGCACCGCCGACGGCGGAACGCGCCTCGCCGTGACGATATACGCGAGCCGGTGCGTGATAACCCGAGTCTTACCGCTGCCGGCGCCGGCCAGGATCAGAAGCGGCCCCTCGGTATGGGTGACCGCGTCTCTCTGCTGCGCGTTCAGCCCTTTGAGGAAATCCATGAGATGGGCAACCTACGAGTGTAACATGCGGGAATTACGTACATTAATCGAATAACCCGAGGCGGATAATCTGCGAAAATCCAGGCATGGGTTGGCTCAACCGCAACGTGGCGGGCATGACCCTGACCAGCTTCTGCGCGGACGTGGGATACGAGATGGTCGGCGCGGTGCTGCCGGGCTTTCTTTCCTCGATCGGTGTCTCGGCGGCCGCGCTGGGATGGATCGAAGGCGCCGCCGATGGGCTTTCGAGCTTCGTCAAGCTGGCGGCCGGCTGGCTCTCCGACCGCGTGGGCCGCCGCAAGCCCATTGTGGCTTTGGGCTATTTCCTTTCCGGGACGGCTCTCTCGGTTTTCGCAGTGGCGGCTTCCTGGCCTCTGGTGCTGGCCGGGCGGTTGGTGGCCTGGTTCGGAAAGGGCATCCGGGGCCCCTTGCGCGATGCCATGCTGGCGGAATCCACACCGCCCGAGGCGCGCGGCCGTGTATTCGGAATGCATCGCGCGGGCGATACCGCGGGCGCGGTGGTGGGGCCGCTCCTCGGCGTGTGGCTGCTATCGAGGTTGCCCCGGCCCAACCCTTCGGCGCCCTTTCGCACCATTTTCCTGGTCTCGCTTATCCCCGGTTTGATCGCCTTCGCCTCGATGGTCTTCCTGGTGGTGGAACGGCCCGGCCAGGCCGCGCGCCGGCGCAAGCTATGGACGTCTGTTCGCGAACTGCCGCGGCCCTATCAGCGCTTCCTGGCGGGAGTGGGAGTTTTCGGGGCGGGCGATTTCGCACCCACCCTGCTAGTGCTGGCCGCCGCGCAACTGCTGACGCCCACCCTAGGCGTGGTCCGGGCCGGCGAGATTGCGGCGCTGCTCTACATGCTGCGCAACCTGGTGTACGCCGCCGTCTCGTATCCCGCCGGCGCGTTGGCCGACCGCGTTTCGAGAACCAAGGTGCTGGCCGCCGGATATGCGCTCGGGGCGTTGACCGCCGCGGCCGCCGCCGCCCTGTTTGCCTGGCACGTCACCGCCGTCGGGACGATCGCCGCCGTCTTCGTGCTGGCGGGCGCTTACATCGGGGTGGAGGACGCGCTGGAGGGCGCCATCCCCGCCGGGATGGTGGCGGCCGAAGAGCGCGGAACCGCCTACGGCCTCATGGGCGCGGTGAACGGCGTGGGCGATCTGGTGGCCAGCGCCCTGGTGGGCACGCTGTGGAGCGCCGTATCGCCCGTCGTGGCGTTTGCCTCGGCCGGATCGCTCATGCTGGCCGGCGCCCTTCTGGTCGTTCGGCAACCCAAAGGCTGACCCGGTGCACGGCGGCCGGCCTACAGCGCCGATTCCCCGCGATTGTCGTCCCGTATGCGGATGGCTTCCATCACTTCCGAGACGAAGATCTTGCCGTCGCCGATCTTGCCCGTGCGCACGGCATCGGCCAGCGCCCGCACCACCTCATCCTTGCGGCTCGAAGCGATGACCATTTCCAGTTTGATCTTGGGCAGCAGATCGATCTGATATTCGCGCCCGCGATAGACCTCGGTGTGGCCCTTCTGCCGGCCGTGGCCGCGCACTTCGCTGACCGTAATGCCATCGACGCCGACATTCTTCAGCGCCTCGCGGGCAGCTTCCAGCTTGGCGGGTTGTATGATCGCTTCGATTTTGAGCATAGCCATGCATCGAAATTGTACCCTTTCCCGCCGCGCAGCACGAGGGCCATGCCCTGGCCTCCTCGTTCTTCTCCATGCGGGCCGCCGCCGGCTATTGCGGATCGGGGCGCGTGGCGCCGTGGCTTTCGAGGCCTTTGGTCACCAGGGCGGCCAGGCCAAGCCCGCCTCCGCGCGACATGGCCATGGCGAATTGCTGGGTAGCCATATCGGTGACCGTCCCGCTGGCGGCGTCCAAACCGGAGCCGAAAAGGCCGCCGTCTTCGCTCACGCTCTTGAGAAGCTGGCCAATCAGCAGGGCCTCGAACTGCTGGGCTGCGTCCTTGATCTTGGCCGGGTCATCCGGTGGGCGGCCGCCGGACTGGGCTGTCGGCGCCGTGACTGCCAGAGGGGCTATCTCTGCGGGGTTCATAGCTCAGATCACCTCCACCTCGGCATCCAGCGCGCCCACGCTGCGCAGGTTTTGCAGGATGGCGATCACGTCGCGCGGGGTGGCGCCAATGGCCGCCAGCGCACGCACCAACTCTTCCACCGTGGCGCCCCGTTTCAGCACCAGATTGCGGGCCTTCTCCTCTTTGGCCGTCACCCGGGTATCGGGAACCACCGCCGTGGTGGCTCCCGGACCGGAAAGCGCTCCGGGCTGCGAGACCTCGTAAGTAGTCTGGATCTCGACGCTCAGGTTGCCATGCAGAATGGCCACCGGGGCGATGCGCACGTCCTTGCCTAAAACGATGGTTCCGGTGCGTTCGTTGATCGCCACGCGTGCCGGCCGGTCGGCCTCCAGCGTCACGTTTTCGAGCGCCGAGATGAACTCGGTGGTCTTGGCCGAGAACTCGGTGGGAATGGCCACGCTCACGAGGCCGGCGTTCTCGGCGTGCGCCGTGGTCGAGCCGAATTTTCCGTTGACGGCCGCCACGATGCGCGCCGAAGTGGTGAAATCCGAGCGGCGCAATTGCAGCCGCACCACCGTGCGCGGCGCCACCGAAGGCGCGGGCCGCTCCACGATGGCCCCTTCCGGAGAGCGGCCCACGGTGGGATGGTTGACGGTTTGAGAGGCGCCGCCGCGGCCCGTCGCGAAGCCGCCGGTCATAACCGGCCCCTGTGCCACGGCATAGACTTGGCCATCGGCGCCGCGCAGCGAGGTCAGCACCAGGATGCCGCCCTGCAGGTTCGTGGCGTCGCCGATGGCGGCCGCCGTGATGTCGATGCGCATGCCCGGCTGGGAAAACGCCGGCAGCGTGGCGGTGACCATCACGGCCGCGGTGTTAGACACGCGCATGTCCGTAGGCGAAACCGAAACACCCATGCGGCTCAGCAGGTTGGCCAGACTCTGCGCCGAGAATAGGGTTGTGCGCTTGTCTCCCGTGCCGGCCAGGCCGACCACCAGCCCGTAACCCATCAACTGGTTCTCGCGCACTCCCTCGATGTCCACCAGGTCTTTCAGCCGCGTAGCCGGAGCCGCCGGCGCGGCGGTATCCGCGACGAGCAGAGCGATATCGGCGGCCATCAGGCCGGTGAACCCGATTATGGCAAACAGTGTTCGCATGGCTTAGAACGGCAGCAGGCCCATCAGCAGGCGATAGAGAATGTTCGGCCGGCGGATGGCGTCGCCCACCACGCCTTTCCCGTTAACGCGTATTTCGAGCTGCCCCAGGCGCGTGGAGGGCACGCTGTTGGTGGTATCGATATCGGCCGGCCGCACCAGGCCGCGCACCGTGATGGTCTGCCACTCGGAATTGATCTGGAGGTCCTTGGACCCCTCGACGACCAGCACGCCGTTGGGCAGCACGTGAGTGACGCGCGAGGTCAGCGTGGTCGAGATCGTGGTCGTGCGGCTGGTGGTTCCCTGCCCGTTCAGCGCGTTGTTGCCGGACAGGTTCAGCAGGTTCGGCAGCGCCGCGGCAGCTTTGGGGACTCCCGCCAGGGCCGTCACGGAGCTCGACAAGCTGGAGGCGCGCTGAGTCTTGGTGGCGCCTGTGACGACCGCCGAAGCCTGCTCCGCCACCACGATGGTGAGCACATCGTCCACCAGGCTGGCGCGCACGTCGCGGGCCGCATCCGTCAGACGCGACGCCGCCGACCAGACCGATCCCGGGCTGGCCGGAGCGGCTTCCGCCGAGCGGGCCTCGGCCTCTTTCACATAACGGTCGAGTTGCGAAGGCGGCGCCGTTTTCGGGGGCTTCTTCTTGGCCCCCACCGGCGCCGCCACGGCCGCCGCCAGCAGGAGGATTGCGATAGCTCGTTTCATATCGTCATTTCACCGATGCCCGGCCGGGGCCTTCCACATGGGCGTAGAAGCGCCTTCCGGTAGCGGGATTGCGGAAGGGAATCGTCTGGCGCCGCGAACCGGAAGCCTGCGCTTCGGCCTCCAGTGCCACGCGCACACCCCCGGCCGCTGCTTCGATCTTCACCATGTCCCCGCGGGCTATATCCGGCGCGGCCGCAAGCCATGCCGTGCGCAGGGGGGCGCCCGCCGGTACCGTGACGCGCGCGAGCATTCCGACGGCCTCCTCCGGCGAGGTGACAAACACCGCGTCACAGGGAAACTCCGTGCGCATCTCCACACGCACCTGGCCCGCGCGGATGGCAGAACCGGGCCGCAATTCCTCAAGAGCGATTACGCGCGGCGCATCGGCCCGCACCCTCACCTTGGCCCACACCGGAAAGCGGCGCGCCCCGGCATAGCGCACCGCGCCCGTCCAGAATTCGCCCGCCGGCGTCGGCCGTAAACCGGCGAGGGAAAAATCCAGCTCGCCCTCGGGCACGGGCTGGCGGCTGAAATCCAGGATTTCGATGCGCGCCCCCGGCAGCCGCCGCTGCATGGCCTCGATCAAGCGGGCCGCATCGAGCCGTACGCCCGCCCGTTCGATGGACCGCTCGGCCGGCCCGTTAGCCGCCGTACGCGGCAGCCCGGGCGCCCCGGATTCGTGCCGCTCTTCGGTAGCGGGTTCCGGCGCGACAGCCGCGTCAACGTCCGCCGGGGTCGGGCCGGCGCCGCAGGCCAGGCAAACAGCCAGGGCGATAGCAGGCAAATGCGTCATCGCGGGAGGTTATTTACGGTCTGGTACATCTCATCGGCCGCCTGGACTACCTTGGAGTTCGACTCGTAGGCGCGCTGCGCCACGATCAGGTTGATGAACTCCTCGACCACCGAGACGTTGGACTGCTCGATGTAACCCTGCATAACCGTTCCCATGCCCTCCTGTCCGCCCGGAAGCCCCACCGTGGGATCGCCCGAAGCGTCGGTGGGCTGGTAGAGGTTGTTCCCCAGGCTGTTCAGCCCCGCCGGATTCTGAAAATTGGCGAGCTGAATCTGTCCGGCCTGCTGCGCGGCGGTCTGGTTGGGCAGCGTGTAGCTGACGGTTCCATCCTGCGCGATATTGACCTGCTGGGCATCCGCCGGAATGTTGATGGACGGCTGGAGCGCGTTGCCATCGGCGGTCACGATGTTGCCGGTGCGATCCAGGCGGAACGACCCCGCCCGCGTGTAGGCCAACTGGCCCGAGGGCAGTTGGATCTGAAAGAAGCCCTGGCCCTGGATCACCATATCGAGCGGGTTATCGGTCTCCGAAAAACTGCCCTGCGTCAGGGTGATCTCGTTCGAGGAGGCGCGCGTTCCCAGACCCACCTGGAGCCCCGTGGGAACCACCGTCTGCTGCCCCGCCGCGGTGCCCGGCTGGACCACGCTCTGGTACAGCAGATCCTCGAACTGAGCGCGACGCGCCTTGTAGCCGTTGGTGCTGGCGTTGGCCAGGTTGTTGGCGATATTGTCCACGTTCAACTGCTGAGCCGTCATTCCGCTGGCCGCGCTGTAAAGTGCCCGAATCATGCGTTCTCCTTATGCCTTCCTCAAACCGCTCACGACCCCACCTTGGCCACTTGTTCGACCGCCTGGCGGTTCATCTCCTCGCCCAGCGACGCGGCCTTTTGCAGCATTTCGAACTGCCGCATCACGTTCACCAGGCGCACGGCCGATTCCGCCGTGCCGGTGTTGGAGTCCTCGAGTTTCCCCTGCTCGACACGCGCTGCGGAGGGAGACGCCGAACCGGAGGAGGCGCTGAAGTAGTTGTTGCCCTGTTTGGTCAAGCCGGCTGTGCTGGTGAAATCCATGACCGCGAGCTGGCCAATGACGGTGCCGTTCTGCCGGACCGTGCCATCCCGGGAGATCTCCACTGGGCGCGCGGGCTGCAGGACCAAGGGGGCGCCACCGGCACCCTGGACGGCGTATCCCTCGGCGGTGACCAGTTTGCCGTCTCGGGCCATGGCAAAACTGCCGTTGCGCGTGAAGAGCGTTCCGTTCGGTCCCGTCACGGGGAAAAACCCCGCGCCGTTGAGGGCCACGTCAAGCGCGTTGCCGGTCGTGTGCACCACGCCCTGCGAGAGATCGATCCAGGGCCGTTCGACCAACGGCATGGAGACCTGGGTGTCGTTCTCCTGGGCCTCCGGCGCGACGTACAGGCTGTAGAACTCGCGGTCGGCTTTGTATCCGCCGGTGGAGGCGTTGGCGACGTTGTTGGCCAGCATGTCGAGCGACTCCATGCGGGCCCGCAGGCCGCTGGCCGCCATGGCGGTCATGGGATCCATGCGGCATTGCGGAAAGCACGCGGCGCTCCAAGCGGGATAGAAAGCGGAAGCCGTTTCAAAACCACGGTATGGCGGCCGATAAGCTATACGGGAGGGATGGCGCCGCGGCATGGTTTTGCCGCCGGGCCTCTTCCGCGGCAATCGGGTGGCGCATCGCCCGCCACTAACCAATTGAAAACGGGCCGTTCCGCATTGGTCCCGCATCTGCATCGCAAGCCTGCGTGACCGCGCTTGCTCCGCCAGCATCGATCGTGACCGCGCTCCTCGCCACGCTGGTTCCCAAGGCGCCGGCCGCCAAAGGGGAGACCGTCGGCAGTCGTGCCCTCCGGGCCAAACTGGAGGACACCACGCCGGCTTCCGATCCAACCGCGCGTTTCCCGCAGCTTTTTAAAGATCTTTCCGATATGGAGGCGGAGGCCGCTCCCCAGGCGTCCCGCCCGAGTCAGCTCGCGCGCTCGCGCCCAGCCGCCGGGCAAAACAAGAAAAATCCTCCCGACGACAAGGCCGATGCCGCGGCCACGCCGCCCGCCCCGGCTACGGAAAAGCCGTGGAATGCCGTGCTGCCGCGGTTGCTGGCGCTATCCGCTGCTACCGCGAGCCGGGCTGCACAACCCGCGGCCGCGTTCTCACGGGAATCGGCACCACTTCCGGACGAAGCTCCCAGGAACGAAGCGGATGCCGTGGCCTCCGTCGCCGCTCGCGAACCGGACCTCCAGCCTCAGCCCGGGCCGCGAGTCGCTTCCCAACCGGCTTCGGGTTCCGAGACTCCGGACCCGACCGCCGATCCGGCGCCTGCGAGTCATGCCCAACTGAACCGGAAGAGCCTTCCCGGCAGGAATCCGGTGGAGGCGGCGCCCCAAATATCGACCCCCAGGCCATCCGCCGAGCCTGTGACGCGGGCGGCCGCCACGCAGCCGTCCGCGTCTGCTGTCAGGCCAGAGAAGAGGCGCAAGCGTCCGGACGAGGAGGCGCTTCCGACATCGCTTCCCAGCCCGGCAGCCACGCGGGAGGCAGCGCAGCCATCGGCGGTAGGGCCGTCGCAAGCGCCCTCCACCGTGAGCCCCGCTCCGCCCATCGCGGCCCTTCGGGCGCCCTCGGACACCGCGAGATCGCAGGTGGCGCCGTCCGGCGGGCCGTCGCTGCGGGAAGAAGGAAGCGCATCCCGCGCGCCGATGGTCGCGCGCCCGCTCGAGCCCGATCCCCAGACGGCGCCCGAACCGGGCCCCACCACAACCTCAACCGATTCTTCTTCCGCCGACGCACCCGACGCACGCGGGGAACTGGCCTTCACTGTCGATATCCAGCCGGTCTCAGTGCCGCAGCTTCCGGCAGCGCCCGAGGCCGTTACCGCCGCTTCCGTTTCAGTCACACCGCGTCGCGCGGCCGAAACTCCGCTACCCGCCAAACCCGGCTCGGCCGGTTCCAGCCAGCCGGCCGACAATACTCCTGCGGTACCCGCCGTAGACCCCTCCGGCCAGGCCTCGAAAGCGGCCGAACGGCACGGCCGGAATCCGGATAGCGATGCTCCATCGGCCGCACGCGAGAAACCTCGCACAGCCGCGGCCGAGGCGGTTCGGGAAAT
This sequence comes from uncultured Solibacteraceae bacterium, assembly GCA_964427655.1. GTDB lineage: Bacteria > Acidobacteriota > Terriglobia > Bryobacterales > Bryobacteraceae > CAVQNQ01. The sequence continues at coordinate 11,758 of CAYRWE010000068.1, read as the reverse complement.
GACGCCTGCGTCGCCCTCCACGGCGGACCGCCCGACCGCTCCGGCCGCTTCCCCGCTCCGCCCGTCCACCGAAGCGGCATCCGAAGCGCCCGCGGGCCGCTCCGCTGAAACGGCTAAAGAAGCAGCTAAAGAAAGTGTGCCGGTGCCCGACTCGACGCCCTCGGCTCCGGCCGCGCAGCCGGCCGCGGTGCGCGAGATCCGCCTGGCCGTGGATAGCGGAGACCACCGCGTGGACGTGCACGTGACGGAGCGCTCCGGAGATCTGCATGTGGACGTGCGCACGCCCGACGCGCGCCTGGCGAGCGAACTGCGCGAGGGGCTGACGGCGCTCACCGCCCGCCTGGAACAAAGCGGCTTTCGCGCCGAGGCCTGGCATCCGCCGGCGGCCGTCCAGAGCCGCTCGCCGCTAGCCGAGGTGCGCGCCGCGGCGGCTCCCGATAGCGGCGGCCAAGAGGGCCGTTCGGGAGGTCGAGGGGGCCAGAACGATCAGCCGCGGCCCAAAACGAAAGATTCGAGAGACGCGAAGTCGAAGGAAGATCGCCAAGGCTTCGCGAGCCTGATGGAAAACCTGACATAGATACGGCGCGGCGAACGCCGCGAGCCTAGAGGAGATTACCATGAGCCCCACAACGGGCAGTACGACGCCCACCCAGAACAACTCATCGAGCGGAAGCTCCAGCTCGTCGTCGTCCTCCACCGACATCACCAAGAACGAGTTCCTCCAATTGCTGGTGGCGCAACTCCAGAACCAGGATCCCTTGAGCCCCGCCGACGGGACTCAGTTCCTCACGCAACTGGCCCAGTTCCAGCAACTGGAGCAATCCATGAACACGGGCCAGGACGTCTCATCCATCCTCACGGCCGTCGACCAGCTCGCCGGCATTTCGAGCAGCACGACGAGTAGCACGACGAGTGGCACGAGCCAGAGTTAGCAATTCTAAGAACGGAGAATCGCATGACATCCTTTTCCACCGCACTGTCCGCCTTGAGCGCGACGACTACGGCTATAGACGTGGTTGGCAACAATTTGGCCAACCTCAACACCACCGGCTTCAAGACCAGCGAAGTATGCTTCCGCGACCTGGTGACCCAGTCGCTGGGCGCCGGGCTGGGCGAGACGCAGGTTGGCTTCGGCACGGGCCAGCCTTTGACCACCCGCGAGTTCACCCAGGGCGCCATCCAGACCAGTTCCGGGCTCCTGGACGCCGCGATCCAGGGGGAAGGCTTCTTCGTGGTGCAGGACGGCCAGGGCGACACTCTATACACCCGTGCTGGCGACTTCAAGACGGACAGCTCCGGCAATCTGCTGACCGCCGAGGGCGATCAGGTCCAAGGCTGGACGACCCTCGATCCGACCACCGGCGCGGTAGATACTAACGGGCCGATCGGCAACATCGTCGTGCCTGTGGGTTCGCTGCAACCGCCCACCGCAACCACGAACTTCACGGTCGACCTGAACCTGAATTCCGCGGCGACGGCTGATTCCACTTCGGCGTTCACCACACCCATGACGGTTTACGACAGCCTGGGGGACCCTCACGTGCTGACGCTGAACTTCCAGAAGACCGGCGCCAATCAGTGGAGCTACGACGTCACCATACCCGGGGCTGATGTTTCCGGCGGAACCGCCGGCACGCCGTACGATACGGGGGCCAGCGGCACCTTGACGTTCGACGCCACGGGGCAATTGACCGATCCGCCCAATGGCAGCCCCATCGCCATTGCCATCGCCGGTCTCACCGACGGCGCGTCGGATATGAGTCTGAGCTGGAATCCATACACCAGTGCCGGAGCGGGCCGCATTACGCAGTTCGATCAGCCTTCGGCTCCATCCGCCAGCTCGCAGAACGGCTCGGCGGCGGCTCAACTGGTAAACGTCGGACTGGCAAATGGAGGACAGATCCTGGCGCAGTACTCCAATGGCGACCAGGTAGTCGTGGGACAGGTCGCCATGGCTTCGATTCGCAATCCGGACAGCCTGCTGGCGGTCGGCAACAACAACTTCCAGTTGAGCGCCCTCACCGCCACGCCATCGATCGGAGTTCCCAATACGGGCGGGCGAGGAGACATCGTGGGCGGGTCGCTAGAGGCCTCCACGGTGGACATCGCCACCGAGTTCACCAACCTGATCGTGTACCAGCGGGATTATGAGGCCAACGCGCGGGTGGTGACCACGGCCGACACTTTGAGCCAGGACACTATCAACTTAATCCACTAAACCGCCGATGTCTCCTCAGGAAGAGATCGCGCTGTTAAGCGAAGTGCCGGTCGATATCGAGGTCGAACTCGACCGGCGCGTGATGACCCTGGGCGAAGTATTGGAGCTCGACGCGGGCACGGTCATCCGGACGGTACGGTCGGCCGGCGAGAACATCGATATCTACATCGGCGGCGTGCTGTGCGGTTCGGGCGAGATCGTGGTGATCGAGAACACGCTGGGCGTGCGCATCACGGACTTCCGGGACGATTGAGGATGAGCGTGAGCGATTCAGGATGCGATGGCATGGAAACGATGCGGGAAATAGCGGCGCTGGTAGCGGTGCTGGCGCTTGTGAGCGCGGCCGGGTGGGTCTTCGGCCGGCGCACGGGTGTGGCGGCGGGGGCGGGCGGGCGACGCCTCGAGCGGCTCGAAAAGCTGCTCCTCAGTCCGCAACACACCCTCCACCTGATCCGGCTGGAAGAGAGGATTCTGCTGGTGGCCTCCTTCCCCAACGGCTGCACGCTGCTCGAGAGCCGGGCGGCGGGCGAAGGCGAGCGGCGCGGGGAGGCCCGGCCGTGAGGCCCCTCGCGCTCGGCATCGTCACGATGGCCCTGACGGCTCTTCGGGCGGTGGCCGCGCCCGCCGACCCACTGACGCTATTCGGCATATCGGCCGGTAGAGGCGCGGGCGGTCTCAGCGTGCCCCTGCAGATCGTGATTCTGCTGACCCTGGGGGCGCTCTTGCCCGCCGCGGTGATGGCGGTCACGCCCTTCCTGCGGATCACGGTGGTGCTGCATTTCCTGCGCCAGGCGCTGGGCACGCAGTCCACGCCCTCCAACCAGGTGCTGCTGGGGCTGGCCCTGTTTCTGACCATCGTGCTGGTCCAGCCGGTGGCGGCGGATATGCACCACCAGGGATGGGAGCCGCTCGAGGCGGGGAAGCTGACCGCGCCGGAAGCCATGGACCGCGCCGCCGAGCCCCTGCGCCACTACCTGCTGCGTTTCGCACGGGAAAAGGATATCCGCCTGTTCGTCGAGATCTCCCACGCGCCGCCCCCGCACACGCCCGCCGACCTGGAATTGAAGATCCTGGTGCCGGCCTACATTCTCTCCGAGCTGAAGACCGGCTTCCAGATCGGGGCGGTGCTGTTCCTGCCCTTTCTGGTGATCGATCTGGTGGTGGCGTCGGTAACGCTCTCGGTGGGGATGGTGCAGCTTCCCCCGGCCATGGTCTCGGCGCCTTTCAAGATCATGCTGTTCGTGCTGTCAGACGGGTGGAACCTGGTAGTCGGCTCGCTCATGAAAAGCTTCTACGGATGACGCCCGATACGGTGGTCCAAATTATTCGCCAGGCCCTCCTGGCCACCTTCTGGCTGGCGGCGCCGCTGCTGGCCATCGGGTTCCTGGCGGGCATCGTGGTCAGCCTGGTGCAGATCGCCACGTCCATGCAGGATACGGCCTTCAGCACGATCCCGCGCCTGGCGGCCTTTCTCGTGGGGCTGGTGCTGCTGTTGCCGTGGATGCTCGATAGAAGCGTCACCTACACGGTCTCGCTACTGGGAAATTTGGGGCGGTATGCCCATTGAACTGATCCTCTCGGCCGGAACGCTGTATGCGTTTCTGCTGGTGCTAACGCGCGTGAGCGGAGCGCTGGTCTTCGTGCCCTGGCCCGGCATGGGCGGGGCGTCCCAGCAGGCTCGCGCGGTGTTTGCCCTGGGCGTTACGCTGGCTCTGGCACCGTGCTGGCCGGTGGTGGACGGGCCGAGGATGACGGCCGCCCGTCTGGCGGGATGGGTGCTGGCGGAGGCGGCCGTAGGGATCTGTATCGGCGTTCCGGTGGCTTTCGTGCTGGAATCGTTCGGGATGGCGGCGCAGGTGCTGGGTCAGCAGGCCGGTTACGGCTTCGCTTCCACCATCGACCCCAACACCGAGGCCGATTCCGGGATTCTGCTGGTCTTCGCGCAACTGATGGGCGGGATGTTTTTCTTTGCGCTGGGGCTGGACCGCCAGACCCTGCGCCTGTTAGCCGAGAGCATGGAGCGGGTCCCGGTGGGCGTCTACCGGCTGGGACCGCCGGCCGCGCAGGCCCTGATTCACTTCGGCGCCGGGCTGTTTTCGGTGGGCGTCCGCATGGCCCTGCCGGTAGTGGCGCTGCTGCTTCTGATCGACGTGGCGATGGCCTTACTGGGCCGCCTCAACCAGCAACTGCAACTGCTCTCGCTGGCGTTCCCGATCAAGATGCTGACGACTTTGGTGGTATTGAGCGCAATAGTGCCCCTATTTCCGCGCCTGCTCATGGAATTCTACGGGCAAGCCTGGGTAGCCACACTGCGGATGCTGGGGTTATGAGCTGCCATGGCGGACCGCTCCTCGAGAACCGAACCGCCCACTCAAAGACGCCTGGAAAAGGCCCGGCGGGAAGGCCAGTTTCCGGCTGCGCGGGAGCTGGTGGGGGCCTTGCAGTTCATGGTCATGCTGGGCCTGCTGGGGGCCCTCGGAGGGCGCTGGCTGGCCGGCTTGCGGGCGGGCATGCGCGCGCTGTTCACGCTGGCCTTCACCAGCCAACTGACCGCCCAATTCCTGTCCCACATCGCCTGGCAGCTCTTCTGGAACCACATGGTTCCCCTGCTGACCGGCGGCCTGGCGGTGGCGGTCGCCACGCTGGCCTTTCGACTGGCCACCACGCGCTTCGGGATCAGTTTGAAGAAGCTGACGCCGGATTTCGGGCGGCTCAACCCCGCCGCCCGTTTGCGCGATGTGTGGCGCCAGTCGCCGGCCTCCTTGCTGCAGGCCGTAGTGATGCTGCCGGCGATGTTGTGGGCGGTCTATGCCATGGCGCGCGACAAGCTGGATGCGGCCCTGGCGCTGCCCCTGAGCGGCGTCGAAAACGGGTGCGCCTTCATCGCCGCTTCGCTCATGGATCTGTTCTGGAAAGCGGCCGGCCTGTTTCTGGTTTTCGGGGTGGTGGACCTGACGCGCCAACTACGGCGCTACCGCCAGGACCTGAGCATGAGCCGGCAGGAGATCCGCGAGGAGGTCAAGGAGCAGGAAGGCAATCCGCAGATGAAGGCGCGCATCCGGCGCCTGCAGCGCGACCGCGCACGCCGCCAGATGATGAAGGAGATTCCCAAGGCCGCCGCCGTGGTGGTCAATCCCACGCATTTCGCGGTGGCCCTGCGTTACCAGGTGGACGCCATGACCGCGCCCGTGGTGGTCGCCAAGGGCAAGAACTATCTGGCCCTGCGGATTCGCCAGATCGCGATCGAGCACCAGGTTCCCATCATCGAGAATCCGCCCCTGGCGCAGGCGCTCTACTCGTCGGTGGACGTGGGGCAGGAGATTCCGCCGCATCTCTACCGCGCCGTGGCGGAGATTCTCGCCTATATTTTCAAACTGATGCATGGGAAGCTGCCGGGGTAGGCGCATGACGCCGGCCAAAACCATGACGGGACCCAAATGGCTGGCGGGCGTGCCCTGGGCCACGCTCGGCGAAATGGCCGTACCGCTGGCGGTGTTGGCCATCGTGGTGGCCCTGATCACGCCGCTGCCGAGCTTCGTTCTCGACCTGTTGATCGTCACCGATATCCTGATGTCTGTGACGGTGCTGATGGTCGCGCTGTACCTGGTGCGCCCGGTGGATTTCACCTCTTTCCCGACCACCCTGCTGCTCCTCACCCTGTTCCGCCTGGCCCTGAACATCTCTTCCTCGCGGCTGATCCTGCTCGACGGGAACACCGGAACCACGGCGGCCGGAGAGGTGATCGGGGCCTTCGGCAGTTTCGTGGTGGGAGGGAACTACATCATCGGAGCGGTGATCTTCCTGGTTCTGATCGCCATCCAGTACGTGGTGATCAACCACGGCGCGGTGCGCATTTCGGAGGTGACCGCGCGCTTCACCCTGGATGCCCTGCCGGGCAAACAGATGTCCATCGACGCGGACCTCAACTCCGGGCTGATCGACGAGACCGAGGCCAAGCGGCGCCGCAAGGAGCTGGCCACCGAAGCCGAGTTCTACGGTGCCATGGACGGCGCCTCGCGCTTCACTCAGCGCGACGCAGTGGCCAGCATCCTGATCACCGGAATCAACATCGTGGCGGGATTCCTGATCGGAGTCTTGCAGCACGGGATGGATCTGGGGCACGCGCTAGAGACCTACACCGTACTGACGATCGGCGACGGCCTGGTGACGGTGATTCCGGCGCTGATGATCTCGATCTCCGGTGGGCTGATCGTGACGCGCGCCGGCTCGAACTCCCGCCTGGGGTCCGATTTCCACCGCCAGATTTTCGGTAAATGGCAGCCGCTGCTGCTGGCTTCCGGGGTGCTGGTGGCGCTGGCGGCACTGCCTTCGATGCCCAAGCTGCCCTTCCTGATCCTGGCGGGCGGCGCGGGAACCGTGGGCTGGCGCATGCGGCGGCAGTCGCTCTGTCCGGCGGCGGCGCCGGCGGGTGGCACGCCCGCCGCGGCCAAGGAGAATGTCGAGGCCCTGCTGCGTGTCGAGCCGCTGGCCATCGAGGTGGGCCTGGGGCTGGTGGGCCTCGTGGAGGGCGCGCAGGATTCGGCGCTGCTGCGGCGCATCGCCGCCATCCGCCGGCAACTGGCTACCGATCTGGGGTACGTGCTGCCCCCCGTAAAGGTCGCCGATAACCTCTCGCTGCGCAGCCGCGAGTATGCCATCTCGCTCAAGGGCGTGGAGATCGCCCGCTACGAGCTGCCGGCGGGCTGCGAGCTGGCCATCCCGGCGGGCGCGGCGCAGGGAGGTATCGAGGGGCAGGCCACCCGCGAGCCGGCTTTCGGCATGCACGCCCTGTGGATTCCGGCCGACCGCGCCGAGCGGGCCCGGCGCGCCGGTTATACGGTGGTGGACCCGGTCAGCGTGCTAGGTACACACCTGGCTGAACTGGTCCGGCGCCATGCCCACGAGCTGCTCTCGCGCCAGGACGTCAAGCGCCTGCTCGACCGCGTGGCCGTGGAACATCCCAAGGTGGTGGAAGACCTGGTGCCCAAGATTCTGCCGCTGGCCGTGGTGCAGCGCGTCTTGCAAAACCTGTTGCGGGAGCGCGTTTCGATTCGCGACGCGGTCTCCATCCTGGAGGCACTGGGCGAATCGGCGTCCTCCACGCGCAACTCCGTGCTGCTCACCGAGTACGTGCGCCAGGCGATCCGGCGCTCGGTCGTCAAACCGTATCTGAACCGGGGGGGCGACCTGCCGGCCTGGTTCGTCGATCCGGCCCTCGAGAGGGCCGTCGAGTCGGCCGTGGAGCACGGCGAGCAGTCGAGCCATTTCACGCTGGCGCCGCAGGCTTTGCGCGAGATCCTGAACCGCATCGCGAGCCGCATTCAATCCGCCGAAACGCCCGTGGTAGCCATCGCCTCGGGCGGCGCGCGATATTTTTTGCGGCAGATCGTGGAAGCCGGGCTGCCCAACCTGTTTTTCATCTCGCCGAACGAGATCCCGCCCGCGGTGCGCGTTCAATCCTTGGGCAATCTGTAGGCGCGGGTCTACAGAAATACGGCCGCAATGACGATAGATCGGTGTGCGGCACAAGCGGCTGGTTTGGGTTGAAGCGTCCGGCACCAAGCGGGGGAGCCGCAACACATGAGGATCAAGTCCTATTTCGCTCCTACGGTAGAAGATGCCGTGGACGCCGCGCGGCAGGAACTGGGCCCCGACGCCATGCTGGTGGACAGCCGCCGGGCGCTTCCGGAATCGCACCACCTGGGCGAATACGAAGTGGTGTTCGGGCTGCACGATGCGCCCGTGCCGGCCGAGACCGGCCCTGCCGAGGCACCCGCGCCGGCCGAGTGGTCCGCCGGCGAGCGGCTCTTCAGCGAGGTGGCCGAGCTGAAGAAGGAACTGGAAGCCATGCGTAGGGCGCTGGCGCGGCCGGCCTGGGCCGCTCACGGCGGTAGCGGCGCGCTGGCGCCCAATGTGGCCGGCGCCCTGGATATGCTGATCTCGAGCGGCATGCCGCCCGATCTGGCGCGGACGCTGGTGGAGGCTGCCGGGACGCGTCTGGCCGCGGTGCGCACGGTCCCGGAAGCCCCCGCGCGCGGTTCCGATGGAGCCGCTTTCCGGCGGGCGCTGGCCGATGAGATGGCCGCGCGCTTCACGGCGCAGGCCACGCTGGGATGTTCGGAAGCGCGCCCGCGGATAGCCGCCCTGGTGGGGCCGCCCGGCTCGGGGAAATCCACCACCCTGGTCAAGCTGGCGGTCAACTACGGGCTGGCTTGCCGCCGCCCCACCATGCTGCTCTCGATCGACACCTACCGTGTGGGAGCCGCGGAGCAATTGCGCTCCTACGCCGCCATCCTGGGAGTCGGCTTCCAACTGCTGGAGACCGTAACCGCCCTCGCGCAGGCCATCGAGGAACACCGCGGCAAAGACCTGCTGCTGATCGATACGCCGGGCCTCGGCTTCGGCGACCTGGACCATGCCTCCGGCCTAGCCCGCTTTCTGGGCTCGCGCGCCGACATCGACACCCATCTGGTGCTGCCGGCTTCCATGAAATCCGCCGATCTGGCGCTGGCGGTGGACGCTTTCGAGGTTTTCCGGCCGCGGCGGCTGCTGTTCAGCAAGCTCGACGAGACCGGCTCGTTCGGCCCTTTGTTCGGGGAGGCGGAGCGAACCGCCAAACCGCTTTCATTCTTCACCACCGGGCAACGCATCCCCGAGGATATCGAGGCGGCCACCGAGGCGCGCTTGATCGATTTGGTGCTGGCGGGAGACGGAGCTCGGGCGCGTTCGGCCGCCTGAGGGTGAGGCATATGCGTTCCTACGTAGCGACGGAGCCGGCCGGCGAGAGTGAAAGGGAGCGGCTCATTCTCGAACACCTGCCCCAGGTTCGCCTGATCGCGCGGCGCATACAGGACCGGCTGCCGGAGAGCGTGGCGCTGGAGGATCTGGTGTCGGCCGGCGTGATCGGGTTGATCTCGGCCATCGACAACTTCAATCCCGGCCGCAACGTGAAGCTCAAGACCTATGCCGAGTATAAGATCCGCGGCGCCATTCTGGACAGTCTGCGCGGGCTCGATTGGGCCCCCCGGCAGAAGCGCCGTAAAGCCAAGCAGATCGAGGCGGCCATCTCGGCCGCCGAACAGAAGCTCAAGCGCTGCCCCGGCGAGGAGGAGATTGCCGCCGAGATCGGAGTTCCGATCGAGGAGTACCGCGAGTGGCTGGTCGAGATCCGGGGCCTGAACATCGCCAGCCTCGAACACGCCGGCAACGATCCCAACCAGGATCTGCTGCGCTACATCCCCTCCGGCCAGGAGGATCTCCCCTCAACGCTCCTGGAGCGTTCGGAACTGGAGCGCCTCCTGGCGGAGAGCATCGAAACCATTCCGCCCATCGAGCGCACCGTGCTGGGCCTATACTTCCAGGAGGAACTGACTTTACGCGAAATCGCGCAGGTGGTCAATCTGCACGAATCCCGCATCTCCCAACTGAAATCACAGGCCATTCTGAGGCTGCGCAGCCGCCTCGGCGCGCAATGGCCCGCTCCGCGAGGGGTGATCCCGGATGAGCGAACCAGGTAACGAGCGCCCCGCGGAATCCGCTCAGATCGTGGCCAGCCTGCTGGATGAGTGGGCCGGCACGCTGGTCCAGGCCCTGGAGGCCATGACCGATCGGAAGCCGGCTTTCGAGTGGCGCCTGGATGGCGCCGCTCCGGCCGATTCCGGACTGGCCGAAGAGCCGCTTTGGTGGGAACAGCCTTTTCAGGTCTCGCCCGCCGCCCAGGTCTGGGTGGGCGCGCCGCGGGGGACCTGGGAGTATATTGGGGCCCTCACTCTCAAGGCCGCCGGGCTGGAGGCCGGCGCGGGCGAAACCCGCAATACGTGGTTCGAAATCCTGGGCCAGTCCCTCTCTGGAATGGCCGCCTCCATCGGGGCCCGCGTGGGACGGGAGGTCAACTGCGAAGCCGGCGTGGAGCGCGCTCCCGGTCCGGAAGGGCGCCACCGCGCATGGCTAAGCCTGAACTTCGGAGGCGAAGCCCTCGAACCGCTGGTCGTGGTCCTCAGTTCCAGGCTCGTCGACCTGGTATCGTCTCCGGCCCAAGCCCGCCCCGAGAGACCGGCGGCGGACCGCAATGGCGCAATTCCGAACCCCGCCGCGGCGGCCGAATCCCCGCCCGCGCGCTCCCGCACGCTCGATCTGCTGCTGGATGTCGAGTTGCCGGTGAGCATCTCCTTCGGCAGGGCGGAGCTGCCCATGAAGGAGATTCTCAAGTTGACCACGGGCTCCATCGTCGAACTGAATCGCGCGATCAACGACCCCGTCGAGGTGCTGGTGAATCATGCCCTGATCGCGCGCGGCGAAGTGGTGGTGGTGGACGGCAATTACGGCGTGCGCATCCAACAGATCGTGAACCGGCAGGACCGCTTGCGGAGCCTGCGATGAATCCGTGGCTGGTTCCCGCGGCTCTATTCGCGGCGCTGGCGCTGGGAAGCGTGGGCCTCGGCCTGTTGGTTCTCTTCCGCGCCGCGGCGCTGGTCTCCTTCGCCGAACGCCGCGCCCGCGCTTCGCGGGAGGAGTGCGAGGCTACCTTGCGGGCCATCTGCGACACCGTCGAGAGCCTGGCGGCGGAGATTCGCGAAATCCAGAAGCAGCCGCACGCCATGGCCCCGGTTCCCGCCTCTCCCAGGGCGGGATTTAACCTGAGCAAACGCGCCCAGGCTCTCCGCATGCACCGCCGGGGCGAAACGCGCGAGCAGATCGCGCTGGCCCTGGAAATCCCCCTGCAGGAAGTCGATCTGCTCCTCAAAGTCCAGCAAATCGTCCTCAGCAATGTGTGATGCGCAATGCCCCGGGCGGCATCCTGCCCCATAATAGAGCTAGGATATGCCGATTGAGATCGAAGGCGTTGTCTTGCACCTGGCCCACCCCGACGAACTGGCGGTCCAGTGGGTGGGGCAGGAAGAATTGATGCGCCAGCTTCTGGCCGCCTGGATGGTGGTCGACGAACAGGATTTGCCCATGAACCCGCGCCTCCTGGGCAAGCCCGGCGTGGGCAAGACCACCCTAGCCTACGCGGCCGCCCGGCGCATGGGCCGCGAAGCCTACATTCTGCAGGCCACCCTCGATACACGCCCCGAGGACCTGCTCATCACGCCGGTCATCGAGGGCGAAGGCAGCCTCCGCTATGTGGCGTCTCCGCTGGTCACGGCCATGATCCGCGGGGGCATCGCCATCGTGGACGAAGGTAACCGCATGAGCGAGAAGAGCTGGGCCAGCCTGGCACCGCTGCTCGATAACCGCCGCTACGTTGAGTCCATCGTGGCCGGAATCAAGATCAAAGCCCACCCCCAATTCCGCCTGGTGGCCACCATGAACGACGACGCCTCGACGTTTGAGCTGCCCGAATACATTCACTCCCGCCTGCAGCCGCAGATCTTCATCGATTTCCCGGAACGCGACGAAGAGTACCACATTCTGAAGGAGAATTTGCCCTTCGCGGAGGACCGCATCCTCCATTACGTGACCGATTTTCTGCAAATGGCCCACGCCGCCGACGAGCGCTACACGGTGCGCGACGGCATCAACGTGGCGCGCTACGCCATC
>CAYRWE010000067.1:0-21541 GCA_964427655.1 uncultured Solibacteraceae bacterium | reverse complement strand
CGGCGAGCGCCTCCTCGTAGAGCCTCACGTAGTCGGCAACTGCCGCTTCGAGGGAGGCATCGGCCCTGATGCCTTCGGTAACGCGCGCGGCGTCGGCGGGGTCATAGCAGGCGATCTCGCACCGAATGGCGTCTGGCGTCAGCTCTCGCTGCAGGCATCGCATTCCGAAATTCCACTTCCGCAGCTCCTGAACCGTCGCACTGGTGACCATTGGCCCCAGCATGTGTCCGTGGTATAGGATGACGGCGCAACCGGAGGTAAGTGCCTCCAGCGCACACCTCGCCTTGGCGAACACCAAATCGTATTCGCCGAGTATTTCCTCCGGCCGGCTCGCCTGCGCGTCGATCCCACTGCCCACGATAGCCATTTCCAGTCCTGCTTCCGTGCAGGCCGCCCGAAGCATCTCCAGATCCGCATCTTGCGTGACGTAGTTGCTGAATACCAAGGCCTTCGCCGGCTTCTCGGGAAGCCGCTGGCGCTGTCTGAAGCGTCGTAAGTCTACGGCGTTCGGGATCAAACGCGTCCGCCACTCCGGGATACCCGCTTCAACGACCAAGCGCTCCCGGCAATTCCAATCCACGGCAACATAGCGACGCACGGCGTTTAGCCTCGGCGCGCTATCGTGCCAGACCAAGCGGTCATGGCAGACGAAGATCGCCGGCACAGTCCGGAAATGCGCCAATGCAAGTACGGTCTCGATGTGGTGGTGACCATGGATAATATCCGGTTGGAATGGAACGTCTTCCAGCCGGTCTACCACAGGCACGCCGCCGGCCCCGATCTCGTCGGCGACAACTCCGGGAGTTGGCGAGAAAACGCAAACCTCATGTCCGGCTTGGGCCAATCCCAACGCCAAGTCCCGCGTCACGATCTCTGTGCCGGTCCGGGTGGCCAGCGTGATGTTCGTCAGTAGGACCTTCATGGGGTGTGACGGCTTCGCACAGAACCGATACGTCCAACATTGTCCCACCGCTCAGGCGGCTCTTGGATAGAAGTTTCGGCTAGCTTAGCCTCCAACAACAAGTACCGCTAACCTCGCCAGTACCAACGGGTTGGAACTACGGTGCCCCGGGCCGGGCTTCCCAATCCGCGTGACGAAACTAAAACCTCGCCCGGCGGTGGTTCACGAGGGGCCAGTTCTGAGACGAGGATTTAACTCCTCCAACAAAGACACATTCCGATTCACCATCAGGCGGAATGCCTTTTACATGCCGCGGCGCCCATTCGTCGCAGAGGATCATAGGGCCCGGTCGTGCCGCCGCCGGGCCACGATCCGAGTTTGCATGCGGCCTCCGGCCGGAGATGACCGTCCACGATTTCTCCGTCGGTGCGCGCGAGCACGGGGATCTTGAATCCGAACTCGCGGATGCCGCTGCAGATCCGCTCCACAGGAGCGTCGTTCTTTCGGGGATTGCCGGCGTAGAAAACCAAGCGGTCAGTGGGGCAGATTTGAATTTCGATCGCGGCTTGTAGCGACGTAACCACTGGTGTGATGCCTTCGCTCCCTGAATATCAGTTCGCATTTTCATTCGTCACAGTCCGCAGCAAAAACATTCGAAAGACCTCATGTTCCGGGTGGTGAGGCTCAGAGGAAGGCACACAAGGGGCTCCGTGCCCTCCCGAAGAAATGTCGGGTTTCGGGCCGGAAATGTCGGGTGAATGTCGGGTTCTTTTGAGCAACCCGACATCGAGAAGCTGTTTCAGATCAGCAGCTGGTTCCTAATGGAGGGGATGGAGGGTATTTGAATTTCCTGTAAGTGATTGAAAACATGGAGCGGGAGACGGGACTCGAACCCGCGACGTCCAGCTTGGGAAGCTGGCATTCTACCACTGAATTACTCCCGCTTGCCTGTGTGTTCCGCGACTTAACTGTCCGGCAGGGATTTAGCCGCTTTAGCAGCCTGCCCATACCGTCTCGCAAATCCACCTACCCGACCAAAGGCGCCGGCCTACTTCGCGGCCATTTCACGACATCATCAACATATCATAACGAAGCCGGATTCGGGAGCCGCACGGGGCTGTCTCAGCCGAGGGGCTCGGGATTGCTGATGGAGATCCTGTGGATTCTCCCAATCGACGTCAGGAACCACTCGACTGCGCGCCCGGCCGCTGCGCCAATGCTTCGATATACTGCACTCGAAGGACAATTCGGAGCCCTTTCGGCTCCGCTCGGGAGGTACAAATGTCGATTCTCCGCTTTTCGCGCCGCGATTTTGCGAAAGCCGCCGGCATCGTCGCCGGAAGTTCCTCGCTCGGCCAGATGGTCGGCTGCAAGCAGCCCGCGATGTCTCACCAGGAGCAGAGCGCGTCGCAGGCGGGCGGCCCCGCGGATTACACTCTCGTCATCGCCGTGAAACCGGTGGAACTGGCGCCCAACCGCATCGTCTCGACGACCGTCTATAACGGCCAATTCCCCGGTCCGCTGCTGCGCTTCAAAGAGGGTCAAGCCGTCACCATCGATATTCGTAACCAGACCGATACCCCCGAGCAACTGCATTGGCATGGCCAGTTCCTTCCCACGGATGTCGATGGCTCGGCCGAAGAGGGCACCCCGTTCATCCCTCCGCATGGAAGTCGCCGCATACGGTTCGTCCCCAGGCCTTCGGGATTGCGCTTCTACCACACCCACGTCCGCGCGGGCGCGAATCTCGGCGCCGGACAGTATACCGGCCAGGTGGGTCCCGTGTATATCGAGCCGAAGAATAACCCCGGCAATTACGACCGCGAGGTTTTCCTCACGCTGAAAGAATTCGAACCCACGCTCAGCCGCGGTGGCGACATGGCCATGGATTTCCTGCTGCCCGCAAACACGGTGAAAGAGCTCAAGGACGCCGGCGAGAATGCCATGCGCGCCTCGCTCGGTAAGGGCGCGCCGCATGGCTATGAGGTCGGGTACGGTTCGTTTACCATCAACGGCCGCATGTTGGGTAGCGGCGAACCGGTGCGCGTGAAACAGGGAGAACGAGTTCTGTTTCACATCCTGAACGGCAGCGCGACCGAAATCCGCAGCCTGGCACTGCCGGGCCACACGTTCACGGTGGTGGCGCTGGACGGCAACCCGATTTCGAAGCCGGTGTCCGTGCCGGGACTGTGGTTCGGCACGGCGGAACGGATCTCCGCCATCATCGAGATGAACCACCCCGGAATCTGGATCATGGGCGACATGGCCGATGACGACCGGCAACACGGTATGGGCATCGTGATCGAATATGCCGGCCAAACGGGCAAGCCGCGCTGGATCGCGCCCCCACCGTTCTCCTGGAATTACACGCGGTTCGGGAGTCCGGAAGCGGCGGCTGCCAAACCCGATCAAATCTTCGATATGACCTTCGCCAAGCAGAACGCGGCCGACGCCGGCTTCAGCCAGTGGAGCATAAACGGTGTCGCCTTTTCCGAAGAGCATATGCAGCCCATGTTCCGCCTGAACGCGGGAAAGCGGTACCGGCTGCGGATGCGCAACGCCAGTGACGACATTCATCCCATCCACCTGCATCGCCACAGTTTCGAGCTGACGCGTGTGGCGGGACAGGCGGCGTCCGGCGTGATGAAAGATGTCGTCATGGTCGGCGGCTACCAGGAGATGGAAGTCGATTTTACGGCGGACAATCCCGGAATGACGCTGTTTCACTGCCATCAGCAGGTGCACATGGATTTCGGTTTTATGGCCCTGTTCGAGTACGCGTAAGCCGGCTCCGGGTGGCGTAGTATGGTGAGGTGAATATCCGATTTGCCTTACCCCTCCTGATCGGCCTTATGGTGCCCGCCGCTTTCGGCGAGATCCGTTATATCGCACCCAGCAAGCTGTGGCATCTTGAGGCGGGCCCGGTCTCTTATGTGATCGGTATCAACGAGAGGAACGAGCTTCAGTCGGTCTATTGGGGAAAGCGCCTGTGGCGGGATGACGACCTCACGGCCGCGCGCTCCAACCCCGAGTGGGTCTCCTTCGATAACAGCGGCAATACGACTCCGCAGGAGTATCCGGGCTGGGGCGGCGGACGGTATATCGAGCCGTGTCTCAAGGTCACGCTGCCGGATGGCGTGCGCGATCTCGTGCTCAAGTACGTGTCGCACTCGATTGATGGCGACACTCTGCGCATCGAGCTAAAGGACATTTCTTATGACCTGGGTGTCACCTTGACTTACCGGGTCTATCCGGAGACCGGAATCATTCGCAAGACCGCCGTCATGCGCAACCGGACTAAGGGCGCGCTGACGCTCGAAAGCGCCCAATCGGGATCGTGGAACCTGCCCGCCGGCGATGGATATCGCCTGACCTATCTTTCCGGCCGCTGGGCCGGCGAGGGGCAGATCAATCAGGAACCCATCCACCCCGGCATAAAGACGATTGAAAGCCGGCGCGGCAACACCAGCCACCAGGCCAACCCTTGGTTCGCCATCGACGACGGGCACGCCGAGGGGCGCGCCGCGGAAGAGCACGGCCGCGTCTGGTTCGGCGCACTCGGCTGGAGCGGCAATTGGCGCCTTTCCATCGAGCAGACCCCTCACCAGCAGGTGCGGGTTACGGGCGGGTTCAATCCCTTCGATTTCGGCTACCGGCTGGAGCCGGGCGAATCCCTGGAGACGCCGCCGTTTTATGCGGGCTTCACGGAAGGCGGCTTCGGCGAGGCGTCGCGCATCCTGCATCGCTTCGAGCGGCTGAACATCATGCCGGGCGGCGCCGCGGCGCGCCCGCGCCCGGTGCTTTACAACTCGTGGGAGGCCACCGAATTCGCCGTAGATGAGGCGGGCCAGAAGACGCTGGCCGCCAAGGCCGCCAAACTCGGCGCGGAGCGCTTCGTCATGGACGATGGTTGGTTCGGCGCGCGCAACGACGACCACGCCGGCCTGGGCGACTGGACCGTGAATCCCAAGAAATTCCCCAATGGGCTGAGCCCGCTGATCGATTTCGTCAACAGTCTCGGCATGGATTTCGGACTGTGGGTGGAGCCCGAGATGGTCAACCCCAATAGCGACCTCTACCGGCTGCATCCCGACTGGGCCATGCACTTCCCCGGCCGCCCACGCACGGAATCGCGAAACCAGCTTGTGCTGAATATGGCCCGCGACGACGTGAAGAACTACATCTTCGGCGTGCTCGACCGCCTTCTTGCGGAGAACCCCAAAATCGTGTTTCTCAAATGGGACATGAACCGGAATTTCTCCGAGCCGGGCTGGCCGGAGGAGCCGGTCGAGCGGCAGAAGGAGCTGTGGGTCGCTTACACGCGCAACGTTTACGACATCATCGACCGCCTGCGCGCCAAGCACCCGAAGCTCGAAATCGAATCCTGCTCGGGAGGCGGCGGCCGGGTGGACCTGGGAATCCTCAGCCGGGTCGAAGAGGTATGGACTTCCGATAATACCGATGCCTTCGACCGCCTGCGCATCCAGGAAGGCTTCACCTACGCTCATACGCCCAAGGTCATGATGGCCTGGGTGACCGACGTACCCAATTTCAATGGCCGCTCCACGCCGCTCGAGTACCGCTTCCTGGTGGCCATGATGGGGTCGCTGGGAATCGGTGGGAATCTGAATAAGTGGTCCGAGAGTGACATGGCCCTGGCCGCGCGCATGGTGGAGCTGTACAAATCCATCCGCTCGACGGTGCAGGAAGGCAAGCTCTACCGGCTGTTTTCGCCGCGTGCCGGCGGCTTTACGGCCAACCAGTACGTCTCCGAAGATGGACGCCAGGCCGTTCTGTTCGCCTTCCGCAGCGCACAGGATTTCGGCTATCCAGCGCCCACGGTCAGGCTCTCCGGGCTCGACGAGAAGGCCGTGTACCGTGTGAAGACGATTGACGACAAACTCATCGGCGGATTGGCAGCCGTGAGCGGTGCCTATCTGATGAATCGGGGCCTCGATCTGCGCCTGACGGGCGATTTCGACAGCACGGCGGTAGTTCTGGAACGCGCCCAGTAAGGTGGCACGCCGGGCAACTTTCGCCCTTGCGTTGGGTTAGAACAGATATATATAGGTCCGATAATTGCGGATCGGCTGTTCTATGCCCAGCACGTCAAATCGCTTCTCCGGAGTTGCTTGCCTTTTGATTTCAGCGTGCTGGGCATCGGCGCCGCCGCCGGGCGCGGCTCCGTTCGAGACCCCGGGCCCGCTGGTTCCCCGCAACCGGATCGACGAGTTCGTCTTCGCCCGCTGGAAAGCGCTGGGCATTCAGCCGGCCGATCTGTGCTCCGATAGCGTCTTCCTGCGGCGCGCCTGGCTGGATGTCGCCGGCACCTTGCCGACCGCCATGCAAGCCGCGGATTTCCTCAACAGCAGCGACCCCAACAAGCGCAGCGCTCTCATCGATCAACTGCTGGAACGCGAGGAGTTCGCCGACTACCAGGCCCTGAAGTGGAGCGACCTGCTGCGCGTCAAGGCCGAGTTCCCCATCAACCTGTGGCCCAATGCCGCCCAAGCCTATTACCACTGGATACGCACCTCGCTGCGCCAGAACCAGCCCTATGACCGCTTCGTAAGCGCGCTGCTCACCGCGAGCGGCAGCAATTTCCGCGACCCGCCCGTGAACTTCTATCGCGCCATGCAGAATCACGAGCCGGCCGGAATCGCGCAGACGGTGGCGCTGACGTTCATGGGAGCGCGCGCCGAAAAATGGCCGCCGGAGCGACTGGAGCGAATGGCCGCGTTCTTCTCCCGCGTGGGATACAAGCACACTGGCGAATGGAAAGAGGAGATCGTTCTCTTCGACCCCGCCAAGCCGGCGGAAGCCCGCCCGCTCACCTTTCCGGATGGCGGGCAAATCCGCCTCTCGCCCGATCAGGACCCGCGCGCGGCTTTCGCCGATTGGCTGATCGCCCCGCGCAACCCCTGGTTCGCGCGCAGCATCGTGAACCGCGTCTGGTACTGGCTGCTGGGCCGCGGCATCGTCCAGGAACCGGACGATATCCGCGACGATAACCCGCCCGAGAATCCCGCTCTGCTGGCTTGGCTCGAAGGCGAGCTGGTGATTTCGCATTACGACCTGAAACACATCTACCGCTTGATCCTGAACTCCAGCACGTACCAGCTTTCTTCCATCCCCCGAGCCGAACCCGCGGCCGCCGCTGCCCACTTCGCGGTTTATCCGCTGCGGCGTCTGGATGCCGAGGTGCTCATCGACGCCCTCTGCCAGATCACCGGCACCAGCGAAACCTACACCAGCGCCATCCCCGAGCCGTACACCTTCATGCCGGATTTCCAGCGCGCCGTCGCGCTTCCGGATGGCAGCATCGGCAGCTCGTTCCTGGAGATGTTCGGCCGCCCTCCGCGCGACACGGGTCTCGAATCGGAGCGCAACAACCGCGTCACGGACGCCCAGCGGCTCTACATGCTCAACTCCAGCCAGATCCAGCGCAAAATCCAGCAGGGGCCGAAGCTGGTGGCGCTGATGCGCGAGGTGCGCAATCCGCGGGAGCTGGTATCGCAGGTCTACCTGACGATACTCTCGCGCTACCCCACCGAGGACGAGTGGAAGCTGGTGGCGGCGCACGCGCAATCCGGCTCCGGCAAAGGGCCGGCAGCCACCGTGGATCTGGCTTGGGCACTCATGAACAGCGCCGAGTTTCTGTACCGGCATTGAGAGGATACACGAGATGAACTCTGCTCTACGCTGGCTGCCGATCTCCAGGCGGGAAGCTTTGCGCGAGGGATTCTTCGGCGCGGCGGTCGTGCTGTGGGCCGGCCGCCTGGCCGGTGCGGCGCCCACGGCTGCGGTTCCGGCGACCGGGCCCGCCAAGGCGAGATCCGTGATCCAGATCTGGATGTGGGGAGGCCCCGCCCACCTGGACACCTTCGACCCCAAGCCGGAGGCCGGCGAAAATTACTGCGGCCCGCTGAACAGCCCCATCGAGACCAATGTGCGCGGCGTGCGCATCGGCGAGCTTCTTCCGCTGCTGGCCAAGCAGGCGGACAAGTACTCGCTCATACGCAGCATGACCCACGGCGTGTTTGCGCATGAGACGGCATCTTACACCATGCAGACGGGCCGCATCGCCGGCGGGCATGAGGTCTATCCCAGCGTGGGCGCGGTGGTCTCGCTTTTCAAGGGCTACAACGCCGGATACAAGGGGCTGATTCCGCCGTATATCGTGCTCACCCAGCCGCAGGGCCGCTTCTCCGAAGCCGGCTTCCTCGGCTCGCGCTACCAGCCCTTCGCCACCGGCGGCGACCCGGGGCAGGCGCGCTTCGTGGTGGAGGGTGTGGTGGCGCAGGGAATTTCCGATCAGCGCCAGCGTGAACGGCGCGAGTTCCTGCACCAGATCGACACGCTGGGGCGCGCCATGAAAGGCGACACCCAGTTGACGGGCATGGATCGCGCCGAGGAGCAGGCTTACGAGCTGATCCTGGGAGACGCCGGCAAAGTCTTCGACCTCTCGCAGGAGAAGGACCCATTGCGCGACCGCTACGGCCGGAACACCTTCGGCCAGTCGTGCCTGGCTGCCCGCCGCCTGGTGGAGCGCGGCGTTCCCTATGTGACCATCAACTATCAGGGAGGCTGGGACACTCACAAGCAGAACTTCCCGGTGATGCGCCGCCGCCTGCCGGAAATGGATCAGGGCTTGGCCACGCTGCTCCAGGACCTTTCCGAGCGCGGGCTGTTGGCCACGACGGTGGTCTGGTGGAACGGCGAATTCGGCCGGACGCCCAAAGTGTATTGGGAAGCGCCCTGGAACGGCGGGCGCAACCATTGGGGCGACGTCTTCTCGGCGCTGGTGGCCGGCGGCGGTTTCAAGGGCGGTCACGTGGTGGGATCGTCGGATGCCAAGGGCGAGCAGGTGAAGGACCGGCCGGTGTACCCCGCCGATCTCATCGGCAGCATCTATGAGCTGATGGGTATCGATCCCGATGGCAAGCTGCCCCATCCCACGGGCCTCGCCGCGCGCGTCACGCCCACCGCCGCGGAAGGACTGCCAGCGGCCGGACGGCTGAAGGAGATCATGTGACGCCGCGCGCCCCGGCCCTCGCCGCGTTGACCGCCTTCTTCGCGCTGGCCGCGACCGCGCAGCAGCAGCAGGTGCCGCACTTGGGCTATGTCTATCCCGCCGGCGGACGGCAGGGCACCAACGTCGAAATTCGCGTGGGCGGGCAATTCCTGAACGGCGCAAGCTGGGCGTACATCTCCGGGCGCGGAGTGGAAGCCGGCCTGGCGCGCTACGTCAAGCCGCTGACCGGAGCGGAGGCCCAGAAGCTGCGCGACGAGATGCAGCAGCTGAACCAGAAGCGCACCGCCGCGCTGCAGCCGGCGCCGGGCGATGGGCCCAAGCCCGCTCTTACGGATGCCGATAAAAAGCGGATGGCCGAGATCCGTGAACAGCTCGATGAGGTCCAGCGCAGGAATTCCATTCCCGGGATTGCCGAAATCGCGATTCTCCAGGTGACCATCGCTCCCAATGCCGCGCCCGGCCCGCGCGAGCTGCGCCTCGAAACGGCTGCCGGCCTGACCAATCCGATCGTGTTCTGCGTCGGCGAACTGCCGGAATATACGCGCCAACTGGCCCGCGTCGCACCCGCGTACAACGTGGTCAATGGCGGGACTCCCGTCAACCGCGCCGTGCCCCGCCCTCCGGAGCCGCCCACGGAGATCGCGTTGCCCATCGTCTTCAACGGCCAAATGATGCCCGGAACCTGTGACCGCTATCGTTTCCAGGCCAGGAAGGGCCAGCAACTGACAGTCGCGGCCGCCGCGCGGGAACTGACCCCCTACATCTCCGACGCGGTCCCCGGCTGGTTTCAAGCTGTGCTGACGCTGCGCGATGGCGCAGGCACGGAACTCGCCTCCGCCGATCACTTCCTCTTCCATCCCGATCCGCTGCTGAGTTACCGGATCCCCACCGATGGCGTGTACGTTCTGGAGATTCACGATTCGATCTATCGCGGGCGCGAAGATTTCGTTTACCGCGTCGCCATCGGCGAGTTGCCCGTCATCACCGCAATCTTTCCTTTGGGCGGGAAGGCCGGCGCGCGGACGTCCATCGAGACGCTCGGCTGGAATCTGCCGGCCCCGCGGACCGTGGAGCGTCTCAAGGGGAAGGAGCAGGGCGTCTATCCCATATCGCTGCGCAAAGACGGGTTGACCTCCAATCCCGTGCCGTTCGCCGTGGACGATCTGCCGGAGACAATGGCTAAGGCCGGCATCGACAGGCGGGAGCGCGCCCAGCGAGTGAAGCTGCCCGTCGTCGTGAACGGACGCATCGCGCAGCCCGGCGATACGGCATTTTTCCGCATTTCGGGCCGCGCCGGCGATGAGATCGTAGCCGAGGTAAAGGCGCGCAGGCTCGGCTCGCCGCTCGATTCCACGCTGCGCCTAATGGACGTCGCCGGCCGGGAACTGGCCTTCAACGACGACTTCGAGGACAAAGGCGCGGGCCTGCTCACCCACCAGGCGGATTCGCGCATTTCTTTCACACTGCCGGCCAAGGGGAACTACTACCTGCGATTGGCTGACGCGCAACGCAAGGGTGGGCCGGAGTATGGCTACCGGCTGCGCATCGGCCATCCGCGGCCGGATTTCGAATTGCGCGTGGTGCCCGCGAGCCTCAATCTGCGCGCCGGCTCCACCGCTCCCATCACGGTCTACGCGCTCCGCGAGGATGGCTTCGCCGGCGAAATCGCGCTCGCGTTGAAAGACGCGCCGGCCGGCTTCGCGCTAAGCGGCGCCGCGATCCCCGCCGGACAGGACAAAGTGCGGCTCACCGTGACCGCGCCGCGTACTGCCGTGACCCGGCCGCTTGCGATTCAATTGACCGGGCAGGCCAGGGTCGATGGCCGCGACGTGCATCGCACCGCCGTGCCGGCCGAGGACATGGAGCAGGCTTTCGCATATCATCACCTGGTGGCCGAGGGCGCCTGGATGGTGCAGGTCTCCGGCGCCGGAGTCCCCTGGAGGCCCGTCGCCACGCCGGTCAAGCTCCCATCCGGCGGCGCGGCCTCCGTGCAGCTCTTCGTTCCTCCGCGGCTCCTCTCGGGAGTGCAAATGGTCTTGGACGATCCTCCCGAAGGGATCTCGATTCAGCGTGTAACGCTCGCCGGCGATGGCGTCTCCGTGCTCCTGCGCGCCCAGGCGGATAAAGCCAGGCCGGGGTTGAAAGGGAATCTCATTGTGCAGGCCTTTCGTGAAGTCACTCCCACTGCTGGAGGCGCCAACCAGGCTCGCCGCCGCCAGCCGTTGGGCACCTTGCCCGCCATTCCGTTCGAAGTGCTGGAGCCGCAGGCGCCACGCAAATAGCTGAAGACTCGCGAATTGGGCGTCCAATTGCACACGTTTTAGCAATGCAAACCCGAATCGCCTTTTTGGCCATGGCTGCCGTGTTGCCCGCCGCGGCCCAGTTGTGCAATCCGCAGAACGTCCAGGGCGCCTACGGCTTCCGGCTTGCGGGCACCACGACCATTTCCGGCGATACGAAGCCGGTGGCCGGCATGGGCCGCCTCGAGTTCGATGGCCAGGGTTCGTTGAGCGGCACGTCCTCGGTGAATTTCGCCGGCTACCTTCTCGGCAACCCCGTCACCGGCAACTACGAGGCGCACGCTGATTGCAGCATCACCTGGAACCTGCAGGACGATTCGGGGGCCTTCCAGCATTTCGCCGGAACCCTGACGCCGGATCTGCGGCGCGCCGCCTTTCACCAGACCGATCCGGGCGGCGCGCGCAATGGTACCCTGGCCAAGGTGGCGCCGGTATGCTCGAGCGCCGGCCTCCAGAGCCGCTACGACTTTTCGATTTCCGGAAACGCCATCCCGATGAATCCCGGCGAGACCGCGCACCGGATTTCGCTCGATGGCGTCCTGACGGCCGATCCCGCCGGCAATCTGGCATTTCTGAACGGCGACGCCGCTACCCCGGCGGGACACGCGTCGGTGGATTCGGACTGCATCGTGGAGCTGGATTTGACGCCGCCCCAGGGCGCGCCCATGAAATTCCGCGGCGTGCTGGTGAGCGACGGCAAGGAAATTCTGGCCATCGATACCGACCCGGGAACCGCCGCGAACGCTCGCTTCCGCTCCCGCTGACCGCCGCCTCGGTATCGCCGGTCATCGCGGCGTACCGCCTGCGATATACTTGCCTGTGACCCTCCGAACTGCGTTGCTCCTCATCGTCGGCGCTTCCTTCCTCACAGCGGCGGAAAACATTGTGCCGCGTGTCGATACGGAATTGCCCTCCTTGCTGACGCTCTACAAAGATTTCCATCTGCATCCGGAACTGTCCGGCCATGAGGAGCGGACCGCGGCGGCGCTCGCACGCGAATTGCGGAACGCCGGATACACGGTAACGGAGCACGTCGGCAGGTATGCCGATGGCCGCCCGGCCGACGGCGTCGTCGCGCTGCTCAAGAACGGACCCGGTCCCACGCTGCTGGTGCGTACCGAAATGGACGCCCTGCCCGTCGAGGAAAAGACCGGACTCGCATTCGCGAGCCAGGTCCGAACCAGGAACGACGCCGGCCAGGAGGTCGGGGTTATGCACGCCTGCGGGCACGACCTGCACATGACCTCGTTTCTGGGCACCGCCCGAATGCTGGCCAATCTGAAGGACCGGTGGAGCGGAACGCTTCTGTTGGTGGGGCAGCCGGCCGAGGAAACCATCGTCGGCGCGAAGGCCATGCTGGCCGGAGACATCTACGCCCGTTTCGGCAAACCGGACTTCGCCATCGCGCTGCATGACGATCCCTATATCGAAGCCGGAAAAATCGCCGTGCTTGCCGGGCCGGTGCTGGCCAGTTCCAATTCCGTGGATGTGACGATCCGCGGCGTGGGCGGTCACGGCGCGCGCCCCGAGATGACCAAAGACCCGGTCGTGATGGCGGCGGAGTTCGTCCTGGCCCTGCAAACCATCGTGAGCCGCCAGATTTCGCCGCTCGATCCGGCGGTGGTGACCGTGGGATCGATCCACGGCGGGTCTAAACACAACGTCATTCCCGACGAGGTGACGCTTCAGATCTCGGCGCGGGCCTTCAGCGAGGCAGCGCGCAGGACGATTCTGGCGGCGATTGAGCGCACCGCGCGCGGCATAGCGGTTGCCGGCGGCGTGCCCGAGGACCGTATGCCCATCGTCCGAGTAAACGAGAACGAGGCCGTTCCGGTCACTTACAACGACCCGCGGCTCGCCCAGCGGCTGAAGCCGGCATTTGTATCGGCTTTAGGGGCGTCCAACGTGATCGACGGCCGCCCGGAAATGGTGAGCGAGGATTTCGGTTTGTTCGGCCTCGAGAACCAACAGATTCCCGTGTTCATGTTTCGCCTCGGCGCCACCGATCCCGCGCGGCTGCGGGAGAGCGAGCGAACCGGGAAGCCGCTGCCCAGCCTGCACTCGAGCCAGTTCTATCCGGATGCGGAACGAGCCATCCGAACCGGTGTCATCGCCACCACGGCTGCGGCGATCGAACTGCTGCGGCGATAGGTCTCCCGGGCCGAAGCGCGCTACCGGAGCCGGGGTGCGCTACTTTTGGCGTCGGTCGGCGTCGTCGTGGTGCGCGTCGTTCCATCCTTCCCGGAACTCTTTACCGGCATTGCGGAGCTCGCGTTCCGCCTCCTTGGCATCCCGCTTGGCCTCCCGCGATGCCCGGTAGGCGTCTCTTCCAGCCTGACGAGCGGCCGGCCCTTCCCGGCGATCGTTATTCCCGGAATTGCATGACATCAAGCCAATTCCCATGAACAGCACGAAGGCGATGGACGCAGTACGCATGGGCACCCTCCGGAAAGCAACCTGCAACTTCGGTTCCATGTGGGTTTCGCCGGACTAATGGCAAGTGGCGCGGCGCTACAATACTTACGGGCGCGATGCGGGGCCGCTGCGCGGGCGGCAGCGGAACGGAGTCACCCTCCGCGACGGGCCGTCCCGGGGAGCATAAACCCAATAGCTACAGCAGGATGAGCCTGCTGTCACGCCCGCAACAATGCCAAAGGTGTTAATAACCGGGATGAGAGAGCGCGGCCTACAATCCGGCGTGGTAGCGGGAATCGTCACCATCGCCGCGCTGTTCCTGGCGGCCTGTGCGGCACCCCCCAAGGCCGAAAAGCCAAATCCCGACCCCGCCAAGGAACCTTCCTATGCGGACGCGGTCGGGCAACTCACGGCGCTGGACAGCCAGGCCGAAGACCTGTTAAAGCGCGGCCGGAGCGATGAGGCCGCCGCGGCGATCACCAGGGGCCAGCCATTACAGGCCAAGCTGCTCGCGGCGCCGCACCCCACGCTCGAAGCGATGGAGGCCGTCTCGGATCTTGACGATCTGTACGCCCGTATGCTCCTGTCCAACGGCCACGACGTGTGGGCGCGCAGTTTCTATGAGAAGAACGCCGCGCGCTGGAAGCTGTGGAAGCCTCAGACGCCAGACACTTTACGCCGGCTCAGGCAAGCGCAAGCCGGCATGGCGGAATGCGATCGCCGCATGAAGTCGTGAGACTAGGACATCCGGGCCGTTAGCCCTCCGGGCGTTCGCCAGGAGCCGGCACAAAAACGACTTTGTAGGCCTGTTTGGGACTGCTCAGCAACAGATCGAACGCCTGCTGGTAGCCGGCGAGCGGAAAACAGTGTGAGATCATGAACCCGGCCTGGACCTGCCGCGAGAAGATGAGGTCGTATGCCTCGCGGACGTCATCGTAGAACGCGTTCGAAGAGGTCGTGATAGTCCTCTCGGATCCTAAGAGGCCGGCATTCACAGGCAGGGAAGCCGCGTGGACGGCCAGGTTGACGTATGTTCCCGAGGCCTCGAGCAGGGGGAGCGCTTCGGAGACCGTTTCCTCGGTCCCGACCGAATCGTAGATGGCGGCCACTTCCGGGCGGCCGAGATTCGCCGCCAGGACTTCGCGAATCGGCTGGCCCGGTTCGATGACGGTAACGTCGAATTGGGCCAGCATGCGCCGGGCAAGCGCGGATGTTTCGTCAACAAATACCTTTCCCGCGCCGCGAGCCTTGGCTACCTGGGCAATGCTCAACCCCACCGGCCCGCCTCCGATGCACAACACCACGGCGCCCTGGGGAATCCTGCTTCTTCCAACCACGTGGACCGCGACGCCGAAAATATCCGCCATGGCGGCCTCCTGGAAGGAGATCTCCTCGGGAATCGGGTATAGCAGGTCGCCCCAGCCCAGGCAGTATTCGGCATAGGCGCCGGGATAGAACTCCATTTCTCCCCAGCCCTGCCCATGGCCGATGTGAATCGTGGCGTTACAGAGATTATGGCGGTCGGAGCGGCAAAACCTGCATTCTCCGCAAACGCGGTACGGCTGTACGCCGACGCGGCGGCCCAGCAGGTTTTCATATTTCGCGGAATTCACCTGCACCACTACGCCCGCATATTCGTGCCCCATGATGATATTCGGGGGATTGTCGACATGGTGCCCCAGCGTGTGCAGCGCCCAGGGATTTTCGCCGTTCCAGTAGCGCAGGTCGCTGCCGCAAATCCCGCACGCCTTCACGCCGATGAGCACATGTTCCGCCCGCGTCAGCTTGGGCGTGGGCACCTCCATGCACTCCAGGACTCTCGGACTCCTCAGCACCACAGCCTTCACGCATACACCTCCGCGCCGATAGAATTCGCCATCATCATACTTCCTGTATCTTATCCGCGCAGAAGAGCCGCCGGGTAGCTGAGACGGCCGGAGAAAGTGGCACTATGGGATTGCAAACTGCCGGAACCGCGAAGTCGATCTGTTCCAAAGGGCGGATGCGGTGCCCATCCTGTTAAGAATTGTTATCGCCGCCCCCAAAACATCTATAAACTTGCATTCACATCCCCGACGGATTTTAACATCGAAGGACGTCCAGGCTTTTGCGCCTGATTCCAGCAGGCCGGGGGCAATCTCGCATTCCGGCGAAAGGACGACCATGCGAAGGTTTTTGACAGTTCTATTCATCATGGCTTCCGTGATGGGCGCGCAGGAGTTCCGCGCTACGTTAGAAGGAACCGTAATCGATCCCAATCAGGCCGTGGTGCCTGGGGCTCAATTGACGCTCGTCAACGTCGAAACTGCCGTCGAACATCAAACCACTTCGGGGGCCGACGGCCACTACGTCTTTGGACTGCTAACTCCAGGAAAATACTCGCTTACCACCAAGGCTGCGGGCTTCAAAACCGACAAGCACGACAGCATCCCGCTGAACGTCGGCGACACGGTTCGGCTGGATATCGATCTCGCCCTGGGAGAAGCCAGCGAAAGCATCGTGGTTTCGGCCAATGCCGTGGCCGTCGCCATCGATTCCAGTTCGCTTGGATCGGTGGTCCGGCAGGACATTGTCGATAGCCTTCCTCTAAAGGGTCATGGAACCTTACTCATGTTCGAGTTATCGGCGGGTGTTGTGAGCCCCATCTTCCCGGACGATGTCCGGGCCATCGACCAGATGCACAGCGTCCAGTACACTTCCAACGGCTCGCCGTTGGGTACGGGCGACGTCTCGCTGGACGGTGTATCCGACATGGCGGATGTGAACCGGGGCTACTACATCGCGGCGTATCAACCCTCCGCCGACTCGATTGCCGAGTTCAAACTCCAGTCCGGCACGCTGCCCGCCGAGTATGGGCGCTCTTCCGGCAGCATCTCGAACATTGTTACCAAGTCCGGCACCAACGATGTGCACGGCACCATGTTTGAGAACATGCGCAATTCGGCGTTGGACGCGAACTCGTTCTTTAATAATGTATCGGGGACCAAGCTGGCAGTCTATCGGCAGAACAACTTCGGTTTCACGATTGGCGGGCCGGTGTGGCTGCCCAAAATCTATAACGGCAAAAATAGGACCTTCTTCTTCATGAGTTACGGCGGCTTGCGCGCCACCTCGGCGTTCGGCGGAGGGCGGTTGAATGTGCCGACCGCGCAGATGCGCACGGGCGACTTTTCACAGGTGCCGACCCCCATTTACGACCCCTACTCGGTGCAGCCCGTCAACGGCGTGCAAACACGAACCCCTTTTCCGGGCAACGTGATTCCCGCCTCCGAGCAGGACCCCGTGGCCAAGAACCTGATGCAATACTGGCCTACGCCCAACGTCGCCTCCAGCACGTCCAGCCCCTGGGTGGGAAATTACAGCTCGGGCGGCGGCGCCTTCCCGTCCGGGTATGACTTCTTTGACATGAAGTTCGACCAGACCATCAGCTCGAAGCAACAGATCTTCGCGCGCGTGAATTTCGGACCCGGTTCTCTCTGGAATCCTTATGATTTTCCGGGACTTGCCTCACCGGGCAGGTTCGAAAACAAGCGCCCCAACCAAGGCGCCACGCTTAGCGATACCTAAGTCTTCAGCCCCCGCATCGCGGCCGCCTTCCGCTTGGGATTCGAGCGCACCAATAACACCACGACGCCGTACTCGAACGGGTTCAACGTCTCCAGCCTGGGCTTCCCGGCGTCCTTCGTAAATGCCACCCAGGCAGCGGCTTTCCCGAACATCAGCTTTAACGATGGCATCGAGAGCCTGGGACAGACTGGTTTCGCCAACAACCCCGGGCAGGGCATCTCCACCGAAGACCAGGTGACCATCAGTCACGGCAAGCACATGTTCAAAACGGGAGTCGATATCCGCGACCTTCGCGGCAGCCAGTTTACCGACTCGACGCCCGCCGGCACGTTCAGTTTCGCCTCGAACCAGACCGGGGGACCGAACGCGGCCACGCCTACCGGCGGGTTCGGCCTGGCTTCGATGATGCTGGGATTCGGTTCGTCCGGCTCCGTCCTCACCGCCCCGGCCATATCGTGGCAGCAGGTTTACTACGGCTTCTACTTCCAAGACGATTTCCGCATGAGCTCCAAGCTAACCCTCAACATAGGATTGCGTTGGGAACATGAGACTTCGCGCACGGAGAGCTTCAACCGCGAGGTTGTCGGGTTCGCCTACAACACCCCTACAGGGATTCAGGTGCCGGGTTATAACCTGAACGGCGGCTTGATGTACGCCGGGAAGAACGGCGCGGCGGACGGCATGTACAACCCCGATATGCACAATTACTCGCCGCGTTTCGGTTTCGCCTACTCCCTGGATTCAAAAACCGTGATTCGCGGCGGCTATTCCCTGATGTACATACCGATTCCGACGACCCAGATCACCACTGGATACTCGGTGACTTCCCCCTGGGTGACCAGCCTCGACGGCGGCATTACGGTTACGAACAAGCTGAGCAATCCCCTCCCGAACGGAGCGCTTCCGGTAACCGGCAACAGCCTGGAATTCTCACGCTCGCCTACGTTGGGAGCCGCTCGATCCACCTGCTGGCCGGCAGCAACGTGAACATCAACCAGGTTCCGGCCCAGGATTTCGCCCTTGGCTCGGCACTCACCCAGACGGTTCCCAACCCGTTCTACGGCATATTCACCGCGGGGTCGTTCACCGGAGCGAGCCACCTCCCTGGTGTTTCAGGACGGAACCGCGGAGGCGTTCAGCGTAACCGGCGGAACTTATTTCAGCGACGCCATCCGGCCGCTCGTCGTGGGTGATCCGAACCAGGGGATCACGGGCGGCCCCGGTTCGCGGCTGACGAATTACTTCAACACCGCGGCATTCGCCCGGCCGGCGAATTTCACCATGGGCAACGTGGCGCCGCGTATCGGGTCGGTGCGCGCGCCTGGAATGAACAACGTAAACCTCGCATTGGGCAAGACTTTTGCCATCACTGAGAGGTTCAAGGCGGAGCTGCGGGCCACGGCTTTCAACTTCCCCAATCATCCGGTCTTCAGCGGTCCCGGGACCACGCTCGGCAGCTCGTCTTTCGGAATCGTCAGTGCGCAGTCGAATGCCAGCCGCCAGTGCGAGGTCGCGATGAAGCTTCGGTTCTGATAGCCGGGGGCCTCCCCTAGAAAATGCGGTAGGCGGAGGCCCCCCAACTACTCGAAAGGAAAGCACTCATGTCTCTTACGAGAAGGTCTCTGCTCGGCTGCGCCGCGGCCGTTCCCATGCTGGGTTCCGCCCAGACCAAGGCGCCGTTCCGCAAGCGGGTTCACCCGCTGGAGGGCGTCGCCCGCGAGAATCTGAAGATCACGGACGTTAAAGTGACCATCATGTCTTATGCCTTGGCCCCGGATAGGCAGTGGGTTACGGCCAAGGCGGTCACCTGGAAAACCGACCTCATCCTGGTGGAGATTTTCACGGATAAGGGCATCGTGGGCATCGGCGAAACCAGTCCCTATGCCGGGCCGGACCGGGTGAAGAAAACCATCGACGAGCTGATCCGTCCCGCGCTGATCGGGCAGAATCCGTTCGACGTGGATTGCCTGGGCGTAGCCTGGAGCGGCAGCCAGGCGTTTGGCGGTATCGACGCGGCGTGCTGGGACATCATCGGCAAAGCCAAAGGCGTGCCGGTCTACAAACTGCTGGCCACGGACGTGGAACCGGTGACGCACCTGCGCATGTACGCCAGCGGAGGGGTCGAATACGCCTGGTACAAACGGCCGGACGACCTTATCGACGAAGCCGTGCGCCACAAGGAAGAGGGATACACGGCGTTCAAGTTCCGCTACGGTTCGGAATGGGCCAACAGCGGAATCACCGTGGCGAAGTACGTGCCCTACCTCTACCGCATGCGCAAAGCGGTGGGTCCGGATTTCGACCTGATGCAGGAAAGCAATATGCGCCTGACGCTGGCGGAGTGCCTGGAACTGGCTCCCGTGCTGGAGGAGTTGAAGTTCCACTGGTTCGAGGAGCCCATCAGCACGCGCCCGCCCGACGCCCTGGAAGGATATCTGAGGGTTCGCGAAGCCTTGCCGCACGTCATGGTTTCGGGCGGCGAGGGCCGCGCCAACCGCTTCGAATTCAAGGAGTGGATCGACCGCAACGCCTACGATATCGTGCAGCCGGACTGTAACGTCACGGGCGTGACGGAAGCCTGGCAAATCGCGCGCATGGCCAACCTGAGAAAGAAGTACTGCTGCCCGCACAACTGGCACGGCGGTCTGACCACCATGGCCAACGCGGCGCTGGTGGCGGCCATCCCCAATCGCCACATGCTGGAGCTGAACCAGACCTACAACCCGTTCAAAGAGGAGATCTTCAAGGATCCGCTGGTAGTGAAAAAAGGCTACATGGATCTTCATGACCGTCCGGGCTTTGGCATGGAACTCAAACCGGGGATCGCGGAGAAGTTTCCCTATTTGCCCGGGCGCTACGACAAACCGAATCCAGACCTGCCGCCCCTGTAGCGGGCGGCGCCGAACGCTAGCGCACCGTCCGGTCCAGCACGCGGTGCGCTTCGTACCGGAAGGAGATCAGCAGCACGTTATCGGTGCGTCCCTTGACCACCACCTGGTAAGCGCGCGGGAAGCCGTGGATACCTTCCTGGCGGAAGCGGCCGCGGAGCTCGCGGAGGCTGTCCGGCGAGCTGAAGAATTCGGCGGCTGCCTGGCAGCCGGCCGACATCGCACAGCTCAACAGCACGGTTCGTTTGTTGCTCCCGGGCGTGTCGTCGCTCGGCATCACCGTCAACAGCCCCGGAATCTCCCGTGTGTGTCCCGGGATTGCGACTTCCGGCGCCACCATGAACGGGTGGGCTACGCCTGCCCGCTCCCCAACCACAAAATCCCGCACCGAAGGGTCGTATTCCACGCTCAGCGGGGCCCGCTGAAGCTGCTGGAATACCGTCGGGATCACGGTGGGATCGCCGATCAGTATGGCGTTGCGGCCCCGCAGGGCGGCCAGGCGAATCGCGATGTCGGGCAGCACCTGGTACGACACCCGCATGGCTTCCAGAGTCCTGGCCGTAGTTATGGCCGCCATAGCCTCGCCGAACCTGAGCGACTCCGACTGAAGCATGTGTAAGTCGTCGGACTCCGGTCGGGGCGTCCGCCTCTCATAAAACTCCGCCACGCTCGGAGGGGCGGCTACGTCGATGGCGTCGCGGGGTTGGGAGCCGCCCGGAAACGACCGTACCATGAGATGAACCGGAAGGCCCAGCACCAGCACGGGATTTCCATCGGGGGCCACCAGCGGTCCCCACGCCTCACGAATCACTGGGTCTACGGAGCGCACCGGTTGCATCGAACGGGTGCCCAGAAAAATGGCCCCAAACAGAATCGTGGCCGCCAGAAATCCTATGGCGGCGCTGTCCAGGCGCGGGCGTGAAGCCGGCCGGACGACGGTCTCCCTCACCTGAACCGGGACGAAGCGGGGAACGTACGATCCCTTGGGCAGTTCGATGCGCAGGATCGAGTGGGGGTTTTCCTTATCGTAGAAATCCTTGAGCCGCTGCCGCAGCATGTGGGCGCGGTTGCGAACGATGGTGTCCTCCGACGGCACAAAGCCGTTTCGGCGCCCCAGGGCGTCCTCGGCGATCGATCGTTCGGTGATCTCGGAGCCTCTTCCCGAGATCTCCATTTCGCAGATGTATCGCAGAAAGTGTCGCAACTGGTCCGAACGAAGCAAAGTCTCGCTGCGGAGAACTTCTTCGAGGGCCAGGCTCTTCTTGTCCGAAGAAATCTCCTCAACGCCAACCATCGCCGGACCTCCCAGAGGCATACCCCTGATTCAGCATGCGATTGTACACCATCGCTCGCCGCCAGGATACACACCCCGTTAACGTAGTGTCGCTAGTATGTGAGTTGTCCGGTCGAGTTCACACGTGAGCTGTCCGCTTTG
>CAYRWE010000066.1:0-21552 GCA_964427655.1 uncultured Solibacteraceae bacterium | reverse complement strand
CGCCTGGTTCGGGACCAGGAGGTCGGTGGTTCGAATCCACTCGCCCCGACCAAATTCCTCAAAGACTTACAAACACTCCCACATGAAATCAGGGTCCAAGCAGGGTCCATTTTTGGACCCTACTCCGACCCGGATGTTGGACTCTATTGGTCGTTGCCTCTGTGTTTTGATCGACTTGCTGCCCGACGACATCGACGACCTCTTGGGCCCCGACCAGGAGGTCTAGTGAGGGACCCGGTTGTGTGCTTCTTTGTTTCGAGGTTCCCTTACATATCGCCCTCTAACGGGAATTAAGGTCGAAGTGAATGGCAACACGCCGCGTCCACTCGGAATGCTCGTCAGTTCGGACAGCCGCCGCGAGTAGCCCGTCTACATCCCACGGGAACGTCTCAGGGCTGATCTGCTGATTCGAGACCTCGATGCCCTCCTCACGTGCCACGCATACGAATCTCAAGCCGGGTTTATCGAGGAGCGCGTCCCACACGAACTGCCACTCTTCGACGGTTACCTCGATGGTTCCCATCCACAGGGCAAGCGGTGGAACGTGTATTCTTGGACTTGTAATAAGCGCGTATCGGATCCGAGGATCGGTCGTTCGGATGATCGCGGAAGGGACAGATCCGGTTGCGAGGTCGGTCGCAACCTCGTCCAGCGTCCTCGCAGTAGCCGAATACGACATCTCAGATTCCTCACTGTCGATAGATATTCGAAGCGGCTCCGCGACGGTAGCTTTGATGGCCGATGCAACGGATTCCAATTGCTCTGCGCCGAACTCGATCACGAACTGTGGCATATGGATTCACCTAATTGTCCGCCAAAACATGTGCCGCATGGTGAATCGATTCGACCCCCGCTTACCGAGTGAACGCGTGCCCCCCGCGGACGATTAGTCGCAATTCCTCGGAGGTCCACTTCAGCCTGCAGCCGTGTTGGGCTGGTGCTCCTATATGGCGATTTTGAAATCCTGTCTGAGCAACATATTTTGGTCAGGTTTTCGGAAGGCGGAAGCGACCGCGTGTGCGCGCGAGAGCACGTGGATCACCAGCGTGGAAATCAAGGTCCAAGGAGGGTCCAACCGCCTCCCGGTTCGCCACGCATTCGCCTTTAGGGTCCAAATAGGGTCTAAACGGAAGACGCGCAAGTCTTTTGGTTTCAGTAAACGATCCTCGTAAGTTATTGATATTTCCTGCTTCGGGACCAGGAGGTCGGTGGTTCGAATCCACTCGCCCCGACCATATAATTGCAATCATTTCTGGCTCTACGCCAACAACGGGGGCAAACCCCAATCCCAAACCTTTCTACGAACATAACACCTTCACTCGAAGTCTGTAATTTTCGAAGTTGCGGAAGCCATAGGCTTGCCGGTTGATCAGCTCCATTTTGTTGTGGAATCCCTCGGTGATGCCGTTGTTGCGGGTGAAGCGCCACATGGCGACGATCTCCTCGGCCCAGCAGTTCAGGGTTTCTCCGAGCTGTACCAACTGCGCCAGGCCGGCCTGGCGCAGTTGGTACACGGCCCGCAGGAACCGCGGGGCGAGAGCCTCGCATTGCTTGCGGTTGCGGTGTTTCTTCAGCGGCAGGTAGCAGAGGCGCTGTTTGAAGCGGTAGATCACCTCCAGGGCGGGATGGGCGAGCAGATAGGCCGACAGTTTCTCCTGCTGGGTGAGGCTGAGGTTGTGGCGGTGGCGGCGCATCAGGGAGAGCAGGCCGCGGTTCCGACTGCCGGTGGGATCGATCTCGCGCCAGCAGGCCAGGAAATGGTGGTTGATGATGCGGATCACATGGAAGCGGTCGGCGACGATGCGGGCATTGGGGAAGTGCTTCTTCACCAGAGCGCGATAGCCGGAAGCCAGATCCATACACACCAACTGGACCTCCGTCTTGCCCTCCAGGGCTTGAAAATAGGACTGCAGAGAGAGTTCCGAGCGGCCCAGCA
The DNA here is from genome assembly GCA_964427655.1 of uncultured Solibacteraceae bacterium. GTDB lineage: Bacteria > Acidobacteriota > Terriglobia > Bryobacterales > Bryobacteraceae > CAVQNQ01. Next base: position 19,616 of record CAYRWE010000066.1, on the reverse strand, counting down.
CCACATCATAGACCTTGTGGTTCTTCAGGTCGCAGAGGGTGGTAGCGAAGCCCTTGCGGCGGGTGAAGAAGTGCTCGTCGATGCCCAGCAGCAGGGGGCAGCGCGGCGGGTGCCACTCCCGGAACTGGCGCCGGAGTCCGTGCCGGAAGTAGCGCTCGACGGTGGCGGCGCCGAGACCTTCTCGCCGTCCCAGACGGCTGCGATTGACTCCGTCCAGGTGCTGCTGATAGATGGCCTTCTGAAACGCCTCGCTGGCCCGCTGACAGCGCAGGATGCCGGGGAGAGGCTGGCGGGAATAGCGTCCGCAGTTGAGGCACTTGGACTTGGGAACCTGGAGGTGGAGCACGCCATGGCGGAGTCCCCAATCCTCGTGGCGCACCGTCCGGAGAATCCACCCCTTGCTTCGCAGCCGGACGCCGCCGCAATGCGCGCAGGATCTCGGCCCGGTATACCGGGCCGAGATCCTCAAGTTACCCTCTTTGCGCAGAATCCCGGTAATCTGGAAGTCGGGCAGACCTAAAAGGATCTCTGATCTGGTCAAAACGTTATCTCCCAAGATTGTTTCACCAATCTGGGATTACGGTCTGCCCCCGTTTTTGATCAAGAGCCGGATAGCGCCGAAAGGGAACGGTGAATCTGTCGCGCCTCAATGCGCCGGGGGGTGGGCGAGAGCCTGGTTTAGAGCGGTGCGGACCTTTTCATTGCCCGGTTCCCGGCGCAGCACCTCGCGAAGCTCGGCGACGCCTTCGCTCCAATGTCCCAGGTGCAATAGGGCCGCGGCGAGGTTCGTGCGAATGCCGGTATGATCGGGCCCGAGGGCCACGGCGGCACGGTATTTTTCCAGCGCACCACGCAGGTCGCCGGACTTCTCCAGGGCGACGCCCTCGTTGTTCAGACGGATGGCCGCCACCGAATTCTGGTCTTCCATGTTCTTGGCGCGGAAGAGTGCCGTCATTTTCTGGCGCACCTGTTCGGCCTCTTCGGCGCGGCCGTCTGCCCGGAGGGCGCGTTGCAAGCCGTTGAGTGCGGATTGATCCGAAGGATTAAGACGTACGGCTTCCTGAAAATGCGGCAAGGCGTCATGCGGTCTGTCCCGAGCCAGCAACTCGGAAGCCAGGCGATATTGCGCGACGGCGTCTTCGGGAGCCAGCTTCACGGCACGTTCGAAAGCGTCTAGCGCGCCGGCATCGTCGCGCAGAGTTTTGCGCGTCTCGCCGAGATCGGACCACGCCTCGGGGAAATCGGGTCGGAGATCGAGCGCCTGCCGCAAATCCGCCGCGGCTTTTTCCGGCTCTCCGCGGTCGGCCTCAATCTTCGCGCGCAGATAGAGCGGTTCGGCGGCATCAGGCGCGCGGCCGAGCAGGACGATGGCGCGGTCCAGGTGCACGGCGGCATCGGATTCGCCGAGTTGCAGCAGGACGGCGCCAAGATTCACCCGCGCTGCGGCGAAGTTGGGGGCGAGGGCGACGGCTTTTTCCAGCGGGGCGCGAGCGGATCGAGGATCGCCGAAAGCTCTGAACGCCTCGCCTAAGGCGTTCTGGGCGTCGGCCGATGTGGGCCGCAGCCGCACAGCTTCTTTCAATTGGGCAATGGATTCCTCGCGCCGGTCCTCTTCCATCAGCACGCTTCCCAGCAGCAGGCGGGCCTCGAAATCGACGGGACGCTCGCGGACAATTCGGTCGAGCAAAGCGATGGCCTGAGGGCGCGCGCCTCTTCGCAGCAAGTCCCATGCCTCCTCGACAGATTGAGACTGCGCGAACAAAGGCGCAACAGTAGCCAGAAGCACTAGAGCCGCCGAATGGCTCGGCGTCATCCCGGCCTCCTGAACTTCGCGGTTTTCGTAATGCCCGCACCTTCGGTTACATACACTAGCTGGCCCGCCGCTACCGCTTCGAGCTTTTCGATTCGTCCCAGAGGCCAGCGGATCTCGATATCGGCGGCGGCGGCCGGCCCCAGGCCGAAGTGCAGGCGGCGGGCACTTGAAGAGAGATACGACGATTGGCTCAGCACCTCCTGCATTTGCAGCTTGCCGCCATAGTGCAGGGTGACCCGCGCGCCGATGGCGGCGCGATTGGACTGGGCGCCTGTGAGTTGAATCTGCAGCGCGTGATGCGGGCCGGTGACATCGTTGCGCAGAAGCGAGGGCGGCTCGTTGTGGTTGACGATGAGGATGTCCACGTCACCGTCGTTATCGAAGTCGCCGAAGGCACAGCCGCGGCTGGAATGCGCGGCTTCCACGCCAGAACCGCCCATCCCCAGCAACTCTTCGAACTGGCCTTGGCCGAGGTTGCGGAAGATCACGCGGGGAGTGCGGTAGCTATCCTGTAGCTCCGGGTAAATGCCGCCAGTGACGAGAAACAGATCGGGATTTCCGTCGTTATCGAGATCTGCGGCGCCCGTGCCCCAGCAGATGTACCGTGTTTCAACGCCCATGCCCGAGCGGATTGTCAGGTCGGTGAAATCGCCTCGTCCGTTGTTGCCATAAAAAGCGGGAGTGTCGCCCGAAAAATGCGTCTTGAGGATGTCGAGGTTGCCCGAAAGGTGGAAATCCCCAATGGCGACGCCCATCCCGGCCTGTTCCATACCGTCTTCGCTGAGGGCCACGCCGCGCTCCAGGCCGGCTTCTCGGAAAGTGCCATCGTGATTGTTGCGGAAAAGCAGGCTGGGAGTGGAATCGCAGGCTACGTAAATGTCGGGCCAGCCGTCGTTATCAAAGTCGGCGGCCACGGCGGTGAGGCCGTAGCCCTGGTCGGGCCTAGCGATTCCGGCGGCCGCGGTCACGTCGCTGAAGGTGCCATCGCCGTTGTTGCGGTAGAGCGAGTGGTGCCCGTAAGGCAAGCCGCGCGGACCGCAGAACAGGCCCGCCGAGCTGCACTCGTTGGACTTGCCGGCGCGGGGCACTGTGGCCGGGTCGAAGGTCAGGTAATTGGCCACAAAAAGGTCCAGGTGCCCGTCGCGGTTGTAATCCAGAAAGGTGCAGCCGGTGGAAAAGCGTGGCTGCAAGTCAAGCAGGCCGGCCGCACGGGTAACATCGGTAAAGGTGCCGTTTCCGTTGTTGCGGTAGAGCACGTTCCGCTCCCAGCCGGTGAGGAAGATATCGTCGAAGCCGTCGTTGTTGTAATCGCCAATGGCTATTCCGTAGAAGTAGCCGGAGCGCAGCAAGCCGGCCCTTTCGGTGACGTCGGTGAAGGTGCCATCGCGGTTGTTCTTGTACAGCCGGTTCGAGGCGTCGGGCGGCGGATCGCCATAGCGCGATCCGGTCAGCACCAGGATATCCAGCCAGCCGTCGTTGTCGAAATCCAAAAAAGCGGCGCCGCAACTCATGGCCTCGATGGCGTAATCGGCGCGCGTGGGGTGGCCGGCGATGACCGGATGATGCAGGCCGGCCTCCGCCGCGATGTCGGTGAAGCGCGCGTGGAACGGCAGGCCGGAGAACTTGGCGCGCGGGGCGGCGCGCACGCCGCGTGAAGCCATGCCCTCGCCCGCGGCGCTCGTCTGGCTGTACGCACGCAGGGCCGGCCAGGCGAGCATGCCGAGCAGGCCGCGACGCGAAAACGCGGGAATGCCGCCGGAATGGAGCGGACCGTGGGGCATTATCGCGGCTCGGCTCCCGATTGACAGGATGGGCTCATGATTGGATTGCTCCAGGCCAGTGGATCGTGGGCGGAGAGATCAGCCGCGGCCCACCCGCGGCTGGCGGCTAACGTCAACCGTACTCGCAACCTATTACGGGCCGGCACTCACCGTACCCCCCAAAACCGCCATTGAAACCCGCGACGGAATTCAAGTCTATTTTAACCTTCAAGCGGCGGTTTCGGTACCAAGCGGGGCGCTGCCTCACGCCACCAGCCAGCTTCCTGTCTCTTCGACGACCTGCCGGACGCAAAAAAACCGCGGCGGGCGTGCATCCCGCCGCGGTAGTAAAGCAGTGGCGCCGATGCGAACCACTCACCAGACCACTTTGAACCCGAGTTCGACCTGCCGGCCGCTGTTGAATGCAGAGGTTGCGGATTGCGCGCCGAACGTGCCTCCGGGGGAACCCTGGTACAACGCCTGGCCGAACGTGGAATCGTAGACGTTGGTGTCTGGATCGCCCCGGTTCAACTTATTCGTGGCGTTGTAAGCGGTTAGCTTGAGTTGCGCCCGGAACCTCTCGAGGAACTGGAAGTCTTTTGCCAGGCTGAGATCCAGGTCCCAGAAGGACGGCCCCGTCAAGCAGCTATACTGCAACGCGTTGCTGCGCAGTACATAGGTACCGGACGGAACCGGCGAGAAGGCCGACGTGTTGAACCAATGGCCCGGGGAAGGACTCGAGACGCAAGGGTTGCCGGTAACAATCAGGGTTTGGGTGAACTGCGGATAATCGCCGGAAATGTACTGCAACACCGGCGTGATCTTCCAGCCGGACACTACTGCGTCCACTCCTCGGGGTGCGTTGCCCAAGAGCGCCTGTCCCCTTCCAAGGGGAAGCTGATACGTGGTCACGATGTTCATCCGATGGCGAGGCTGATTGCTGTCCTGCCATTGGAACGTGTTGTTGTAATACGTCATGTCGTTGAAGCTGTTGATCTGCGTTGCTTCGTTGATATAGACGTACGTGGCCAGGAAATTGAATCCGTGGCTGAATGCCTTCTGAGCCTTCAACTGCATGTTGTAGTAGTGTTCGTGCGCGCAGCAGGCACCGATCTCATATAGCGGGCCGTATTGCGGGCGCTCCACTAGCAGCGACGAAAGAGGAACCGTCTGCTGGTTATACAGCGGGCCATTGTTGACCGTCGTGTTCAGGTAATGATAGAACGGGTTGGCAACGGCCTGGCTCAGGTAGGCTGAGTCATTCGCGTATTGCAACTCGAGGGCCGGGTTGATAGCGTTCAACTCCTGCGTGTAGTGTTGGTGGCCGAGGTTGAGGAAGAAGGTGCCCGATGCGACGAACCCATACGGAAGCTGCCGCTGGAGATTGAAGTTAAACCGGTCGTTGTACGCTTTCTTGAAGGCCTGCGGATACCACAGGAGGTTTTCGCCGCCGATACCTACGTACGGCCCCAAGGATTTCCCGTTTACAGGGCCGAAGTTTGGAAGCAGCGGGTTGCTTGACGGATAGGGATTCGAGAGAGTCTCTTGCGGCACGCCGTTCAGCAGCGGGGCCGCGAATTGGTAACCCGTCATACCGAAGAAGGGCGGCTCCAGGAAGTTGACATCCTCGAAGCCGGAGATCGGAGCGGCCGTGAAGTTGTATTCCGTGGGAATCACGTAACGGGCATAACCGAGCCGCAGCGCCGTCTTGTCGTCGATTTTGATGGCAGCGCCGACTCGTGGCGCCAGTGCCAGCTTGGGTGGATCCCACATTCCTGGATGGCTGGGGGAGGTAAACTGCCATGCACCGGTCCACGAGTAAAAGTTGGGTCCCACCAGCGACGTCGCCAGTGCCGGCATGTTCGGCGGATTGGACTCCATGGGAGCAATGGGAGCTGTGAGATCCATGGCTTGGGAGAGGAAATGATCCGCGTCGGTCCATGCCGCCTCGTATTCATTGCGCAAGCCGAGGTTTAGGGTGATCCTCCTGTTCAGTTTCCAGTCATCCTGGAAGAACATACCGTAAAAGCTGGTGATCGGGATCGGCACTGGCCCGCCCACCATTTCCGTATCGTCCTTGAGAGCGCCGAGCAAAAAGGTAGCCCACTGGTCGCCGTTGATCGCCGTGTTCGGGTTGAGGTAGGTGCCTGCCGTTACCGCGGTGTCGAAGTTAAAAACCGTAGTGTCGGAAACATACTCGGGCCCCCAAGTTCTGCGATACTCAAAGCCTGCTTTGAGGTAGTGGGAGCCGTGCTGTTGCGATATCTTGACACTATAGGCTTCGCCTCTCGGGTTCTGGTTCCAATAGAAGCCGCGTCCCCCGTAGTTGGTGCCGTTAATGGTCAGGTCGGGGTAATAGACCGGCGTGCCGGGTGAGTTCACAAAATACGGCTCGTACCACTGATTGCTTCCCCAAAACGCGTTCCACCCGGATGAAGGTAGCGGCGTGGAGTTGTAAGCGTCTACCACGCTGTCGTAGTCGGCATGAAAATCGACTACCGTGCGCGCGTCCACGGTCCAAACCGCGTCAGCGTTCATCTGAGTGGCGTTGCGTACCGTCCCCGTCGGCTGGAATAACGGAGAGTCGTCGGGCGTGGGGTTAGAGGTAATGTCGGTGGTGTGATAGTGCCCAAAGTGGAAAAAGACTTTGAACTTATCACTGACATTCCAATCCAGGCGGTCGGCCCAGTTGTAATAGTTCCACGCGTCCGTATAGCCTTTGGTGAAGTTGTTAACGCCCGTGATATTTTGTCCCGGATTGTTGGCGGGCCAGAATCCTTTCATGAAGTTGACAGCAACCGGGTCCATGCGACTGGCCGGGATGGTATTGCCCGGAAACGGCGTGGCCGTGACCACGCCGCTGGCGCTGGTCTGAGTCGTCCACGGGTCGTACACCGTCCGGATCACCGGGGTGCCGCTCGCATTGATGCCGTAGGACTGTGAGAAGTTTCCGGCGGCTTCCAGGGCGGTTGGCACTGTGACGACGTAACTGTTGGGGGCCCCCACCTTCCAGTATTCGAACGAGCCGAAATTGAAGATCTTGTTCTTCTTGATCGGATTCCCCAAGGTAGCGCCCATGGTGTTCTGGCGCTGGGCATTGGCGCTGAACGTGGTCCGGTCTGCTTCGGCGTCCAGCCAGGGATACCGGCCGAGGTAAAACGCGTCCCCGTGCCATCCGTTCGTACCCGCTTTGCTAGTCATGGTGATGACGCCGCCAGCGCTATGGCCTTGTTCAGCGTCCACGCTGTTCTGCGATACCGTCACTTCCTGAACCGCATCCATATTCAACGGCAGGCTGTACTTATGCCCCAAGCCCACCGGGCTGCCGTCCACCTCCAGGTCATTCTTGAGGTTCGTGCCGCCGCCGAGATCGACGCTGTTGGCGGACCAGGACAGGAAGGGGAGTACTTCACCACGTGTATTAATGGCTTCCGGGTCGAGCAGAGTCAGCTTGAAGGGATTGCGGTCGAAGCGGGGCGTTTCCTCGGCCATGGTGGTGTCCAAAGTGAGATCGTTGCTGGTCGAGTTGAATTGGACATCCACGGGTGAGGCTTCGACGGTGACGGTCTCCTTCACGTCGCCCGGCCTCAAGATGGCATTGACGGTGATGTCACCTCGCACCTCCACGTTGATATTTTCCTGGACGAATTTCGTGAAACCGACTGCTTCCACGGTGAGGGTGTACGCGCCCGGCTCAACCAAGTCGAACAGGTAAAGACCCGTGTCGCTCGTCTGCCGTGCGACGCGGATCCCGGTATTGACGTTAAGCAACGTCACGTTAGCTGTGGCGATGACAGCTTTGCTGGCATCCGTCACCAAACCTTCAACACGTCCGCGATATTCCTGCGCCCAGCCAGATGTGTCAATAAGCGCAATCAACGCGATGAGTAACGCCGATACTGGCGAAAACTTTCGAGTCATATTGACCCCTTTCTGGTTCCGGTGGGAACCGTAGAGTTCTGTGCCCGTTTCGGGTCGAAGACGTTCCCGATGGGATCCACAGGCTGCGCTGCCGATCCGCCGAAGCGAACGAAAGCTCCTTTGGAACCGAATCACGAGTATTGGAGACTGCCCCTTGACAGAGACTAGTGCTCTGCGCAATAACTCAAAAGGGTACGGCACGTGTGTTCACTGTGACATTGACGTGAATTCACGTTAATTGACCCCCCCGGCTTAGCTATGAATGTTGGAATCGTGCCGTAAATCGCAATCGGATTCATCTAGGGGCGAGTTGCGTACGGTTTTACACTATGGGGTCGCAAAGTGGGTGACGAGCTTAAGGAAGTCGCGGGTCCCAGGCTGAACAGGCCCGGAGAAAGCGAGTGCTGGGAGCTTGTCCAGCGGATCGCCTCCGGCCGACATCTCTTGAAGGCGCCTCAACTGCGGGAGATCCTGCTTTACATCACGCGGCGGAACCTGGAAGAGAACGCCGCCGCCATCAGTGAGCAAGAGATCGGCTGCAAGGCGCTCGGCCGGCGGCCTGATTTCAACCCTAACGAGGATAACATCGTCCGCGTTCAGGTCCGTCACCTGCGTCACAGGCTGGGGGAGTATTTTGCTTCCGAAGGAGCCGGAGAACCGCTGCTGATCACCATTCCCAAGGGCGGCTACGTGCCGCGATTCGAGTGGCGATCGGACGGGATCACTGCGCAAGCCCCCGCTGTCACTTCGCTTCCAGGCAACGACGGCGCTGTGGGTTGGCGGCCGCTTCGCACTGCCTGGTGGGCCTTCGGCCTGATGGCTGCCGCTCTCATCGCGCTTCTCGCCGTAACCACCGCGCTTTGGTGGAGACGGCAGCCGGCGCCACCGCCACGCGCCACTAGCGCCGATCTGATCTGGCCGCGGATTTTCGCGGCCGGCCAGAAAACCGATGTTATCCTGTCAGACAGTTGCCTGGCGGCATTGCAGGACATCCTTGACACAGATATTCCGCTCGCCGATTATCTGAGCGGAGCCTATCCCGGCAAACTGATTCAGTCAGTAACCGATCGGCAGCTCCGCTCGGCTCTGCAACTCCTCATGGCCCGTCAGTACACCAGTTTGGGTGACGCAGCCCTCGCTTCAAAGCTGATCGAACTGAGCCGGCGATACGAGGCTCAGGTCAACATCCGCTACTCCCGATTTCTCAGTGTGCGTGATTTCAAGACCGGCAACTTTGTCCTGGTCGGCAGCCACCGCAGCATCCCTTGGGTCCAGCTCTTCGAGCCACAGTTGAATTTTTCGCTTGAAAGGGACCCTGCCGCCCACACTTACGTCTTCCGCAACAGGGCCCCGCTTCGTGGAGAGCCGACCAAGTACTGGAGCTCGGGCGGCTCCGATTGCGATACTTATGCCGACATCGCGCTTATGCCCAATCTTGGGGGTACGGGTTACGTGCTGATGCTTGCGGGAATTGACATGGCTGGGACGGAAGCAGCCGGTGAACTCGTCACAAGCCCTGAGTTTTCCAAGCTCCTCAGGCAGTACTTGGGACCGCAGGGCGGACTGGCACCGCCGTATATCGAGCTCCTGATGCAGGCCAAGGCTGTGGCCGGCACGACTCAATCGCCCAAAATCGTCGCCCACCGCCTGTTACCCGGCAGATCTATTTCGCCAACTTCGGCTTCCGGCGGCACTTCACAATGACCCGGGCTAGCTGCCAATGCCCGCCCGAAGTTGGTGATAAGCGCAAGGCCACTACCCACATTGTGGATTTCGAGACCTTTGATCCCCGCTTGGCCCTCGACTCGACGCTCCCCGCCGGAAGCCACCTGCCCCTAGGCTGCCGAAGTTCGTTCCAAATTATTGGACTAAGCGACCTCACTGGGGCAGGACGCGGCACCCGGAAGGTCAGGTTACTCGACTATTGGTGGCCTCGATCCATGAATGACATTGCCATACGGAAGGTCCATTCGGGTCTAGTTATAGACGCTCTTAGGCCGGAGTTTGCAGAATCAATAAGGAAGCTGCTCGTTACCGTCGGTACCAACCACAGGGACAGGAGAAATACTCTGTCCAATCAAGGTCCGAAGTGAAGGGGGACGTGAACCAAACGCGTTTTTGGCTAGCTTTGCCGGATCGTATCATGTATGGGATCATACCTCTTCTCGCATTGCCATATATGGCACACTTCGCTAGCGAACCATGATCGTACACTAAAAGCAAGGCCACAGCCCCTGGACTCGACTATTTGGACCAGAGCAACGCGACTGGCGCGCGCGTAAATCGGGTCGGCGATGTCCGCTTGTTCCTTGTCGTCCAAAAGAAGGCGTGGCTCTGCAAAGGTGGATTTCGTCTCCCATACGCGATAGTAGATGGGCTGCCACACGGAGCTACACCATGGAAAAACGCCAGTAGTAACGATCAGGTGCTCGGTGTGATCGGATTCCGGACGCCAATCGGTCGGTGAGATTCTTACGTCGACCAGTCGCTGCGGGAAGAAAGCCTTATCTTCATAGCTGCTCTGCTCGCTTTGCCAAATCCGGCGCCAGCGATCATCGGCCGACTCGTAAATGTAGGCTGAGTCATCGGTCCCGCAGGTCTGAATGCCGACCGAAGTGCGGACGACCAACTCTTCTTTTTCAGTGAACGGCGCTCGTACGTTGTTGATATTTTCCTACTTCGGGACCAGGAGATTCTTCGCCCGCCCCTAATCGCGCTCTTCTATGTACAATGGCTTGTATCGGATCGAAAACACGGGAGGCCAGTCGTGCACCGAGATAAGTTTCCATGCCATCGATTGACGCGGCGAAGCCTGCTTCAGGCAGGCATCGGCGCGCTGGCGGCGGCCTGCCCGGCCGTGGCAGTCTCGCAAGAGCCATCGGGCGACGCTCCGTTCCAAACACCTACCGAACCGGTCAATTCGCCCATGGGCCGCGGAAAGGGCATCCATCCCGGCCGAGTCGTGTGGGCCCACGAACCCAAGGTGGCCGTGTGGGATGGCCAGACCGGCAACTGGTGGGAAGATGCGAATACCAACCCGGGCATCGTGCAGGAGATGGTGTCCGGCAGCCTGCGGTCCCTCACCGCCGAAAAGACGGACCGCCAGGCGTGGCGCGCGCTGTTTGGCTACTTCAATGAGACCCGTAAGCTGCGAGGCGGCGAATACCGGCCGGGCGAGAAGATTGCGGTCAAACTGAACTGCAACCAGGATCGCCCAGGTGCGTGGCGGCGCGGCGCCGGAATGCCTACCCCCCAGATGGTCTACGCGCTGGTTCAGCAGCTCATCGTAGAAGCCGGTGTGCCCGGGCGGGATATCACCCTCTACGACGCCTCACGGTATATCGGCGATCCGATTTACGATCGCATCCGCGCCAACCCGGACCCCAACTTCCAGGCCGTCCGCTTCATGGTCAGCCAGAGAATGGCAGGCAACGGGCGCGCCGAAGCGGTGCCGGATAAAGCCAACCCCGTGCTCTTCTCCCGCCAGGGCGTGCCCACGGCGTATCTGCCGCAGTGCGTCACCGAGGCAAAATACCACCTGAACGTGGCGCTCTCCCGCGCACACGGCCTCATGGGGGCTACCCAGACCGCCAAGAACCAGTTCGGCGCGGTCTATTTCGAAGGCCTCGGGTTCACTCCCCAGCCGCTGCACAACTTCGCCTCGCGAGACCTGCCCATGGGCTCCTACAACTGCCTGGTGGACCTGATCGCACACAAACACCTGGGCGGCAAGACGATGCTATGCCTGGAAGATTTCCTATACGTGGCGGTGAGCCAGAACGAGCGCGTGATCAAGTACGAATCGTTCAGCGACCACTGGTGTTCGAGTCTCTTCGCTTCGCAGGACGCCATCGCGATCGACTCGGTGGGTCTCGATTTCATTCGCAACGAACCGCGAGCCCTTGAATGCCGCGGCTTCCCGGATAACTATTTGCACGAGGCGGCCCTGGCCGAAAAACCGCCGTCCCGCACAGTCTATAATCCGGACCAGAGCCGCGAACCGGCCACCAGCCTGGGCGTTCACGAGCACTGGAACAACGCTAAAGACAAGCAGTATTCGCGCAATCTGGGCAAGCGCGAAGGCATCGAGCTGGTCAAGGCGTAGAAATCCGGCGTCCGGCGTCAGGCCTTCTGCCGCATGATCCAGCGGACCGCGTTGTGCTGCAGCTTGACGTACTCCGGATTCCAAAGATCCGTGAGCATGTGGCCCGGCGACATGTAGCAGACGCGGCCTTTGCCGTAGTCGTACGCCCAGCCTCCCGGAGCCGTGGCACCGTAGTTTTGATAAGTCAGGCCGTCTTCGTTCACCGTTTCGAGGAACAGGAACTTGGGGTCCTTGTCGTAGGTCATGTAGTGCTGCTCGTCGGTGACCACGAAGTCCTTGACGCCCTGCGTGATGGGGTGATCGGGATTGGTCACCTTCACTTTGAAGGTCCGTATGGGCGGATGTCCCGTATAGGCCCCGCCCAAGACGTGGCGGAAATCCGGGTCGGCCAAACTCACGTTAGTCGTATTGTGTAGGAAGAGCGCGGCGCCGCCCGCCTCCACGAACTGGCGCACGGCCTTGCCTTGCGCGGGCTTCATCCAATACTCCGAACGCGCCGCGACCTGCGGCAGCGGCGGATCGGAAACCAGCTTGGGGCGCCCGGTGGCGACCCAGCCGGCGTTGGAGCTTTCGTCGCCGCCGTAGCCATCCGGCCAGAGCATTCCGTCGCGCAGAATGATCAGAACCTTGTAGCCATCCAGCGTTTCCGCGTTGAGCAGGGAGGTTTCGTCGGTGAAGTCGATGCTGACGCCGAGTTCCTTGGCGATGGTTCTGGTGAGGCCAATGCGGGCATAGTCCGAATTATGGTAGCGATCGCCGACCAGAGCGAAGGCGGCGGCTTTCCTGGCCGCCTTTCCGGAAAGCGGCGCGAGGGCCGCCCCAGCCAGCGTAGCGATCATTGAACGCCGTGTGAGATTTCCAATCATGCTGTTCACCCGTTCCTAAGTCGCGTCGAAGAGAAGCACGGTGTAGATCTTGGTCGAGAGTGTGTTCTCGATGGTGGGCCAAGCCTTCTGGTGCAGATCCGTCGCCACCCACTTCTGCCGCAGCTCTTCGCTTTGGAAGATCAGCACGAAGCGGTAATTGACTCCGGCAGGGCCCTGGCCCATCAATGCCTTGCGCAGCTTCAGCATTTTAGCGTCGATGTACCCCGGCTGTTTGGCGGCCGCGGGCCGGAAAATGGTCGCGAAGTTCCGCAACATCTCCTTTTCCTTTGCAGGATCCACGGTCAGGTCCACGTGCAACTGAATCGGATGCGCGGCATCGGCGGCCGGCAACGCAGCCGGCCCGGCGGCTACCGCCAGGAGGGTCTTCAGATATGTTCTTCGCTGCATGGCTATCCTCATTGATAAACCGGCTTCTCGCCGGCCACCGCCAACTTGATGCGGTACACGCCGGTGCGCGCCGTGATGTAGAGCGTCTTTCCGTCGTCGCCCCAGTTGCAATTGGCGGGCGTCTCGGGAGGTTTGATGGTGCCCAGGTGCTTGCCGTCGGGCGCGAAGACCCACAGGCCGCCTGGACCGGCGGCATAGATATTGCCTTGCGAATCCACCTTCATTCCGTCGGGCAAGCCGTCCTCCTTCTCGGCGCTGACGTCGGCGAAGACGCGGCCGTTCGAGACGGAGCCGTCGGCCGCCACATCGTAGCGCATCCAGACCTTCTTCGGCTCGGAATTGGCCACGTAGAAAACCTTCTCATCGGGCGAGAAGGCCAAGCCGTTGGGCTCGGTCAGGTCTTTAATCACCGCCTGAAGCTTGCCATTCGCATACCGGTAAACGCCGTTGAACTTCATTTCCTTGGCCGGATCGGCGTCCCCCTTCAGCAACCCGTATGAGGGATCGGTGAAGTAGAGCGCGCCATTGGACTTGTATACCAGGTCGTTGGGGCTGTTAAAGCGCTTGCCTTGAAATTTCTCGACCAGCGGAGTCATTTTCAGATCCTTGCCGACGCGCACGATGCGCCGGTTGGTGTGCTGGCACATGAGGACCTCGCCGTCTTTGCCGGCAACCATGCCATTCGAGCCGACGAACGATCCCGCGGGTGCGTCCGTATGTCCGCCGGATTCCTGAATCAGGACCTCGACCTGCCCCGCCGGCGTGGTGGCGCGGAGCATGTTGCCGACCACGTCGCTGAACCACAGGCGCCCATCGGGCCGCCACAGCGGGCCTTCGGTGAACTGGAACCCGCCGGCGACCTTCTCAATCCCGGCATCCCGCGGAACCAGGGCATCGAACGCCGGATCCAGGCGTACGATGCTCCCCACGCCGTGCGATTCCGCCACGGGCGCGGGGGCCTTGGAACAGCCGACCAGCAGGAGGGCGAGGAACAAAATGGAAGCAGCCTTCATTTCATCTCCTAGAATGTTTGCCGGCTCCCGCCTCGCGTGCATCTCGGAGCCGGCCCAGCGACGACTCCTGGCAGAGCTCGTCCGGAAGGGCGCGCGTTTTCCGCCGGCACGCGGAAAGCGAGCCGCTCCGTGCCGCTAGCGAGGCGTTCAGCCATTGTACTGAACAAGACTACCGCAATTTGTTGTGCCTGGCGCGATTACTTTCCGCCGTGTGCCGGCGGGGCCTGTTGGGTGGGCGGGGGCGAGGCGGGTGCCGCTGGGGCCGGCGCGGTCAGCGCCGGGACGCCAGGCGCGGCTGGCGTCGCTGCGGCATGTGGGGCGGGTCCCTGAGCGCTGGGTGCTCCGGGTGCTGCGGGCGGAGGTGTTTCCCCGACCGGTCTGGGCAGTCTCTGGACGATCAGCGAGATGCGCCGGTTGGCGGGATCCTCGGGATCCTTGTTGTTGCGCAGGTGCTGGTCGGCAAAGCCGCGCACCTGGGTCACCTGGTCGGCCCGCAAGCCGCTCTTCTGCATGAGGCGGCGGGCGGCATTGGCACGGTCCGAGGAGAGCTCCCAGTTTCCGTAATCGCCTCCGCGCGCGAACGGCGTGGCGTCGGTGTGACCTTCAATCGAGAGCTTATTGGGGATCTTGGCCAGCTCCTCGGCCAGCCTTATCAGCAGTTCCCGGCCGCTATCGTTGGGCTCGGAGACGCCGCTGGGGAAGAAGGTACCCACCTGAGACTCCATCATCTCGATGCGCAGGCCCTCTTCGGTGACGGTCATTTCGATCTGGTCTTTGAACTTGTCGAAGGCATCCAGCTTCTGAATGCTGTTCTCCAGCTCCTCTTTGAGCTTGTCCATATTGTCCTTGGTCAGGGTGAAGCTGTCGCCCGAGCCGGTCAGTCCGCTGCCTACCAGCTTGGAAGTTCCCGTGGGATCTTTGAAATATCCGCCTACGGCTTCTTGAATCTGCTTGCTGCTGTTGAGCAGCCAGAGCACGATGAACAGCGCCATCATGGCGGTCACGAAATCCGCGTAGGCCACTTTCCACGCGCCGCCGTGGTGGCCGCCGTGATCTCCCTTGCGTTTCAGGACGACGATCGGACGCTGGTCGGCCATGATGGTCCGCTCCCGTTACGCGGCGGCCGCCTGAGGCACGCTTCCGCGGTTGCGGCAGACCGACTCCAGGTCCTTGAAGGCCGGCCGGACGTTGCCGGGGATGGAACGCCGGCCCACTTCGACCGCCAGAATGGGTGGGATGCCCTTGACGAACGACGTGATGGTGACACGCAGGACGTTGTAGTACGCGTGTTCCTCGTCGGCGCGTTTGGCCATGCTGGAGGCTAGCGGACCGATCAGGCCGTAGCACAACAGGATGCCGAGAAAGGTGCCCACCAGGGCCGCGGCCACTTTGTGGCCGATCTCTTCGGGCGGCCCTCCCAGCGCGCCCATAGTGATGACCACACCCAGGACCGCGGCCACGATGCCCAGGCCCGGAAGCGAATCCGCCATGGTGCTCAGGGAGGCCACCGGGGCGCTGGCGCCCTGGTGGTGCACATCCATGTCCGATTCCATCATCTGGTCCAGATCGAACGCCTCCATGGTGCCGCTGGTCACGGCGCGCAGCGAATCGCAGACGAAGGCGCAGGCGTGATGATCCTTGAGAAACGCCGGATAGCCGGCCAGCACCTTGCTCTTGGAGGGTTCCTCGACATCCGCCTCCAGGCTCGGCAGGCCGTCCTTGCGGGCCCGCGTGAACAGGTCGTACATCATCTTTAAGGAATCCAGGTAGCGCTTGGTGTTGTACTTGGATCCCCCGAAGGCGCCGGCTATGCCCCCCAGGATCTGTTTGAGGATGTAAGGAGGATTGGCGATCAGCACGGTACCGATGGCCGCGCCCAGGATGATGATCAGTTCGGCCGGTTGCAGGAGAACGAGGATGTTGCCCTTCTCCATGAGGTAACCGCCCATCACCGCGCCGAAAACTACCACGATTCCAATAATCGCGAACATAGATTGGCTCAGACGATCGTAATGTGGCTGTCTCCCTTGGCGAGACTCGCTTCCAAGGCCCGCTCCGACCGGTCCAGGAGCGTTTCGGCCGCCTCGCCGCTCTCGACGGCGCACCCGCCGGCCGAAACGGTGGCGGAAACCCGGTCCCCCCACCAGCCTATGGACGTCAGGCCGGCCATTCTTTGCAAGCGGGCAGCCACCTTTTCGACAGCCCCCGCCGGGCATCCCGTGACGATAGCGATAAAGCGATTCTCCGACCAGCGCCCCACCGCGTCGGCCGGCCCCACACTGCCCGCCAGCGTGCGCGCGGCGGCGTGCAGCATCGATTCCGCCGCGATTCTCCCGTGCGCCTCCCGAAACTCGTCCAGCCGGTCGATGGCCAGCGCGATCACGCCGAATGGAATGCGGTCCGCCTGGAAATCCTCCACCGCGGCGTTCAGATGCGACAGCGTCGATTCGCGATCCAGCAGACCGCTGATGGCATCCCGCGAATCCGGCAGCGAATGCGCGTGCACGAGCACATGCGTGCCGAGTTGCACCACCCGCTCCTCGAAGCTCTCGGCCACGCCGACGATACTACCCTGGGCGTTCCGAAGTGGCACCGCACGCACCCGCACCGGCACGCGGTGGCCGTTCTTGTGCCTCAGATAAACGCTCGATTCGTGTGCCTTGCCGTCGCGCATGGCCGCCACGAGCGGGCAGGCCTCCTCGCAAAGGACGGCGCTATTCTCGTCGCAGTGGGCCAGCAGGTTTTCGAAGCAGGAGCGTCCGACGACTTCGTGCCGGAAATAGCCGCTGATCTTCTCGGCGCCATCGTTCCAGAACAGGATCCGCCGTTCGAGGTCCAGCAGGCAGACCCCCGCGCCGAGGCTCTCCAGCACATCCCGATAGACCTCTCGATCCAGAACTAGCGGCATACGGCGTCGCAATTCTTATCGGACGCATTGGGTGTTTCCAGAGGGAATGCCGGGGGGAAGTTCCGAGCGAAATATTGAGCGGCCCGCGCGCCGTCTCAGACCGGCTGGCAGACTTTGCGCAGCGCATCCCCGATGGCCTGCTGCTTCTGCGGATCGAGCTTGCGGCCGCCGGTGGTCACATAAAAGACGTCGATGGCCTTGTGGGCCTGGGTATCGATCAGCACGACCTCGATATTGCCGCCGTTAGAGGAGATGGCGGAAGCCATATCGTAGAGCAGGCCGGGGCGGTCCTCGGCGACGATTTCAATCAGCGTCGCGGAGGCGCTGGCCTCCGAGTTGAACGAAACGCGGCCGGCGATGCGCGCCTTGCGGCTGGGCAGCACCGGCTTGGGGCGGTTGCGCAGGAGCGCCTTCACATCGGCCTTGCCGGCCAGCACGCGTTCGAGCGTGGAACGCAGGCGGTCCACCTCGCTGGGATTCAGCTCCAGATTGCGCAGCGGGTCGGCGAAGGCGAAAGTGTCGAGCACCATGCCCCGCCGGTTGGCGAAGGCCTCGGCGCGCAGGATGTTCAGACCGAAACTGGAAAGCGTACCGGCCACGGAGGCAAACAGGCCGGGGCGGTCGCCTGCCACCAGGGTCACCTGCCAGGCCGACTCCGTCTGGCGCACATCCACGGCGAAACCCTTCGCGCGGCTGCGCTGCTCCAAGGCCATGTGCCCGTCGATCTCTTCGTTCGTGCGGGTGCGCAGGTAGCGCATGGGAAAACCCTTGAGGAATTCCACGCGTTCGGGCGGCCCGGCGGGCAGCGCCTCGATGCGGTCGGTCTCCAGCTCGCGGGTCAGCTCGTTGTAGACCATCAGGTAGAACTGCCAGAGGTGCTCGGCGCGCCAGGGCGTCATCACCGAAGGATTGACGGCGCTGATATCGGCGTAGGTCAGCAGCGTGAGGGCCTTGAGACGCTCGACGGTTTCCACCTGCGCGGCCATGGAGCGGATGGTCTGGGGATCGAAGACGTCGCGCGATTGCATGGCGGCCGAGAGATCCAGGTGGCAGCGGATCAGGAAGAAGACGGTTTCGCGGTCCGCCGCGGGCATCTGGATGCGGCGCATGGCGCTTTCGGCCAGGCTGAGGGAGCCATCCACGTGCCCTTTCTCGGGATAAGCTTTGCCGGAATCGTGAAACAGAACGGCGAACAGGAGCACGGCCGGCCAGGTCACCTCGGCCAGCAGGTCGGCGTAAGCGCCCTCGACGGCGCAGAGATTGCGGATGGCCACCAGGGTGTGCTCGTCCACGGTGTAGCGGTGGAAGAAATCGCGGATGACCAGGAACTCGATGGCATCCAGTTCCGGGAACACGGCCGTCAGCACACCGGCATCGTGCATGGCGCGCACGGCCAGGGGCGCGTGGGGCAGCGCGAGAATCGTGCTCAGCGCGGGCCACACCGGCCGCGGAGTGGAAAAGTACTCGCGCAGGCGGCCCAGGCGCGCGGCGATCTGCTGCTCGGCTTCGAAAGAGAGGCGGATGCCATGGCGCCCCACGAACTCGAACAGGCGCAGCACCATCTCGGGATCGGAGTCCATGAGCTGCGGGGCGCGCAAGTGAGCCCGCTCGCGGTGCACGCTGAATTCGGAATTGGAAAGGCGCGAGCGCCAGTCGCGGAATTGCGAGAGCAGGCGGCTGGATTGCGCATCGAAGCTGTCGAGCGAGCGCAGGGCGCTGTGGTGGATAGCGCGCGCGTGGCGGTAATAGGTGCGCATCAGCCCGGCGGCGTCGCCGGAGGCGGCCAGGGCATCCTGCGCGTCGAAGGTCAGGACGTTGTGGTCGCGGCCGGCCTGGCAGTGCAGATGGCAGCGCAGACGGGCCAGGAAGTTGAAGCCATCCTGAAGCTCCGGCGACTGGCTGCCATCGGGCGCGCCGCGAAGCTGCTCGAACCAGCAGAGGAGCTGGAAATCGCGCAGGCTGCCGGGAGTCTCTTTGATGTTGGGCTCCAGGTGGTAAAAGGTATCGGCGAACTTGGCGTGGCGCTCGCGCGTGAGGCGCGCCAGGTTGCGCATGAGGGGATCGCGGTTGGCGGACAGGAAGCGCGGCAGCTTTTCGGCCAGGGCGGCGTAGAGGCCGCGGTCGCCGGCCAGATAGCGCTGGTCGAGCAGGCTGATGTTCAACTCGGTGTTCTGCTCGTGCACCTCGGTGCACTCGGTTACGGTGCGGACTGAGTGGCTGACGCGCAGGCCGGAATCCCAGAGGTGCTGGAGGAAGGCGGCGATGCGGCTCTTACCCTCTTGCGCCAGGCGCTCGGATTCGTAGAGCAGCAGCAGATCGATATCGGAGTAGGGGAAAAGCTGCCGGCGGCCGTAGCCGCCCACGGCCAGCACGGCGATGCCGGGGCCGAAAGGGGCTCCCGAATCCGCCAGCAGCAGCGAATAGGCGGCCTCGGTAACCACGCGATCCACCTGCGCGGTACGCGCGGCCAGCGCAACCAGGGCGTCGCCGGTTTCGAGAAAGGTCTGGTTGACCTGGGCCGGAATGTCGTTAAAGGGCCGATTCTCCACGATCGTCGTTCCGGATGCGAATGGCTTCGGCTACGTCGTAGACGAAAATCTTGCCATCGCCGATCTTGCCGGTACGCGCCGCCGAAGCGAGCGCGCGCAGCACTTCCTCGTAGCGGCCTGAGGGGACCACCAGCTCGAGCTTCACCTTGGGCAGCAGGTCCACGTTGTACTCCTGGCCGCGGTAGACCTCGCGATGGCCTTTCTGTCGTCCATGGCCGCGGACGTCGCTGATGGTCATGCCGTCGATGCCAAGAGCCTTCAGCGTTTCTTTAA
>CAYRWE010000065.1:0-21580 GCA_964427655.1 uncultured Solibacteraceae bacterium | reverse complement strand
CGTCGCGCCGCCCGCCGAAGAAGAAGGCCATGCGGGCCAGCATGGTGATGGCGGCGGCCAGCGTGGCCGCCACCGAGCTGATCAGGATGTCGCGGTGCAGCACGTGTCCCAGCTCATGCGCCACCACGCCCTCGATCTCGTTATCGTTCATGAGCTGCAGAATGCCCTGCGTGAAAGCCACCGAAGCATGCTTCGGGTTGCGGCCGGTGGCGAAAGCATTGGGCGACGGATCGGGGATGATGTACAGCTTCGGCATGGGCAGGCCCATGCGCTGGGTCAGGCCGCGCACGATGGGCTCGACGCGGCGATAGGCTTCCGGATTTTCGGTTTCCGTCACCGGCTGCGCGTGGTACATCGAGAGCGCGATCTTATCGGAGAAAAAGTAGCTGGAGAAGTTCATCGCCACCGCCAGGCCCAGCCCCATATAGAGGCCGCTGCGGCCGCCCAGCGCCTCCCCGCCAACCAGCAGGATGGCGCTGAGCAATCCCAGCAGCAGCGCGGTTTTTAAGGCGTTCATTTGAGTGACTCCGTTCTAACTGTGAAAACCGCTCCCTGACGGGGCGCCCCACGGGCCCGGCTCTGATTCGGAGCCGGGCCCGTTGTGGCACCCCGTGAGAGAGCGGTAATTGCCAATCGACATCATTGCTTCTTAGCGGCTTCCTTTACACGGCGACGGGCACCAGCTTGGTGATCTCAAGCTCTCCCGCCTCCGGCTTGGCATCCACCAGCACGGCGTCACCTTCCACAAGATCGCCGTTGATCAGCTTGAGCGCCAGCGGATCCTGAATCAGCCGCTGGATGGCGCGCCGCATGGGCCGGGCCCCGTACTGCGGGTCGTAGCCTTCGGAGATAATCCGGTCTTTGGCCGCGGCCGTCACTTCCATTCCGATCTTGCGGTCTTTCAGCAGACGAGCTACGGTTTCCAACTGGATATCCACGATCTGGCTCAGGTTCTCGCGCGACAGAGTGTTAAATACGATGATATCGTCAACGCGGTTCAGAAACTCGGGACGAAACGCTTCGCGCAGCTTATCGAGCAAACGCTTGCGCGTATCCTCGGTATTCTTATCGCGCGCGTGCACCGAAAAACCGATGGTGTTCTTGTCCACCATCCCGGTGCCCACGTTGGAGGTCATCACGATCACCACGTTGCGGAAACTCACCGTGCGTCCCTGGCCGTCCGTCAACCGGCCGTCGTCCAGTATCTGCAAGAGCATATTGAAGACGTCCGGATGGGCCTTCTCGATTTCGTCGAACAGCACCACCGAGTAAGGCCGGCGGCGCACCTGTTCGGTGAGCTGGCCACCCTCTTCGTAACCCACATAGCCGGGAGGCGAGCCGATCATGCGGGCCACCGCGTGTTTCTCCATGTACTCCGACATGTCGACGCGGATCATCGCCTTATCGTCGTCGAACAGGTAGTGCGCCAGGGCCCGCACCAACTCGGTCTTCCCTACCCCGGTCGGCCCCAGGAAAATGAAGCTGCCGATGGGCCGCGCGGGATCGCTCAATCCGGCGCGGTTGCGCAGGATGGCGTTGGAGACCAGGCGCACGGCTTCATCCTGGCCCACCACGCGGTCTTTCAACCGCTCCGGCATGTGGACCAGCTTCTGAATCTCGCCTTCCATCATGCGTGTGACCGGGATGCCGGTCCACTTGGCCACGATGCGGGCGATATCGTCCTCGCCGATCTCTTCTTTGAGCAGGGCGTTCTCCTTGACGGACTCGAGCTGCTGCTCGGCCGCCTGGATTTCTTTCTCGATTTGCGAGAGGCGGCCGTAGCGCAACTGCGCGGCCTTCTCCCAATCGCCGGCGCGGCTGGCCTTCTCCTCTTCCTGGCGCAGACTGTTCTGTTCCTCCTTGAGCTGGCGGACCAGGCCGATGGCGCCCTTCTCGCGGTTCCAGCGCTCCTTGAGCACGGCGGCCTCGCCGCGCAGCCGCTCCAGGTCGTCTTCCACGTGGCGCAGACGGTCGTGCGAAGCCGGGTCGGGCTCCTTGGTGAGGGCCTGGCGCTCGATTTCGAGATGCGAGATGCGGCGCTCGAGAACGTCGATCTCGATGGGCATGGAGCCGATCTGCAAACGCAGCGCCGAGCCGGCTTCATCGATCAGATCGATGGCCTTATCCGGCAGAAAGCGATCCGCGATGTAGCGCTGCGAAAGCACCGCCGCCGCGATAATGGCCGAATCCTTGATGCGCACGCCGTGGTGGATCTCGAACTTCTCTTTGAGGCCGCGTAGGATGGCGATGGTGTCGTCGACGGTGGGCTCGCCCACCAGCACGGTCTGGAAGCGGCGCGCCAGGGCGGCGTCCTTCTCGACGTGCTTCTTGTACTCGTTCAACGTGGTGGCGCCGATGCAGCGCAGTTCGCCGCGCGCCAGAGCCGGCTTGAGCAGGTTGGCGGCGTCGATGGCGCCTTCGGCCCCACCTGCGCCCACCAGGGTGTGCAGCTCGTCGATGAAGCAGATGATCTCGCCGTTGGAATCGATGATCTCGCGCACCACGGCCTTCAGGCGGTCTTCGAATTCGCCTCGGAACTTGGTGCCGGCGATCATGGACCCCAGGTCGATGGCCACCAGCTTCTTATTGCGAAGCTGATCGGGAATGTCGCCGCGCACGATGCGCTGCGCCAGGCCTTCCACAATGGCGGTCTTGCCCACGCCGGGTTCGCCGATCAACACCGGATTGTTCTTGGTGCGCCGGCTGAGCACCTGCATGACGCGACGGATCTCGTCATCCCGGCCGATCACCGGGTCGAGCTTGTCCTGGCGCGCCAGCTCGGTCAGGTCGCGCGCATAGCGCTCGAGCGCCTGGTACTTCGATTCGGGATTCTGATCGGTGATGCGCTGCGTGCCGCGCACTCCCACGAGCGCCTTCAAGATGGCGTCGTGCGTGGCTCCGGCGCGGTCCAGCAGTTGCCCGGCCGGATCGCTGCGTTGCTCGGCGATGGCCAGCAGCAGGTGCTCGGTGGAAACGAATTCGTCCTTGAAGCGGGTGGCTTCGTCGAAGGCGCGCTCCATGACGTTGTTGAGCGGCTGCGAAAGGTACACCCCGGGCTGCATCCCGCTCGATTTGGGAAGGCTCTGCACCATGCGCCGGGCTTCCGATAAGATGGCGTCCGGGTGCACGCCGCACTTCTCGAGCACAGGTCGCACGATGCCTTCCTTTTCCTCGGCCAGGGCGATGAGCAGATGCAGCGGGAACATCACTTGGCTTCCATTCTGTTCGGCGATGGCCTGGCATTGCTGCAAGGCCTCCTGCGCCTTCTGAGTCAATTTATCCAAGCGGAACATTGAGGACCCCCCGTCCTATATAAACCGGGCCGGCACTGGGCCGGCCCTGGGTCACCCTGCAACTATGTTAGACGCGTCAAGCGGTGACTTCGACCTTGATCTGGCGCGGCTTGGCGGTCTCCTTCTTGGGGAGGGTGACGCTCAGCACGCCGTTCTTGTACGCGGCTGCAATTTTGTCGGTATCGAAAGAGCTGGGCACGGCGAAGCTGCGCATGAAGTTGCCGTAGCTGCGCTCGATGCGATGATACCCCTTGTCCGACTCCTGCTTCTCGAACTTGCGCTCGCCGGCGATCGTCAGAGTCTGGTTCTCGACGCGAACATCGACGTCTTTCAGATCGACATCCGGCAGATCGGCCTTAAGGACGAGCTCGTTCTCGGTTTCGTAGATGTCCACGGCCGGCGACCAGGGCCGGTTGGCCTGGGGCTCGGTCAGGATACGGGTGAAAGCGTCTTCGAAGAGGCGGAGATTGGCTAACGGATCGAAATGGCTAAGAGACATTGGTTTTAGACTCCTCATTGTGCGATTTGGAGGCCGTCGTGCCGACCTCATTCAATTGCAATCATAAAATATGCGCTCAATATTGTCAAGTATCTCTGCGCACAAAACCAGTAACGCATTATCCTCTGAAATCAAAAGCTTTATCCGGAATGCCGCAGCCGGGAAGCGAACTCCTGGCGGAATTTCTGGACCTTCGGAGATACGACGTAGGCGCAATAGGGCTGCTGCGGGTTCCGCTCGAAATACTCCTGGTGGTAATTTTCGGCGCGGTAGAAGGTCGTCGCCGGACGCAACTCGGTCACGATGGGCGACGGCCAGAGGGTCTCCGCCTCAAGCTCCCGGATGACCTCTTTAGCGGTCGACCGCTGGGCGTCATCGTGGTAGAAGACCACGGACCGATATTGCGGGCCGGCGTCGTTGCCCTGGCGGTCGCGGGTGGTGGGGTCGTGGATGGCGAAGAAGATCTCCAAAATATCGCGATAGGCGATCGTGGCGGGGTCGAAGGTCACCTGCACCACCTCGACGTGCCCTGTCTTGCCGGTGCAGACGGCTTCGTAATCGGGGTCCGCCAAGTGGCCCCCCATATAGCCGGACTCGACCGACAGCACGCCTTCCACCTCGCGGTAGACGGCCTCCAGACACCAAAAACAGCCCCCGCCCAGCGTAGCGATCTCGCGGTTCCCCATACCTCCTATTGTGTCACCTGCACGGTGATGGTGACGCTGCCGGTCACCGAGACCGTGCCGGTCAGTATGGGGGTGGCGCTGACGCCGGCCGCGACGCCGCTCATGACGACGGGGAGCACCGCGCCGCCTTCCTGCGCCGAAACGACGGCTCCGGCCTTGACGCCCAACCCTGCGGCGATGGCGCCGGCGTGCGCCAGGGCCTGCTTGGCCGCCGCCGTAAGCGCCTGCTGGAGGAGCGGATCGGGATTTTGCAGGCTGAAAGTCAGGCCGCTAATGTTGGTGGCACCGGACTGGCTGGCGGCGTCGATGACCTGGCCGGGCAGCGAGGTCAGTTGATAAATGGTCACCTGGAGCGTGTTGCTGGCCGTATAGCCGGCGATGACTGGAGGGCTGGCATTGTTATACTGCGGCGTCACCGAATAGGCGACCGTCTGGACGGTGCCCGAGGATCCCAGCACCTGCTGAATGGCGGCGATCACGACGTTGGTCTGCAGCGCGTTCTGCTGGGCGGCGTTCTGGGCGGTACCCGCCTGGGTGACGACGGCCGCGGTGAGCTGGACCTGGTCGGGCGCCGCCGAGAGCGTAGCCGAACCGTTGGCCTGGAGGGTGGAGTTGTTCGCGGCCGTCTGCGCAAACAGCGCGGAAACGGCCAGAAGGACGAGCGAAGCGGGCGCAAGCTTCGACATGCGGATTTCTCCTCGCATCAATATAGCGCCTCCGCGCGGCCGCGGCGGGTCATTCGCGGCCGCGAAGCGTCGATTCGCCGCCGCTGCCAGGGCCGGCCACCGCAACTTGCGGCGGCGGGGTGCGTTCATATTCAGTAAGGGGGGGGACATGCGGAGCAGAA
Source organism: uncultured Solibacteraceae bacterium (assembly GCA_964427655.1). Taxonomy (GTDB): domain Bacteria; phylum Acidobacteriota; class Terriglobia; order Bryobacterales; family Bryobacteraceae; genus CAVQNQ01. The sequence continues at coordinate 16,255 of CAYRWE010000065.1, read as the reverse complement.
TTCTGGCGGCCGCGCTGCTGGTTGCCGGGCTAGCGGCATTTTCTGGCTTTCCCGCGCATGCCGGTAAGAAAAAGAGTGCGGTGGATGACCGGCAGTTTTCGCGGCAGATCCCCAAGGACGAGCGGCTTCTCCAGGCATTGAACCGCCTCACGTTCGGGCCGCGGCCGGGCGATATCGAACATGTGCGCAAGATCGGGTTGAAGAAGTGGATCGACGCCCAGCTTCACCCCGACAGGATGGTCGAGAATCCCGCCTTGGAAGAGAAGCTGCGAACCCTGGACACTCTCTGGATGCCCAGCGACCAATTGGTTCGCAATTACCCTCCGCCACAGATCGTGCGCCAGATGATCGCCGGGCGCGTGCCGTTCCCCGCCGATCCGGACCGGCGCCTGATGTTGCAGCGCGTGGTGGCGCGCCTCGATCGGGGCCAGAATCAAGGGCAAGGGGACGCCGTCGCTGCGGCCGATCGGGAGATTTCCGGGATTCTGACGCCCGCCGAGCTGCGCGCGCTACGTACGGGCTCGCCCCAAGATCGCCTGGCGGCCTTTGAAACGCTGCCGCGCGATAAGAAGGATGACGTGATTGCCGCTCTGCCGCCGGGCATACGGCAGGCGCTCTATCCCGTGGCGCCGCCCGATCTTCGCCGGCGTCTGGAGATGGCTGCGGGGCCGGGCGCCGTGGTAGCCAACGACCTGGTGGAAGGCAAGCTGCTGCGCGCCATCTACGGCAATCGCCAGCTTGAGGAAGTGCTGACCGATTTCTGGTTCAACCACTTCAACGTCTATCTGGATAAGGGCGCGGATCATTATCTCGTGACCGAATACGAGCGCGACGCCATACGTCCACACGTGCTGGGGAAGTTTCGGGACCTGCTGGAAGCCACTGCCAAGAGTCCCGCCATGCTCTTCTACCTGGATAACTGGCAATCGGTGGGCACGGGCACTCCGGCGGCGCGGGGGGCTTCCAACCGCGCGCGCAACGGCCTGAACGAGAACTACGGGCGCGAGCTGCTGGAACTCCACACTCTCGGGGTGGATGGCGGCTACACGCAGAAAGACGTCACCGAAGTGGCGCGCTCCTTCGCCGGGTGGACCATCAATCAACCGCAAATGGGCGGCCGCTTCACCTTTAACCCGCGCATGCACGACAACGGCGCAAAGCTGGTGCTAGGTGAAGCCATCGCGGCCGGAGGCGGCATCGCGGACGGCGAAAAGGTGCTGGACCTGTTGGCGCGCCACCCCTCGACGGCCCGCTTCATTTCGCGCGAGCTGGCCCGGCGCTTCGTGGCCGACGACCCTCCCGCCGCACTGGTGGAACGCATGGCGCAGACGTTTCTCAAGAGCGGCGGCGATCTGCGCGAAGTCATGAAGACCATGCTGGCCTCGAAGGAGTTCTGGTCCGAGGGCGCGTACCGTTCCAAGGTGAAATCGCCGTTCGAATATGTGGCCAGCACCGTGCGCGCGGCCAATGGCGACGTGGATTACGCGCTGCCGCTGGCCAACCAGGTGGCCCAACTGGGCGAGCCGCTGTATCGCAAAGTGGAGCCGACCGGCTATTCGAACGCCGGCCGGGAATGGCTGAATTCGGCGGGTCTGGTGGGACGCATGAATCTGGCCCTGCAACTGGCCAACAACCGCGTGCCGGGAGTGACCGTGCCGAGCGGCGCCGCTCAGGGCATCGAGCTGGGCGGGCCGGAATTTCAGAAGCATTAGACGTTGCCGTGGGGTAATACCGTATGACGAATCGTCGTATTTTCCTTCGTAATTCCGCGCTGGCTATGGTCGGCGGGGGCGCGGCGCCGATGTGGTTGCAGCGGGCGCTCTATGCCGCGGACGCCCCCTCGCCGCGCAAGAAGATCCTGGTGGCCATTTTCCAGCGGGGCGCCGCCGACGGCCTGAACATCGTGGTGCCGCACGGTGCCCAGGCCTACTACGGCCTGCGCCCGACTATCGCCATCCCGCGCCCGTCGACAGCCGGCGACAAGCGCGAGGATGCGGCCATCGACCTGGATGGCTTCTTCGGCCTGCACCCATCGCTCGCGCCACTCAAGCGACTCTTCGACCAGGGCCACCTGGCCATCGTAGACGCTGTAGGATCGCCCGACCCAACGCGCTCGCATTTCGACGCGCAGGATTACATGGAATCCGGCACGCCGGGATTGAAGGCCACCGCCAGCGGCTGGATGAACCGAGCGCTGCCCGCCACAGCCGGCAAGCCTTCACCCGTGCGCGCCGTCTCTCTGGGGCCGGTAGTGGCGCGCACTCTGGCGGGCCGCGCCCCGGCGATTGCCCTGCAGACCATCACGGGCTTCCAGGTGCACGACGCCGCGGCGGCCAGCCAATTCGAACAGTTGTACGCGGATTCCAAGGATCCGGCGCTGTGCGGCGCGGGGCGCGAGACATTCGAAGCCGTGGCGCTTCTCGAATCCATTCAGAAGCAGCCCTACACGCCGGCCGCGGGGGCCGAATACCCGCGCGGCCGCTTCGGCGACAGCCTGCGCCAGATCGCGCAACTGATCAAGGCCGACGTAGGCGTGGAGATGGCCTTCGCGGATATAGGCGGCTGGGACCATCACGTGAACGAGCTGGGCGCGCGCGCCTCCGAGGGACAGCTCGCCAACCTGCTGCGCGAATATGGCCAGGCGCTGGCCGCCTTCTGGCAGGACCTGGGCGACCGCATGGCCGATGTGGCGCTCGTGACCATGTCCGAATTCGGCCGCACGGCCCACGAAAACGGCAACCGCGGCACCGATCACGGCCACGCCAACTGCATGTTCGCGATGGGCGGCGGGTTGAAGGGCGGCAAGGTCTACGGACGCTGGCCCGGCCTTAAGGCCGACGAACTCTACGAAGCCCGCGACCTGGCGCTCACCACGGATTTCCGCGACGTACTGGGCGAGCTGGTCGCGCGCCACCTGGGCAACCCGACGCTCGACGGCGTATTCCCAGGATACCGGCCGAAGTTCCTGGGGCTGGTATAATTCGGTCATCCCCGTGCGGTCGTGGCGAAATTGGCAGACGCGCCAGACTTAGGATCTGGTTCCAGCGATGGAGTGGAGGTTCAAGTCCTCTCGGCCGCACCAGAACACAGTGTGGGGGCGAACGATGCCTCCACCAATCCGTCCGCGAGAAATTCTTCGCGAAAGCCTATAAGGCAACAATCCAATTTGAAGCAGCTTTAAGCCAAGGGACTGGCTCGACGGAGTGTATCTGCCGGGGAGACCTCGGTGTGAGCGCGCCCGACGAGGCAGCACCGGCGAGAGAACGATACATCGGCCATGCCCTGATGCTGTAAAGCTGCACAGCGCGGGGAAGTTCCACTCCGGCAGGAACCCGGCGGCCTGCGTTTCACGCTACTTGTACATAGCTGTAATAGACCTGAAACAGTTCTGTGGGATGGTAGTGTGAGCTGAAATATCGGTCGAATTCCCTAACCGGGAGTATGGCGGCGGCAACGGACCCCATCGGCACTCATCTTTCCTCGAGGAGACGGCTATGAAGGCTGCCAATTGGACTGGCATCGGGTTGGTTACGGTGGTTGGATTGAGTCTCATATCGTGCGGCGGCACGGGTGGAGGCGCCTCGGAAGTGAAGCTGCAAGGCGCCGGAGCCAGCTTCCCGGCTCCTCTTTACTCGAAGTGGTTCAAGAGCTACGGAGAGGCGCACCCCAATGTCGAGATCGATTATCAATCCGTGGGGAGCGGCAGCGGCGTAAAGAGTTTCATCGATAAGACGGTGGATTTCGGAGCCAGCGATGCGGCCATGACGCCCGAAGAGATCGGCCGCGTCGATCCCGCACTCGGCGTGCGGTTGCTGCCGATGACCGCGGGCAGCATCGTGATTACTTACAACCTGCCGGATGTGAAAGAGCTGAAGCTTTCGCGGAAGGCGTATGCGGGTATCTTTCTGGGAACGATCAAGAAATGGAACGATCCGCTCATTGTGAAGCAGAACCCGGGCGTGAAGTTCCCCGATAGCGCCATCAACGTGGTGGTGCGCGCGGATAGCAGCGGCACGACTTTCGTGTTCACGCAGCATTTGAGTACGATCAGTTCCGATTTCGCGAAGGGACCGGGAACGAGCAAGATGCCGAACTGGCCGGTGGGCACGCGCTCGAAAGGGAATGAAGGCGTAACGGCCAGCGTGAAGACCACGCCGGCCTCGATCGGCTATATCGAATACGGCTACGCCAAGAGCCAGAACATGCCCATGGCGGTACTGGAAAACAAATCCGGAGCTTACGTGGCGCCTTCCATGGCTTCGGGGCAGGCCGCGCTGGCCTCGGCGCAGTTGCCCGACAACATGATTGTGTGGGTGGCCGATCCGGAGCCCCAGAACGCCTATCCGATCGTGACCTACACCTGGCTGCTGGTCTACAAGAAATACGATAAGAGCAAGCTGCCGGTTCTCCAGGACCTGCTCAAGTACGGCCTGACCGAGGGACAAAAAGACGCCGAGCCGCTGGGCTACATTCCGATGCCGGCGCCGGTGGTCGACAAAGTGAAGGCCGCCATCGACACTCTCGCCGCGAGTTGATTTTTCGCCCTCTGTTCCTCCGACGGACGGTTCCCCGGTCCGCCCGAGGCCGGTCGCGCGGAAAGAGGATACGATGTCTCCGGAAGTTCAGATATCTCAACCACCCTCCCGATTGCAGTTGCTGGCAGACGCGGTGTTTCGTCGTCTGTGCGTGGCTTTCGCCTGCCTTTCCATTCTGCTCGTGGCATTGATTGTCTGGAGGATCGCCTACGCGGCAGCGCCGGCCGCGTCCCAGTATGGCTTGGGATTCCTGTCCGGCAGAACCTGGGATGCCAATAACGGCCAATACGCCATCCTGCCGGAAATCTGGGGCACGCTGTACAGCTCGCTGCTGGCGCTGTTTTTCGGTACGGCGTTCGGTGTGGCGGCGGCGATCTTTCTGAGCGAGGGCTACCTGGCCTCGTTCCTGTTCGGCCTATTGAAAGTATTCCATATCGAGTTTCACTCCTTCTGGGGCAGGATTCCGCAAGAGGGGGAGAACCTGCTGCGCAATCTGATCGAGCTGCTGGCCGCGATTCCCAGCGTGGTGTACGGGCTGTGGGGCCTCTTTGTGGTAATCCCGCTGATCCGGCCGCTGTGCAATTGGCTGCATCTCAAGATGGGATGGCTACCCATCTTCGGAACCGACCTCAGCGGTCCCGGGATGCTGCCGGCGGCCATAGTGCTCTCGATCATGGTGCTGCCCACCATCACCGCGATCAGCCGCGATGCGCTGACCTCGGTTCCGCCCAAACTCCGGATGGCCGCCTACGGGTTGGGCGCCACCCGCTGGGAAACCATATTGGCTGTGATTCTGCCCACCGCGTTGCGGGGTATTTTCGGCGGCGTGGTGCTGGCGTTCGGGCGCGCGCTGGGAGAGACCATGGCGCTGGCGATGCTGGTGGGCAATGCCAATCAGATCAGCGTCTCGCTGTTCTCGCCCGCCAATACGCTGGCCGCGCTGCTGGCCAACAATTTCCCCGAGGCCCGTCCGAAAGACGTAGCGGTGCTGATGTATGCCGCGCTGGTGCTGCTGGGCATCACGCTGCTGGTCAACATGATCGGCGCGTTTATGCTGCAGAGAGCGTCGGGCGATAGGGAAGGAGGCAAGGCATGAGCGCGGGGCCGTCGCCGATTGAACAGGAGTTGAATCCTCTTTCGGGCGTCAATTTCGCGGATCTGGAAAAGTCGCTGCTCCGCCCCAGAACCTTGGCGAGCGGGCTTTTGAGCACGCTCGTGGCGGCGATGACGATCCTGGCGCTGATCCCTCTCTTCTCGGTGGTGTGGATGCTGGTGTGGCGCGGGGGCCACAAACTGAGCTTGCTGTGCTTCACGCAGTTGCCCCCGGCGCCGCTCGAGCAGGGCGGCGGCTTCGGCAACGCCATAGTCGGAACTCTGATTATCGTGGCTTTGGCTACCTTGATCAGCGTGCCCGTGGGGGTGCTGAGCGCCGTGTACCTGGAACGCAGCGATCAGCGCAACAAATTGGCGCAGGCGGTGCGTTTCGCCGCCAAAGTGCTCACCGGGTTCCCCTCGATTCTGGCGGGCGTGTTCGCCTACGGCGCCATTGTGCTGGCGACCGGCGGCTACTCGGCCATCGCCGGGGCTATCGCGGTCTCGATTCTCATGCTGCCGACGATCCTGCTGACCGCCGAAGATGCCATCCGCATGGTGCCCGTCAAGATGAAGGAAGCGGCCATTGGGATGGGCGCGACCTCGACGCAGGTCACCTGGATGGTCTCGTTGCCCACCGCGTTGCCTGGGATTCTCACCGGCATCATGCTGGCCGTCGCGCGCGGCGCGGGCGAGACGGCGCCGCTGCTGTTCACCTCGCTTTTCAGCAATTACTGGCCCATACGCCACGGTCACGTGAATCTGATGCAGCCCACGGCCTCGTTAGCCGTGCTGATTTACAATTTTGCCGGCATGCCCTTCGAGAACCAGGTGGAACTCGCCTGGGCTGCGGCGCTGGTGCTGGTGCTGCTGGTTCTGGTGACCAATCTCATCGGCCAGAGTCTCTCAAATCGTCAGGCTCAGTAACAGGAGCATTTGATTCTTATGTCAACCTCGCAGCCCCTCCCCGGAGGGAACGATCCGAAAGTCCCGGCGGAGAACCCTGTCGTCATCGATTGCGCCATCAGGGAGCTTTACTACGGCCCCTTCAAGGCGGTGCGCGACACGCAGATTCCGGTGCAGAAGAACGCCATCACGGCGTTCATCGGCCCATCGGGATGCGGCAAGAGCACCGTGCTTCGCTGTCTCAACCGCATGAACGACCTGGTGCGGGGGTTCCGCTTCGAGGGGCACGTGCACTTTCGCGGCAAGGACATCTATTCGGCGTCAGTGGACCCTGTGGCGGTGCGCCGCTATATCGGCATGGTGTTTCAACAGCCGAATCCGTTCGCCACCAGCATCTTCAACAACGTGGCGTTCGGCCTTCGCCTGAATAATTTCAAGGGCAACAAAGCGGAACGCGTGGAACAGGCGCTGAAGCGCGCGGCGCTATGGGACGAGGTGAAGGATAAGCTCCACAAGAGCGGCCTGTCTCTTTCGGGCGGCCAGCAGCAGCGTTTGTGCATCGCGCGCGCCATAGCCACCGAACCCGAAGTGCTGCTGATGGACGAGCCCTGCTCGGCGCTCGACCCCATCGCGACGCGGCGCATCGAGGAGCTGATGATGGAGTTGAAGCTGCGCTATACCATCGCCATCGTGACCCACAACCTGCAGCAGGCCCAGCGCGTAGCCGATAAGACGGGCTTTCTGTACGTGGATACGTCGCAGGGCGGCCGCACCGGGTACCTGGTGGAATTCGGAGACTCCCGGCAGATCTTCCAGGATCCCAGGGAAGAATACACCAAGGAGTACATCAGCGGCGCGTTCAGCTAGACCGTCCGACGGCTGCTGTTTATAGACGAGGGTGAGATGAAAACGGAAAGCACGTCCCCATTGAAGTGGATGCTTGGCGTTGCGTTTCTGGCGGCGGTGCTGTGCGGGTGCGGCCAACCGGGCGGGGTGGATGCGGCGGTTCAGCCGCCTCCGGGCGGCCTGCTGCTGCGCGGCGCCGGCGCGACCTTTCCTTCCTTGCTGTATAAGAAGTGGTTCGCCGAGTATAAGACCGCCCATCCCGAGGTGGCCGTCGCCTACGACGCCGTGGGCAGCGGCGAAGGTGTGCGGCGATTCATAAGCAAGAACGTCAAGGAAGAAGAGCGAGTGGATTTCGGGGCCAGCGATGCCGCCATGACAGACGAACAGATGGCCCAAGTGAGTAAGGGCGCCCTGCTGGTGCCGGCTACCGCGGGAAGCGTCGTGCTGGCCTACAACCTTCCGAACTTCAAGAGCGAACTGAAGCTCTCTCGCGACGCCCTGGCGGGAATTTTTCTCGGCAAGATCAAGAGTTGGAACGACCGGGCCATCGCCGCCGCCAACCCCGGTGTGACGCTGCCCCGGCTGACGATCGTAGCGGTGGCACGCCAGGAGGCCAGCGGCACCACATTCGCGTTCACCAAGCACCTGGATGCCATCAGCTCCGAATGGAGCGCCCGATACGGCGCTGCCACGCTGATCGATTGGCCGGGCAATACCATGCGAGCGCTTGGCAACGAGAATGTCGCGGGACGCATCCAGCACTCGGAAGGCTCAATCGGTTATGTGGGTTATGAGTTCGCCCACCGTCTGGGATTGCAGATGGCCCTGCTGCAGAACAAGGAAGGCCACTTTGTACGCCCGGGCGACCGGACCGGGATGGCGGCCCTGGAAGCCGCGGAACTGCCTGCCAACCTGCGGCTCTTTATCGCCGATCCGTCGGGGACCGATGCCTACCCGATCGTGACGTTCAGTTGGGTCCTGTTGTACAAGAATTACGACAACCCGCGAAAAGCCGCGGCCATTCGCGATCTGTTCCGCTGGTGCCTGACCGATGGGCAGAAGTTCGCCGCGGAACTCGGCTACGTGCCGCTATCGTCAGACGCGAGTTCGAAAGCTCTCGCGGCCCTGAGCCAGGCCGGCCCGTCCGACTAGCAGCCGCCTCGTCCGCGCCGGCGCGCGCTGGAAAGGAGCAGTCAAGGCTAGTTGCCGATTGAGCTGAGCTTTGACGGTAATACAGACAGTTCTCCGCGCCACCATTCATTTGAGCCGGGATTGTAAACACCGAGTAACTTGCGTAGAGTAAAGTCTCAGCCAGTCCTTAGCGTGCGAAGGAAAAGAGGTGCCGCAATGAGTGCGGCGGAGATCAACCCGTTACCGACGTTTCCGACAGGAGCTTCTATGACACCTGTAATGCGAGTCGACGAAAATGAGCTTGCCTCGATAAGCGCCTATGGGCCTGCAAGATCAACCGTTCAGGGGACCCCTCTGAACGCCGAAGAACTGCGCAAGACCGAGGCGTTTTGGCGCGCCTGCAATTTTCTCAGCCTGGGCATGATCTACTTGCAGGACAATCCCCTGCTGAAGGAGCCGCTCAAGCCGGAACACATCAAGAACCGGCTTCTCGGGCATTGGGGATCCAGCCCGGGGCTGTCGTTCGTCTACCTCCACCTGAACCGCCTGATCAAGAAGTACGATCTCGACATGATCTACCTGGCGGGGCCGGGGCACGGCGCGCCCGGGGTGCTCGGTCCGGTTTACCTCGAAGGCACGTACTCGGAAATCTATCCGGATAAGAGCGAAGACGAGGAAGGCCTGCGCGAATTCTTTAAGCAGTTCTCGTTTCCGGGCGGGATCGGCAGCCATTGCACGCCGGAGACGCCGGGCTCGATCCACGAGGGCGGCGAGCTCGGCTACGTGCTGTCGCATGCCTGTGGCGCGGCGTACGACAATCCGGACCTGATCGTCTCCGCGGTGGTGGGCGACGGCGAATCGGAGACGGGCGCTCTGGCCACCTCATGGCACATCAACAAGTTCCTTAACCCCATACGGGACGGCGCGGTGCTGCCGATCCTTCATCTGAACGGGTACAAAATCAACAACCCCACCGTGCTGGCGCGCATCAGCCATGACGAGCTGCGCAGCCTCTTCGAAGGCTATGGCTGGACGCCTTATTTCGTGGAAGGTTCCGATCCGGACAGCATGCACCAGGCCATGGCGGCGACTACCGAGAAGTGCGTCACCGACATTCTCGAATATAGGAGAGCGGCGCGCGAATCGGGCGTGCCGAACCGGCCGCGCTGGCCCATGATCGTGCTGCGCTCTCCGAAGGGGTGGACGGCGCCGCGGGAGGTTTCGGGCCACCGCCTGGAAGGCTTCTGGCGCGCTCATCAGGTCCCGCTTCCCGCGGTTAAGAAAAATCCCGAACAACTGCGCGTTCTGGAAGAGTGGATGCGCTCGATGCGGCCGCAGGAGATTTTCGACGAAAAAGGCACGCTGATTCCCGAATTGAAGGCTCTGGCGCCCCAGGGACAGCGCCGCATGGGATCGAACCCGCACGCGAACGGCGGCCTGATCAAGAAGGCGCTGCGCATGCCGGATTACCGGCACTACGCCCTCCAACTCGACAAACCCGGAACCAAGCAGGCCGAGAACACCCGCCCGCTGGGCAACCTTCTGCGCGACGTCATGAAGGCGAACCCGGCTAATTTCCGCGTCTTCGGCCCGGACGAGAACACCTCGAACAAGCTGGAAGCCATTTACGAAGTCAGCAAGAAGTTCTGGATCGCGGATTATTTTCCGGAAGACGCCGACGGCAGCGAGCTATCGCCGGACGGCCGGGTGATGGAGATGCTGAGCGAGCATACCGTGGAAGGTATGCTCGAAGGCTATCTGCTCACTGGCCGGCACGGCTTCTTCTCGACTTATGAGGCCTTCGTGCACGTGATCGACTCCATGTTCAACCAGCACGCCAAGTGGCTGTCGATCGCCAACCAGCTTTCCTGGCGGGAAGGGATCGCCTCTTTGAACCTGCTGATCACTTCCACCGTGTGGCGGCAGGATCACAACGGGTTTACGCACCAGGATCCCGGCTTCCTCGACGTGGTGGTCAACAAGAGCGCGAGCGTCACCCGCATCTATATGCCGCCCGACGTGAACTCGCTTCTCTCGGTGGCCAACCACTGCCTGCGCAGCGAGAATTACGTCAACGTGATCGTGTGCGATAAGCAGATGCACCTGCAATATCTCGACATGGAGCAGGCCATCCAACACTGCACCAAGGGCATCGGCATCTGGGATTGGGCCAGCAACGACGAAGGCTCGGAACCCGACGTGGTGATGGCTTCCGCCGGCGATATTCCAACCCAGGAGGCGCTGGCCGCCATCGCCCTGCTGCGCGCCGAGTTCCCCGATTTCAAGATCCGCTACATCAATGTGATCGACCTTTTCAAGCTGCAGCCGAGTTCCGAGCATCCGCACGGCCTGTCGGACCGCGATTTCGATTCGCTGTTCACCGTCGACAAGCCGGTCATCTTCAACTTCCACGGTTACCCCTGGCTGATCCACCGGCTAGCCTACCGCCGTACGAATCACAAGAACATGCACGTGCGCGGATACAAGGAAAAGGGCAACATCAATACCCCGATGGAGCTGGCGATCAACAACGAAATCGATCGCTTCAGTCTGGCCATCGACGCGATCGATCGCAGCCCGAAGCTTCAGCGCATCGGCGCTCACGCCAAGGAGCGCTATCGGAACATGCAGATCGAATGCCGCAACTATGCCTACGAAAACGGCATCGATCCGCCGTCCATTTCCGATTGGATCTGGCCGTACTGAACGGGGCGTTTTCCGGGTGAGGGCGGGGCTTTGCGAAGCCTTTTGAAGCCGTCCACGTGCCAGATCCACGCGCTGCGGGACTCAATCCGGCAATGGCTTCAATGAAGCTGCCTCATCAGATCGAAGCCGATGAAGAGCTCGCTCGGTTTGTCGGCGCTTGGATCGTTGAGGTAGGCAGCGCGTGTCGCCGCGCGCTGCGAAACTGTGGTTCCGGGGTTGGTCAAGAAACCCAGAGTGAAGGCGTGCCGGAAGATCTTCTTCTGAATGCCGAAGCTGTAGGCCGGCCGGTGAATTCCTAAAGGCCTGCCGTTGACCAGCGTCGGAATCACCTCCGCGACCAGCGCGACGGTGGGGCGTATGTCGAAAGCTCCGCCGAAGCCTATTGAAAATGTATTCACACCGGGTAGATCGGGTATCGCACTGGAGAGGTAAGATGCCGGCTGGAAAAGGTGCCGCGCGTTGGCTGAAAACGTCGGCACGGCGTAGAATTGGGCCCGTCCCGTGATGCTTCGGGAGAGGATCAGCTCCAGGTTTTCGGTGTAATTCTTGGCGAAATCGTTCTGCCCTTCGACGGAGAAGCGTACCATCGCGTTGAAAAGCTTGCCGTCCGTCTCACCGGCCAGACGATAGGCAGCCATGAGCTGAATGGGGCGTCCGAGGAACGTGGGAGACCGGTATGCGCTGACGGAGAGATCGTTGGTCACACCGTAGCGGAAACCGAACGAGGATAGCGAGAATCCATCGAGGCCCGCGAGGGCGCCGCCGCGCGCGGAGCCGGAGAAGGCCGGATCGTACGCAAAGCGGTGGGTGAAGTTCACATACAAGCCATGCTGGTCCACTTGGCGGCCGGTCGGGAGGCTCAACAGCCAGTCGTCACCTGGTTTATAAATGGCCGGATTCGTTGCCTCCGAGGCCACTTGGGTTCCGCCGGATTGGGGGGCTGCGGCATGGGAGCCGAGCGTGCGCAGATAGCCGGCCACCGAGGCGATCTCGTCTTCAGACAACTTGCCGCGCCAAGCCGGCATAGCCGTGCCCTTTTTGCCGTTGCGGATCGTCTGGCGAATCGCATCGTCGGTGAGGCTCGCCTGCACTTTGGGATCGGTGAAGTCCGGGGTCTTCATGGCGGCGATCCCTTTGCCTTCGGGGCCGTGGCACGGCGCACAGTTGTGGGCGAAGATTGTGTGGCCGTCCGGCGTGGCCGCCTTTGAGGGTTGGGGTCCTTGAACCGTCTGGGCGGCCAAGTCCACCAGATACGTTTGGCCGTTCTTCTCGATGAGCAGCGTGGAGGTGGAACCGGGGATGAACGAGATTCCCAGCGCGGCCGCGGCGCCGCCGGATGGAGCAGCCGTGCCTGCCTCCCCGCACAGGCCCGCAATCGACGGCAGCAGCGCCAGAAGAAACAAGCGCGGTATCATAGCATCCCTCCCGACCGGACCGGCGGATGGCGCCAATCCGATGCACCTGCGATTCATTGTAGAGGGAGGTTTTGCGCTTTCCGGCTGATTCGCAGAATCTTCACACGAGTTTTACAGGGACGCGCTCGATGCGGCTTACGGGGCGGCCGGCAGGCGAAAGCAAAAGCAGGCGCCCCGGCCGGATTCAGACCGCGCCCAAATATCGCCGCCATGATCGACTACAGCCTGACGAGCCATGGCCAGCCCCAGGCCCAGCCCGCCCGCTTTCCGGGCCGTCACAAAAGGCTGGAACAGCCGCCCGCGCACCTCGGGCGCGATTCCGGGGCCAGTATCGCGGACCTCGACCAGAACGGAATCCGCCTCCACCGCCGCCGATACGGTCAGCGTGCCGCCCTCAGGCATAGCATCGAGCGCGTTGCCCATCAGGTTCAGGAAAACCCGCTCGATGCGGCGCCGGTCGAGAGCCAGCACCAGGCGATCGGGAACCTGGAGCACGATTCCGACGGAACGCGTTTCGGCGGTCGGCGCGAGGGAGTCCGACACCGCGGCCACCAGTTCCCGCAGGTTGCATTCCTTCACCTGGCCTGCCTTACCGCGGCTGACATCCAGCAGATCCTGGAGCATCCCCTGCACTTGTATGGAAGCACGGAACATGTTGCCGGCAAGGCGCTGGATCTGGTCTTCCGACAACTGCGAATACAGGAGCATTTCGGTTCCGCCATATATCGCCGCCAGGGGATTGCGGAGGTCGTGCACGATGGAGGCTGCCAACCGGCCGATGGTGGCTATGCGCTCGGAGCGAATCAATTCCTCCCGGCCTTGCCGTATGGAGGAGCACATGGCGTTGAAGGTGCGGGCCAGCCTTCCAAGCTCGTCATCGCTCTCTGCCACTACCTGGCAGTCGTAGTTCTGCAGGACCACTTGGGCGGCCGCGCGATCGAGCTCTTTGATCGGCTCCACGATTCGGCGGGCCGTCACATACGTGAGGGCGAGACCGGCGATCATCGCAATCACCCACATGAGGCTGATGTTTCTTCGCAGCATGGCGATTTGCCGGCGAGCGTCGTCGAAGGAACGGAGAATGGCAAGCTGTCCGACGGGCGTTCCGTCAATGCCGGCGAGCTGAGCGATCAGCGGCGCATACTCGGCCGATCTCGAGCGAATCGAACCGCCGGGACGGTCGAGCTGGGGTGCCACGGCGGCCGCGTCCGCGGGAGGAAGCGTGGCGGCGACGATCCGGCCGCGCGAGAGAAAGATATATTCGCTGCCGCCGGTGTCGTCCTTGAGACGAGCGGCCACGCCGCTATCCACGTCGTAGCCGGCCACCAGAACGTTGATGAGCGCGGTTCCCTGTGTCGCCTGCACGTAAACGGGAGTTACCGCGATGAAGTAGAGCCGTTCGCCGCGGGCCAGAAACCCCGATACCTGCGCCGGGAAATGCGCCAGAGCATCGTGTACGATCGGAAGCTCGCCAGGCAGGGGATCGCGGGGCAGCTTGCCCAGCGAGGCGATCACGCGCCCGTCCGGTGTGGTGACCAGAAAAAACGCATTCTCATCGGATACGCGCGACCAGAGCTCGCCGGCGGTGTCCCGGATGGTCGCAGCATCCCCCGTGCCGAAGGCCGCGCGCACATCGGACATGGCGCTCAGAATCGCGCTGATCGAGGCCAGCCGGTTGGTCCGGGATCTCCATAGAGACTGGTACGCCTGGAAGCTGTCGCGCACTTCGTGCTGGATGCTTTCCGAGGTTGCGCGGGTGGCGCTGTTCACGGCGAACCATCCCGCCACGGCAAACACGGCCGTGATCGCCACCGAAGTGGACAGCAGAATCTTCCAAAGGATCGAGAGCCTCGAAAACGGGAGCTTCATTTCCGCCCCATCGGATAACCGCCGTGATCGTCGGGCACGGGCGGATACTCCTGCCCATATTTGTCCTTGTGAGGCACCTCGATATAGCCGGTTTCGGAGATGGCAATCGGCGGGAGCGCAACATCGGAGGAGAGGTCGATCTCGCGGTCGAGTGCTCCGAGCGTCTGCGCGGTGGCGCGTTCATGGAACACGCGCAGGCGGTATGTGCCGGGAGGCACACCGGGAATGCTGAATGCCCCGGCGGCATTCGATACGGCGAACCACGGCTGTTTCAGAACCACGATGACAGCGGTCATTTCGGGATGAATGTTGCAGAAGACGCGCACCACGCCCGGGCGATCGAAAGCAATTGTGCGGCTGGTGCCGGGCGCGTACAGGCCCAGGTCGAAGGTTTGGCCGCTAAAGTTGGAGAACGCGCTGTGAAAAATCGGGTCGGAGTTCGGGAAGGAAACGCTGGTGCCGGCCTGGATCGCCAGGATGTGCGGCACGAAGCGCTTTTCCTTCTGTTCCATGCGCGTGTGGCCCGGCCGCGGCGCGGAATCCGCCGTATTGGGGGGGCCGACGGGCTCGAGCCAGACGACCACGCCAGAATAATCCAGGCGTTTCCTCACCGCCGATAGCCGGGATTCGGAGAGGAGCACGTGCCCCGAGACCAGGTCGCCGGCCAGCGATACGGTCGTGAGCACGCTAAAAGAGGTAAGCCAGAGCCAGGTCATAGTGATTGTTGAGCAGGGTTTGCCGCGCGATGTAAACTGTGCGGATTTGCGAAGCCTCGAAGCTCGCCAGAACATTCGGCGCCAGACGGTAGAATACGTTGGCACCGAACACCAGATTCCGGCCGATCGCGCCAGCCGCAAGATCCGCGTGGCGGTCGTCCTGCTGGCCCGAAAAGAGGTTGAACCACAAACGGGGAGCCGCGCGCCAGGTGAGCTGTCCCCAACCGCCCTGGCTGTGAACGGCGGCAACCTGGCCGGGACCCAACACCAGGAAGCCCTGCGATATGGCGCCAGTTCCGAGGGGCGCGACGTTCTGTCCGATGAAAAAGGCGCCGGTGAAATCGATCGACGACCAGGGGCGGACCAGCCAATCGAGAGTGTAGACATCCGACGGCAGGGAGACACCGGCGGCGTGCGTCACGCTGTGATGGAATCCCGAGCCGAGTTCGAAGCGGTTGCTGGAGCCGGTGAAAAACTCGAGCCGCCCTTCGACGCCCGGCCGCGCCGGCTCGAAGTAGACCCCCGACGGCTGTTGGGCGGGAGCATAGGGGCTGGCGGAGCTGGGGCCCACCTCGTGAGTCTGAATGACGCCGACTTGAGCGCGCAGCCCCGTCCGGTCGCCCAGAGGGAAATCCTGTTCGAAACGCACCTGCGGGTTCCAGAACCACAGGTTGCCCGCGCCCGTCAGAGGCCCTACCGCGACCTGGGCGAGCGACTCCGGATCGCGCGGAGAGATCAGCGGCTTATCCACGCCGGCCAGGATGTGGCGGGTCTTCCAGTCAATCGAGATGGTTCCGGTCCGCAGACGGAGATACTGGTCGAGCTGCTGGCCGGATCCCCCCCAGAGATCCATTCGCAGGGAGCCGCTGACCGTTCCGCCCCACCAGGTCCGCGGCCCCAGGTAATCCAGCCCGATGATGGTCTGCCGCAGGCTGCCGCCCCCCGCCCGGGTGTCTCCGTTCGTGGCAACCGTGGGATACTCCACGCCGCCGCTGCCCGAGGAATCCAGAAAGCTATTGAACAGCACCATGCCGGTGAG
>CAYRWE010000064.1:0-21710 GCA_964427655.1 uncultured Solibacteraceae bacterium | reverse complement strand
AGGCTGAAGACCGCGATGTTGTTGAAGTGATCGCCAGCCTCGCTGACAATCTGCCCGATCCAGGTGTTGCGATAGTTGCGGTTGTTCCGCAACAGCGAGACGAACGCATTCACCGGCTCCGCTCCGCCAGGAAGAGCCCCGCCAGAATCACCAGACCGGGAAAGAGCAGCGCCGGCGTGACGCTCTCGCCCAGCAGCATGGCGCCGAACAGGGTGGCCACGGGAGGCTGCAAGTAGCCGAACGCCGTGGCGCGGGATGGCTCGAGCTGCTCCAGCACGCGATAGTAAATGAGGTAACAGAGCACCGAAGAAACCAGCGACATGTACAGCAGGCATCCCCAGGCCAGCCAGGAAATGTGACCAAAGGGGAAGGCCGCGCCGCGCGCGATGAGCAGGGGAGCCAGCAGAATGGTTCCGCCTATGTATCCGAACGCGGTGATGGTGGCTCCGCCGTAGCGCTTCGTGGCGGGCTTGCCATACACGTTAAACAGGGCGAACGTCACCGATCCGCCGAAGCAGATCAGGTCGCCGGCCCACACCGATTGCGCGCCCCCGTGCGCCGCCGGCTCGAGCCACTTGAGCGCCGCCACCCCCACTAGCGCCAGCGCCAGGCCGCCCAGTTTTGCGGCGGTGATCCGCTCCAGGCCGCGCGCCGCCGCCAGCATCAACACCAGGAGGGGCGCGAGATTCGAGAAAATCACCCCATGCGCCACGCTGGTGCGGCTGATACCGAAGACCCACAGAACCTGCGTGGCGGCCGCTCCCATCACCCCGACCACGAATAGCGTGGGAAGCTGCGTCAGTCCCCAGGTTTCGCGCTGCCGGCGCCGCTCCCGAAGGTAGAAGGGAACTATCAGCACGGCCGCCAGGCACAAGCGCAACGGGCTCAGCAGCGCGGCTGGAAACTCGCGCAGGGCGATCTTCCCCGCCACGTAATTGGCCGACCAGCCGGCCACCACCAGGCCGATCCACAGCCACAGGAAGCGCCGCCCCTTCAACCCAGCGACTCCTCCCGAGCTGGCGGCGCGATCCGGGCGATCCGGAGGATTTCGCTCACCGCTTGGCTTCCTGCCACAACGCCTCCATCTCCTCGATCGTCGCGTCCGCGGGCCGGCGGCCGCCCTCGGCCAGGCGCCGCTCGATGTAAGCGAAGCGTTCGCGGAACTTCGCGTTGGTCTTGCGCAGCGCCTGCTCGGGATCCACTTTGACGAAGCGGGCCAGGTTCACCAGCACGAACAGCATGTCGCCGAGTTCGGATTCGATTTCTTCCGCCGCGCCCCGCTCACGCGCCTGCTGGAACTCGCCCAGTTCCTCATGGAGCTTCTCGAGCACCTGTCCGGGATGCTCCCAATCGAACCCCACGCCGGCGGCCCGCGACGTGATCTGCTGCGCTTCGATCAGCGCCGGCAACGCGCGCGGCACGCCCGCCAGCAGCCCGTCCGCCTGGCGGCCTTTCCGCCTTTTCTCCTCGGCCTTGACCTCGCCCCAGATGCGCTTCACGTCGCCGGAGGTTTCCGCCGATTCGTCTCCGAAAACATGCGGATGCCTGCGCACCAGCTTGCGATTGATGGCCTCCAGCGCATCCTCTATAGTGAACAGCTTCTCCTCCGCCCCGATTTCGGCGAAAAAGACGGCCTGCAAAAGAAAGTCACCCAGCTCCTCGGCCACTTCGTTCCACTCGCGCCGGTCGATGGCGTCCAGCAACTCATAGGTCTCTTCCAGAGTATAGGGTTTGATGCTATCGAAGGTCTGCTCGCGGTCCCAGGGGCAGCCATCCGGCGCGCGCAGACGCGCCATGATTTCGATCAGTCTCTCAAACTTCTGGCCAGCGGATGAACCGGGTTCCATGGTGGGAGTGAGTTTATTTCGGTAATTCCTCAATGTAACATATACTTGCGCCTCTTCGGTCCGGCGCCTTACGCTTCGCGGGCTGGTTGACGATCGTACTTCCATTATGCGCTACGTCTCACGCTCGGGCGCGTAGCTGTTCCACCTTTCACGGAAAGCGCTCCGACCCCGCTGTTACTCTCGAATTAATACTAAAGGGGGACTTTAGTAGGAGGGAAAATCTATGGACAAGAGACAGACACTACTGTTATTGGTCTGGATTCTGTTACTTCCACTTGCGCCGGTATGGGCGCAGGCGACGGGTGGGACGTTTTCAGGCCGTGTTACTTCGGCGGCGGGAGCACCGATCCCGAACGCCGCGGTAACTATCACAGAAGTCAATACTAACGCTACACAGAAGGTCCTGACAGGACCGGACGGCACCTTTTCGATCAACGGTCTCGCCGTGGGCACTTACCGGCTGGATGTCGAAACGGCCGGTTACAAGCGGACTTCCCAGACCAACATCGAGCTGGCCACCACCGGCGCTGTGACTGTAAATGTGACGATCGAGACCGGTAACATGAACGAGACCGTCGAAGTGCAGGGGTCCGCTCCGGCCATTCAGACGGACAACGCCGAAATCGACGTCGCCGAGGGCACGCGAACCGTCCGCGAGCTACCCGTCGTGGACCGCAATTACCAGCAACTCATCGAGCTGCAGACCGGCGTCACGCCGCCCCAAACGGTTTATGACGTGACTCAAGACCCCGCTCGCAACCGCTATTTCTCGACCAACGGACAATCGCCTCTGGTTAATCTTCCGCAAGTGGACGGCGTCATGAACCTGGAGCCTTTCAGCGGCTCGGCGGTGCGCGTGCAGCCCGAGGAATCGATCCAGCAGTTAAATATCGTCACGGCCAATCCCGTTCCCGAGTTGGGTTTCGGGGGAGGCGCCTTCTACACACCCGTTACGCGCGGCGGCACCAACGGCTGGCACGGCAGCCTGTTCGAGTTCTACAACGGCAACATTTTGGATGCCCGCAATTTCTTCAACACCGCCGGCAACCCCGATGCCCGCTTCACTTACAACCAGATGGGCGCGACTTTCGGCGGAGCCATCGTGCCCGACAAAACCTTCATTTTCGGTTCCTATGAAGGGACCTTCGCCAATGGCGGCATGACGCAACTGACCACCGTTCCCGCGGCTGGCGTGGCTTCCGGCAATTTCAGCGCGATCCCGGGGCTGACCGTCTATAACCCGTTCAGCGGGATCGGAGGGGCCGGCCTCACTCCCTATACCGGCAACGTTCTCTCGCCCAGCCAGATCAATCCGACCGCCGCATCCATTGCGGCCTTGCTGCCCACGGCTAATCTGCCGGGTTATGTCGATAACTACGTCTCTAACACCCCGTTCCGGAACGACGTAAGTAAGGTGGACGCTAAGATCGATCATCGCTTCAGCGACCGGACTTCCGCCTTCCTGCGCTACGGATTCAGCAACTTCGGTGCAACCGAGGACTCTCCGCTGGGCTCCGCCATCGGCGCCGGCCTGAGCGATCGCCTGATAGCTCAGAATGCCGTTGGCGGTGTCACGCACGAACTCACCCCCTCGCTGGTCACCGATTTCCGGTTCGGATACAACCGCTACGATCAGAACCTCCGTTTCAATGGAAATCAGAGCGCCCTGGGTCTGACTTCCAACGACCTTATCGGAACGAATATCAGCGGCATGCTGCCCATCGGCGCGCCAGCCTATCTTCCCGAGAACGGCATCGACAACACCTTCGACTGGACGTGGAACTGGAGTTATCACACCACCAAGCACAACATCAAGTGGGGCGTGGACGTCCGCCGCATACGCTCCGACGGCTTTACGGAAACGCCCTTCATGTCGCAGTTCGGCCCCAACGGCACGGCCTATTACGGCCCGGGCACTACCTTGGCCAGCGGGACTCCCCTTTCGCAGTACAGCGAGTTCTATAACTCCTTCGCGGGATTTCTGGCAGGCACGCCTTCGCAGGTCGGCAGCTCAAGCTATTTGATGAGCCCCACGCTTCGCCAGACCGAGTACTCGGCCTGGATCGGCGATACCTTGAAGTTCATGCAACGCTTCACCGTCGATCTGGGCGTTCGTTACGACATCTTCAGCCCGATCACGTCGCGCAATTCCGGCGGCCTGCAGTATTACGATCCCACCACCGATACTTTCAGCTACTCGGGGATCGGCGGAGCGCCCATGAGATCGAGCCTCTATCAGCTCCATAACATCGCGCCCCGTATCGGCATCGCGGGAGCCATCACCAAGAAGACCGCCATCCGCGCGTCTTACGGGATCACTTACTTCCAGAATCCCTACGTGTACTCCGGTTTGATGGCGCCCGGTTTCGGTTCCGTTGCCGGCGTGCAAGGCGGTTACGGCGTGGCGCCGATTACCGGGACGTTCGGCACCACATTTACTCCCACGACCGCTCCCGGCTCTCTCGTCAACGGCACCCCGGGCAACAACCAGCCTGCTACTGTGCTGGAGCGTAACTTCCCGACCCCGTATGTTCAGCAGTTCAGCGCGCAGGTGCAGCAGGAGTTCTACTGGGGGACCGTGCTCTCAGTGGGGTACGTGGGCGATGTGGACCGGCACCTGGCTTACTTCGACGAGCTGAATGCAGCCATGCCGGGAACCGGAGTGACCGGACTGCCCTTAATTGGAGGCCGCACCGCCAGCACGCTACTCGTCAACAACGGCCTGAACAGCAATTACAACTCGCTGCAGGTCAGCCTCAACAAGCGCTTCTCGCAGGGCTTGAGTTTCATGGCGTCTTACACGTGGGCTAAGTCCCTGGGTTACATCGCCGGAAACAACTTCCTTCTGAATCCCGCGAACCTCGGCTCCAACTACGGTCCATCGGATTGGGATCGCCAGAACGTTTTCACCCTCAGCCATCTCTGGGAGATCCCCTTCGGCCGCAAAGGCAACAACTTGGCCTCCACCCTTCTGGGCGGCTGGCAGTTGAACGGTATCTTCACCTGGACTACCGGCAGCCCGCTCACCATCACCGCGGACCCGATCGGTTGCAACTGCCCGAATAGCACCGTCTTCGCGAGCCTCACCGGCACTCCGGTGAGCCTCTCGAACTCGAGTCCGTCGTTCCTGAATCCGGCCGCCTTCACCGCACCGGCGGTGGGCACGAACGGCACCTTGGGCCGCGGATCGATCTTCGGCCCCGGCTACCGCAATTACGACCTGGCCCTGTTCAAGAGCTTCCGCTACCACGAACACTACAACATTGAGCTGCGCGGAGAGGCTTACAACCTGACTAACTCGCCGCGATTTATGAATCCGGTGACTAACATTAGCGCCGCCGATTTCGGGCAATCCGTTAGCACAATGAACGGAGCGTTCGGGCGGCAGATCAACCTGGGGCTACGGCTGATGTTCTGACAGAGCATCCGGGGCGGGCTCCGAGCTCGCCCCGCCTTCCTTTATAGCCTGCAAATCGTCGGTGGCGAATTCCAGTTTCCGTTTCGATACCAGATCGTTCAAAGGTTGCGCAGCCTTGGCCAGACCGGAACCGGCGTGCTCCGTGGTCTTCGCCAGGATATGGTAGATTTCGTGCGCCACCACGCGCGCCAGCGCGCGGCTGAGGGCCTTCTGGCGCTCCTCCTGCCCGGCCGGATAGCCCATGTACGCCAGAGCTTTCCGCACTTCGTCACACTTCACTTCCGCGTAAGGTGTGACCCGCCCGCGATCCACTCTGGTAAAGGCCAGCGTGCTGATCTCCCCCACGCTTCCGAAATCGCTGCCCGCCGCCGCCCATCCCTCCGCGCTGCACTTACCGTGGAACTTCAGCACCACCAGACCCGCAAATGCCTTCTCGCCGCGGTTGTCCCGCACCAATCCCCAATCGAGCGCCATGCCGGACGGCTTCAGCAGCTCTTGAACCTGGCTCTCCATCCCGTCCAGCCAGCCGGCGGCGGGCGCCGAGTCGAAGTCCATAAACACACCAATTGAAGGGGAGCCGAGAGTTTTGGAGGGAGTTTGCGAACAGGCGAGAAAAGCCGGCAAGACAAGCCAAGCGGTCAACTGTGGGATCCCGGGCACTGCGGACTCCTGTGGAAAAGGTCATGCTACCACAGTGAACAATTTCACGCACACGGCAATTTCAATGGGTCATGGCGTACACCACGTAATTGACCCCGATGCGGATTCCCAGTGCCGAGTATTTTTCGGGATACTCCGGGTTGTCGGCGTGCTCCCACGAATCGCCTAAGTCCATGTCGAAGCAGATAGCCACCATGAGCCGGCCCTTATCGTCGTAAATCCCCCGCCAGTGCGGTTCTACGCCGTCGTACTCGTAGATGCGATGCGTGCGGATGAACTGCGCGCCGGGCACCTGGTAGCGGCCGTCCAGATCGTAAATGGTATGGAAGATGGCGTCCGGATTGGGTATCTCGACGATCGGCCGTTCGGGAAAGACGCGCGCCATCGACTGTATAAAAACGCTCCACTCCTCGGTGCCGTGGAAATCGTCGCACATGAAGAACCCGCCGCGCAACAGATATTCCCGCATCAGTCGGGTCTGTTTGTCCGTGAGGTTCCAGTGGCCCACCTCCACGGCGTAAAGCCAAGGCCAGTTGTACTGATCGCCCTCATCCAGGTTCACCGGCTCTTCGGCCGAGCGTGCGTGCACGCGCGTAAGGCGCCGGAGCGCCGCCGAGAAGTGGCGATCCGAGCGGGGATAATCGGTGGTCCAGTTAGAGCGCCCCTGAGTCCAGTCGTACGTGGCCCAGCGTCCCCATCCGAACCGTCCGCGCCCGTGCACACCGGGCATGGGCGGATACATCAGCCGCGCGAAGGCCCATTCGGTTTTCTCCGCCCAGTCGGGCGGAATGGGGTAATCGTTGTACTCTATGCCCGGATACTCGCGAAACGGCTTCTGCGCGTACGTGGCTCCCAGGAATGCCAGACCCAGCGCCGCGACGCCCGCGGCCATCCCCGCAACTCCCCGCCAGCCCGTCATGCGAGTTCCTTAGGAATAGAGCATATCACCGGCAAGCTATTTCGCGTCGCGCCAGTTCTCGCCCGTTCCCACGTCCACCAGCATCGGCACTTTAAGCGCGCGGACTCCCTCCATCTCGCGGTTCACCAGGCCTGTTAACACCTCCAGTTCCTCCGGCGGGCATTCGAATACCAGCTCGTCGTGTACCTGGAGCAGCATGGCGGCGCGCAGACCGCCGGCTTCGAGCGCGGCGTCGATGCGCACCATGGCCAGTTTGATCAGGTCCGCGGCGGTTCCCTGCAACGGCGAATTCACGGCCGTGCGCTCGGCGAAGCCGCGCAGGTTGGGATTGCGGCTGTTGATATCGGGAATGGGGCGCTCGCGGCCGAACAGCGTATGCGTCACGCCCGTGCGGCGCACCTCGGCGATGGTCTCGTCGATGAAGCGCCGCACGCCGCTATACCGCTCGAAATAATTGCGGATATACTTCTCGGCCTCCGCGCGCGAGATTCCCAACTGCGCCGCCAGGCCGAATCCGCTGATGCCGTAGACGATTCCGAAATTCACCGCTTTGGCCGAGCGTCGCGCCTCCGGCGTAACCATCAGAGGCGGCACGCCGAGCACCTCCGACGCCGTGCGCGTATGGATATCCTCGCCGTTGCGGAAGGCCTCCAGCAGCAGCTCGTCGCCTGAGAAGTGCGCCAGCAGCCGCAGCTCGATCTGCGAATAGTCCGCCACCAGCAGCCTCCATCCCTCGCGCGGGATGAAGGCCGCGCGGATCTCCCGCCCCAGCGCGGTCCGTATGGGGATGTTCTGCAAATTGGGATTCGAGGAAGAGAGGCGCCCCGTGGCCGCGCCGGTCTGGTTGAAGCTGGTATGCAGGCGCCCGTCGCGCGAATCGATCAGCGCCGGAAGCGCGTCCACATAAGTGCCCTTGAGTTTCGAGAGCTGCCGGTATTCCAGCACCTGGCGCACGATGTCGTGCTCCGCCGCCAGCTCCTCAAGTACATCCGCGGCAGTCGAAATCGTCTTCCCCTTGCCGTATTTCACCGGCGCGGGCAGCTTCAGATCCTCGAAGAGCACCCGCCCGAGCTGCTGAGGAGAGGCGATGTTGAAAGGCTTCCCCGCCAGCTCGTGAATCCCCGCCGTGAGCCGGGTGATTTCGCCTTCCATCAGCACCGAGAGGCGCTTCAGCTCGCCGCAATCGATGCGCACGCCCGTGCGTTCCATGCGCGCCAGCACGCGCGCCAACGGCAGCTCGATGGTGGAGTAAAGCTCCATGAGTCCGCGCTGCTCGACCGCCGGCGCCAGGTGTTTCCAGATCTCCAGCGCGATATCGGCGTGCTGCTCGGGTGCCGGCCCCAGCTTCAGGTCCAGACGCCGCCGCGCCTGCTCGTCCAGCGGGCAGCCCGAAGGATCGGCGTCCAGCAGGAAGGCATACAGCATCACGTCATGTTCGAAGCCCCGCCCCTCGATGCCCATGCGGTCCAGCTCGAGCAGCGCCGATTTCACGTCGCAGGCGATCTTCGGCGCCCTCGCGTCCTCCAGCCAGGGCTTCAGGTACGCCAGGTTTTCGGCCGTCACGGCCCGCGCCTCGCCGGGCTGCCAGGCCAGCCCGATGGTATCCAGGGCGAACTCGCCCTCCGCCGATTTCGAAATCGCCACCGCCACCGGCGCGCCCTCGGGTACCGACGCCAGCCACGCCCGCAACTCCTCCGGGCCGGCCAGGACGGCGTAATCCCGCGTGCGCGCGTCTTCGCTGGGCCCCAGTTCCTTGAGCAGGCTATAAAACTCCAGCTCCTTGTATACGGCTTTCAGCCGCGCTGCGTCGAACGGCCGGGCTTTCACCGCGTCCAGCGAGAATTCCACCGGCACGCCGGTCTCGATAGTCGCCAGCCGGTGGCTCATGCGTATGCGCTCGACGTTGTTCTGCAGGCTCTCGCGGTAAGCCTTGTTTTCCACGTCAGCGGCGCGCGTCAGCAGTGCCTCGAGCGAGCCGAAACGCTCGATCAGATTTTGGGCTCCTTTGTCACCGATCCCTGGCGCTTTCGGTATGTTGTCTACCGGGTCCCCCTTGAGCGCCAGCAGGTCGCTGACTTGCTCCGGCCTCACGCCCATGAACGCCTTCACTTTCTCCGGGTCGTACCATTCGTCATCCTTGCGGGGGTCCAGCATGGAAACCCGTTCGGTGACCAGTTGCATCATGTCCTTGTCGCTCGAAACGATCACCACCTCGAAACCGGCCTCTTCGGCGCGCCGCGCCAGCGTGCCGATCACGTCGTCCGCCTCGAAGCCGGGATATTCCAGGATCGGAATGTTCATGGCGTCCAGCACGCGCCGCACGTAGGGAAGCTGTTCGGCCAAGTCCGCGGGCGCTTCCGCGCGGTTGGCTTTATATTCGGCAAACTCCTGCACGCGATGGGTCGGCCCTCCGCCCTCGAACACGGCCGCGATATACGGGGGAACGTGCTGCTTTACGAATCTCCGCAGCATGTTGTTGAAAATGTAAACGGCCTCGGTCGAAAGCCCGGTGCTGGTGCGCATGGGAGGGCCGCCGCTGCGTGCGCGTGCATGGTAGGCGCGAAAGATGAATCCGAACGCGTCGATCAGGAAAAGCCGCTTCTGGGACACTGCCCATCATACCCGTTCCCGCCCGCTCACGGCGCGTTTACGCCACAATCCCCCCTGCAAAGTGTCGCGTATTAGCCACAGCCCCATTGAGAAAATCTCTTCTAAACCAACGGGTTAGCCCTTAGGCCGATGAGTTGCATAAAGAGACCAATAGGTACCCATGCTACGTTTTGAGACCACTATATGCCGCCCCGTAGAAGCCCGTGGCGTGGGGCTCCACAGTGGCGCCCCGGTAGGCATCCGCATACGGCCCGCTCCGTCGGGAACCGGAATCGTCTTCCTGCGGACCGATCTGGAGAATTTTGCCATACCCGCAAGCTGGCGCCACGTGGCTCGCGTCAGCTATGCCACCAGCCTGATGCGGCAAGGCGTCCTGATTTCCACCACCGAGCACCTCTTGAGCGTGCTGTATTCCATGGGAATCGACAACGCTTACGTGGAAATCGACAACTTGGAGGTTCCCATCCTAGATGGTAGCGGCCTGCCGTTCGTCCGTCTCATCGAGCAAGCCGGCCTTCATCAGTACCGCCGCAAGCGCCGCTACCTGCACATCCGGCGGCCCATCTCGGCCGAGGATAAAGGCAAGCGCATCAGCATCTTGCCGGACCAAGTCTTCCGCCTGACATGCGATACCGATTACCCCGCGCCGGTGGGGCGCCATTCGATCGAGATGGAGGTCGCGCCCGAGCGCTTCGCCCGCGAGTTGGCCTTCGCCCGCACGTTCGGATGGGAATCCGATCTGAACCAGATGCGCGACATGGGCCTGATCCGCGGCGCCTCGCTGGAGAATGCCGTCTGCTTCACCGCCGAAGGCGTCCTGAACCCGGAGGGCCTGCGCTCCCCGGATGAGTGCTGCCGCCATAAGGCGCTCGATCTGATCGGCGATCTGGCGCTGCTGGGCAGCCCACTGCTGGGCCACGTTATTGCCGAGCGCGCCGGCCACGCGATGCATGCGGCGCTGGTGGCGCGCATTATGTCGGACCCCTCGATTTACGAAATCCTGACGCTCGACCAACTGGCGTCGCGGGTGACGCGCGCCCTGGTTTCCTGAGTGGGGCCGCGCTTTAGCTTGCCCGTCTCGGCTTGCGCGGTATAATTTCGGCAGCACCTTGAGATGGAGGGGGCCCATGTCGAGATTGTGGATTCTGCCGGCTGCGCTGTCGCTGGCCGCCATGACGTATTCTGCCCAGCGGGCCGACCGTCTCACACCGGCCGCCGCGGGCCTGCTGATCGTTACCAATAAAGGCGATCGCAGTCTGGGAATCGTGGATCCGGTATCCGGGCGGCAGGTCGCCACGGTGCCCGAAGGTGGCGTCACGGGCCATGAGCTGATTGCCTCGCCGGATGGCAAGACCGCCTATGTGCCGATCTACGGCGATTCGGGCGTCGGCCAGCCCGGCTCGGATGGCCGCAACCTGGCGGTCATCGACCTGGTCTCCCGCAAAGTCGTCGGCAATGTGGATTTCGGGCATGGCGTGCGGCCGCACTGCCCTCTCGTCGGCCCCGATGGCCTGCTCTATGTCACCACCGAAATCGATAATTCCGTCACCGTCATCGACCCGCGCACGCTGAAAATCGTAGGCGCCGTGCCCACCGGCCAGCCGGAATCCCACATGCTGGCCATGTCGCGCGATGGCCGGCTCGGCTACACCGCTAATGTCGGCCCCGGCACGGTCTCGGTTCTCGATCTTCACGCGCGCCGAAAGCTGGCGGTGATCGCGGTCGCGCCGCACGTGCAGCGCATTTCGCTTTCGCCGGACGATCGCCTGGTTTTCACCTCCGATACCACCCAGCCGCGCCTGGCCGCCATCGATACGGCGTCGCGCACCGTGAAGCACTGGATTTCCCTGCCCGGCGAGGGCTACGGCTCCGCCTCCACCAGCGATGGCCGCTGGCTGCTGATCGCCGTCCCCGATGCGCACCAGGTGGCCGTTATCGACTTGGCCGCTATGAAGGTGGCCCGCACCATCGATGTCCCCAAGGCTCCGCAGGAGGTGCTGATCCGGCCGGATGGCCGCGTGGCCTACGTTTCCTGCGATGCCAGCCACCAGGTAGCCGAAATCGACCTGGCTGCGTGGAAGGTGAACCGGCTCATCGAAGCCGGCCGGGGCGTCGACGGCCTGGCGTGGGCCGCGGCACAATAGAGCATCTCCGGGTACCGCGCTTGCATCTACCTGATTGGACAAAATCGCACATGAAGCTTCGCATCGCACTTTCGCTCGCCGCTGCGTTCGGTTTCGCGCTTAACTTGGCCGCCCAGCAGGACACCGCGCAAACGCAGCGCAACCCCTACGCCGGCAATCCCGCCGCGGCTGAAGCCGGACGGAAGCTCTACGACCAGACTTGCCAGGCCTGCCATGGCCAGGGAGCGCGCGGCGACCGCGGCCCGGCATTGTCCACTGGCGCTTTCCGGCGCGGAGGCGCCGATGGCGAGATCTTCACAAATATCCGCGCCGGCATTCCCGGCACCCAGATGCCGCCCTTTTCGCAATTGCGCACCGAACAGATTTGGCAGCTCGTCTCCTATCTCCGCAGTCTGGCGGGACCCTCCACGGCCCACGAAGTGGTGGCCGGCGATCCAGGCGCCGGACGCAAGATCTTCGCGGGCACCGGTCAATGCCTGACCTGCCACACCGTGCAGGGCGAGGGAGTGCCGGTGGGCCCGGATCTCTCTTCGGCCGGGCAGATGCCCGCCGAGAGGCTGCACGCCGTCATTCTGAATCCCAACGCCCCGCCCGCAGGTGGCCGCGCATGGGGACGCCGTGCGCCCTCCACCTTGATCGTCCGCACGGCCAACGGCCAGGAGTATCGCGGCGTTCGCAAGAACGAAGACAGCTTCTCGCTCCAGATGGTCGATACCTCGGGGCAGCTCCGCCTGTTCGACAAGTCCAAGCTCGCCTCCTTGCGGAGCGAGCCGCATTCCCTGATGCCGGACGACTATGCCAAGCGTCTCTCGCCCACGGAGATAAGCAACCTGGTGGCCTACCTGAAGAGCCTGAGCGGCCCCGACCCTGGCAGGATTGCCAGCGTCCCGGATGCCGGCGGCATCGCCTACGAGCGCATACGCGCCGCCCGCTCCGAGCCCGAGAGCTGGCTGACCTATTGGGGCGATTACAGCGGCCAGTTCTTCTCCCCGCTCTCGACCATCACGCCCGCCAATGTGGGCCGACTGCAAGCCCGCTGGGCCGCGCAGATGCCCGGAAACGCCATCGTGGAATCCGTGCCGCTGGTGGTCGATGGCATCATGTACACCACCGGCCAGCCCGGTCAGGTATTCGCCCTGGATGCGCGCACCGGCCGCCAGATCTGGCGCTACGAGCGCAAGCAGAAGGTGGTGAATCCTTATGAGATCAACCGCGTTAACCGCGGGGTAGCTATCCTCGGCAACCGGCTTTTCTTCGGCACCCTGGATGCGGCCCTGGTGGCGCTCGACCGGCGCACCGGAGCGCTCCTGTGGGAGGTGCAGGTGGGCGACACGATGCTGGGTCACAGCATCACCTCCGCCCCGCTGGCCCTTAAGGACAAGATCGTCACCGGCATCTCCGGCGGCGAGTTCGGAATTCGCGGCTTCATCGACGCCTACGATCCGGCCACCGGCAGGCGGCTGTGGCGCTTTAATATGATTCCCGGCCCCGGCGAATTCGGCCATGACACCTGGGCGGGCGATAGCTGGGAACATGGCGGCGCTCCCACCTGGCTGACGGGGAGCTACGATCCCGAAACCGACACGCTCTACTGGACCGGCGGAAATCCCGGCCCCGACGAAAATGGCGACGTGCGCAAAGGCGATAACCTGTACTCCTGCTCGGTGGTGGCGCTGGATGCCCAAACGGGAAAGCGCAAATGGCACTACCAGTTCACCCCTAACGATACGCACGATTGGGACTCCACCGAAGACGTGGTGCTGGTGGACCGCTTGTACAAGGGGCAGATGCGCAAGCTGCTGATGCATGCCGATCGCAACGGCGTATTCTACGTTCTGGACCGCACCAACGGCCAGTTTCTGGGCGCCACGCCGTTTGTCCGCGCCACCTGGGTCAAGGGCTGGGACGAAAGCGGCCGGCCCATCACCACTCCCAACTGGCGCTCCACTCCCGAGGGCAACGTGGTCTACCCTGCCCTGGGAGGCGGCAGCAATTTCCAGGCGCCCTCCTATAGCCCTCTAACCGGCTGGATGTACTTCGTCTATCACGATGGAGGCACGTCGTACGCCTCCGGTCCAGCGCCGTTTGAACCGGGGCGCCAGTTCTTCGGAGCCGCCGCAGGCCGTGGCGGCGCCCGCCCGCCGGAAGACGATACGCAAGGAATCCAGGCCATGGACCCCGAGACCGGGACGACCCAATGGAAATTTCAACTCGCCCAGGAGTCGCTTTCGGCCGGTGTGCTGGCGACGGCGGGGGGCGTGGTCTTCGGAGGGTCGCGCGAGGGCAACCTGATCGCCCTGGACGCCAAGACCGGCAAGGCTCTGTGGTCTTTCCAGGCCGGCGCCGATATTACCTCATCGCCGATGAGCTATGCGGTAGATGGCCAGCAGTTCGTGGCCGTCTCCTCCGCCGGCGCGCTCTACAGCTTCGCTTTGCCGGAGAAGTAGCGGAAGCTCCACTGGGCAAGCTAAAGCATGCCCCACCGGTGGGGCACGCTTTAGCTTGCCCAGTTAAACGCCGCAGGCGGGCTATTGGGCCGGGCCGACGACGTGCGACTCCACCTGAAACTTCTTGTAGTCGCTGTAACGGTAATCGACGTCGAGACGCAGGCTTTTCACCAGCAGCACGCGCGCGTTGGCTCTGATGGTAATGGATTTGGGGAGCCAGACTTCGCCGTTTACGAGCGTCTGCTCCAGTTCTACGCGGCTATCCTTGGCCAGACGCAGGACAAAGCCGCCTACCGAGACGGTATCGAGCGTCTCGACATCGGCTTTCACCCACTGGTAGTCCTGTTTGGCTATCCACAGCCGCGCTTTCACCTTGCCCACAAATCGGGCCATCTGGGCTTTCGCCTTGTAGCCGAAATGCGGGGTGGCGTCGATGATCCAGACATCCACGCCGTCGAGCCGCTCCTCGCCGGCCATGGCGAAATCGAAGGCCTCGGGAACCTCGCGAATTTCCTCGCGCAGGCGATTCCGCCGCGCCTCGGCGTCGTCCAGGCGCCGCTTGCGCTCGGCGGGAGTCTCGTGGCTGCGTTCGTCGATGCTCCAGCGCAGCTTCTCCTGTTCCCTTTTCTCCTCTTCCGGTGATAGCGGCTGGTCGTTGCGCGCCACCAGCCGACGGTAAGACGAGCCTTCAAGCAGCGTTACGTCGTAGGTGACCACATTGCGGCTCTTCACCGCGCCGGAGCCATCCAGGGTGCGCGTGTCCTGGCGCTGGAGGAAGGTGTACTGGCGGGCGATCTCATTGTTGACGCGGTCCAGCTCGACCGCGCGCCTTACAATTTCGCGCGCATCCTGGGCCGCCAAAAGCGCCGGGATGCAAGCCATCGCCACCAGGAGCCGCACTCTTTCACTATGGCATGAAAGCCCGGCCGCGCCCGCCGCCGCTGTGTGGCCCGCGCCCCTACGCGAGCAGTTTCTCAAGCCGGGAGCCAGGCCGGACGATGGTCTGGTTGCGCTCGGGTCCCGTGGAGATGGAGCCGGCTTCGACTCCGGTGTGCTCCTCGAGAAACGCCAGATACTCCTTAGCGCGCGAGGGCAGGTTGTCGTAGCAAGTCGCCCCGAATGTGGAGCTCTTCCAGCCGGGCAGGCACTCGTAGACCGGCTCGATCCGCTGCACGTCGGCCGCTTCCGGCGGCAGCTCGCGAATTTCGCGATTCCCCAGCTTGTAAGCCACGCAAACCGGAATGGAATCGAATTCGTCGAGCACATCGAGCTTGGTGATCACCAGGCTGTCGAAGCCGTTGATCGCGGCGGTGTAGCGCAGCAGGGGAGCGTCGAACCAGCCGCAGCGCCGCGGCCTTCCGGTGACGGCGCCGTACTCGTTGCCGCGCCGGCGGATGCGCTCGCATTCCTCGCCCGGCGTTTCGGTGGGAAACGGACCGCTGCCCACGCGTGTGATGTAAGCTTTGGCCACTCCGATCACGCCGGAAATCCGCGTCGGCGGCACGCCGGTTCCGGTGCAAGCGCCTCCCGCACTGGCGCTCGAGGAGGTCACAAACGGATAGGTGCCATGATCGATGTCGAGCATGGTTCCCTGGGCGCCCTCGAACAGTACCGTCTTGCCGTCGCGCATGGCCTGGTGCAGCAGCACGGCGGTATCGCGCACCATGGGCCGGATGCGCTCGGCGAACTCTTCGTATTGCGCGCGGATGCCGGCCAGGTCGAGCTCCTCGTAAATGTCGAGGGCCCGCGCGATGGCCACCTTCTCCCGCATCAGCAGATCGTATTGCGCGCGAAAGGTCTCGCGGTCCAGCAGGTCGCAGACACGAATGCCGCGGCGGGCGATCTTGTCCTCATAGCAGGGGCCGATGCCGCGCGAGGTTGTGCCGATCGAGACGCGCCCCGGCCGCCCTTCGCTCATCTTCTCCATCAGCCTGTGGATGGGCAGCAGCACATGCGCGCGGTTGCTGATATACAGATTTCCGGTCACCGCGACGCCCGCGGCTTCGAGCGTGTCGATCTCGGACAGCAGCGCGGCCGGATCGATCACCAGGCCGTTGCCGATCACGGCCTGTTTCCCCGGCCGTAGCAGGCCGCTGGGGATCAGCTTCAGAACATATTTCCGCTCACCGATATAAACGGTATGCCCGGCGTTATGCCCTCCCTGGAAGCGCGCGACGATATCGAATCGCTCCGAAAAGAGATCGACGACCTTGCCCTTGCCCTCGTCGCCCCACTGAGAGCCCAGTATGATGACGTTCTTCATTTGAACCAAACCCACTTATTCTACCCTATCGGGTAGGGTTCGGTTCCGCGCCGTGCCGCCACGCGTCAGAAAGAGCCGAGTTTCCCGACGATCAGACGGTCCCCGCGCACGCTGCCCTCGATGACCACGCGCGGCTTCAGACCCCGGCCGAAGCCGGCCATCATGGCGCGGCCCGGCTCACTCGCCTGCAGAGCCACGCCGGCGAAGGTATTGCCGCCCTCGTCGAGATCGAGCAATCGGCCATTATCCAACAGCAGCGCGAAGGCGCGCGTATCGCCGGTGATGGAGCAGGCCATATCCGGCTGGCGGCTGAGCATGTCGGGCACCTGGTGCTCCATGATGCCGGAACGCTCGGCATCCAGCGTCTTCTGATCTACGGTTATGCCCGTAAAGGCCGCTCCGGGCATGGGCGGAGCCGTCAGAGCGGCGAGCGGCTGCGAGGGCTGACGCAGGTTGCGGCTGGAGCGGTCGCGGCACCCGGCATCCACCAGCATTCCGGTGAACGTGAGCGGCCCGGCTGGCATGGCATCCTGATGGCCCAGCCGTCCGCGATCCAGGGTCTGCGTCTGATCGGCCGGACGCGTGGCGCCCCGGTCGCGAATCATGTTGGCATTGGCGCCGCTTTGCGCGGCCGCGGACAAAGTGACAAGCACGATACACAGCGGCAAAGTTTTCATGACAGAAGTTCTTCCGTGACCGGACGGCAATCCCCTTTCCGTTATGATGATCGTGTGAGCCGGATCGATTCGCGGCGCCGCAAGGTGCCTTCCTGGGTGCCCCAGATTTTGAGCTATTGCCTTTCGGCCGGCTGCCTGGTCTGGGTACTGCACGGTTATCCCCTGAACGATCTGATTCCCACCATCCGCGCGCTGGACTGGCGCTGGGTGGGGCTGGCGATGGCGGCCGATCTCTTGGCATACCTGGTGCACGCGTGGCGCTGGAACACGCTGCTGGGGCCGGTGATCCGCCTGCGGGTCTGGCGCACGGTGCAGGCCATCTACATCGGGCTGTTCGCCAACGAGGTGCTCCCGCTGCGCTCCGGCGAGCTGGTCCGCTGCTACCTGCTGGCGCACTGGAACAATCTGCGCATCTCGTTGAGCTTCGCCTCCGCCGTGGTGGAGCGCTTGATCGACGGCTTCTGGATGCTGGCGGCCTTCCTGATTACCGCCGCGTTCCTCAAGCACATCCCGGAAGATCTCGTGCTGCTGGTGCAGGCGATCGGCGTGCTGCTGCTGGTGGGCGCCGTACTCATGGGATGGATCGTGTTCCACAAGCAACATGCCAACGCGGCCATACGGGAGGGCCGCTGGGCCTCCACGCTGCGCCACATCGTGGAGGGCGTGCACCTGATGGGCAACCTGCGCACCATGGGATTGACGGCTCTCATCAGCCTGCTGTACCTCGCCATGCAGGTGATCTCGTATTGGGCGCTGATGAAGGCTTACGGCCTGGACCTCTCGTTCTGGGCCGCCGCCGGCGTGCTCACCTTGGTGCGCTTCGCCACGGTGGTCCCCAACGCTCCCGGAAACGTGGGGCTGTTTCAGGTGGCCTGCGTCCTGGCGCTGAGCCTGTTCCATGTGGAAACAAACGACGCCAAGACTTTTTCTTTCATCCTGTTTTTCGCGTTGACGCTGCCGCTGTTGGTGGGTGGGGCGTTGGCCGTGGCGCTCACCGGAGTGAACATTACGGAGCTGCGCGACCTCGCCCAACGCGGCCTGCACGCGGCGCGCACGGCGCCGGCGGCGGAAAAGAACTAGCCGGCCGCCTCTGTAAGCTATGATGTTCGCTGATGCGCATCGTGGTGCTGGTGGGATTGCCGGGCTCCGGCAAATCCACGTGGCTCGATCGGAACGGCGGCGGTGGCCTCTCCTCGGACGCCATTCGCAAGCTGCTGGCTGACGACGAAACCGACCAGAGCATTCACGACCGCGTCTTCCAGACCCTCCGCTACCTGCTGCGCCAGCGCCTGGCGGTTGGCCGCGAGACGACCCATATCGACGCCACCAACCTGACGCCCGAAGAGCGGCGCCCCTACATCGCCATCGGCCAGGACTTCGGCTGCGAAGTGGAGGCGGTCTACTTCGACATCCCGCTGGAGGTTTGTCGCCAGCGCAACGCGCTCCGCAATCGCGTGGTACCGGACGAGGCGCTGTCCAAGATGGCCGCCAAGCTGGTGCCCCCACGCGTGGAAGAGGGTTTCGCGCGAGTCAGGGTGGTGGGCGAAGGGGCGGACGCCGCCGAATAGCAGTCGAAGTGAATGCCTAAGCCGGCAGGAGTTTACGATGGCTCGGGAAGCGTGATCCTCAATGCGTAAATGCGTATGTAATATAGTCGATCCCGATGCGCACCCCCAGCGCCGAGAACTTGGCCGGGTACTCCGGATTATCGGCGTGCTCCCAGGAATCGCCCAGGTCCATGTTGTGACAGATCGCCACGATGACCCGGCCCTTTTCGTCGCGGATGCCCCGCCAGCGCGGGATGGTGCCGTCTTTTTCATACACATGGTGGCTGTAGACGTATTGCTCGCCCGGAACCTGGTAGCGCTCGTCCAGGTCGAACACCGTATGGAAAATGGGATCGCTATTTTCAATCTCCACGATGGGCCGCTCGGGGAACACCTTGCGCATGGTGTTCACGAAGACCGACCATTCCACCGAGCCGTGGAAATCGTCGCACATGAAGAAACCGCCGCGCAGCAGGAACTCGCGGAACTTGGCGATCTGCGAATCGGTCAGCTCCCAGTGGCCCACTTCCACCGCGTATAGCCACGGGTAGTTGAACACATCGTCGTCCGTATCCAGGTTGATGGGCTGCT
Source organism: uncultured Solibacteraceae bacterium (assembly GCA_964427655.1). Taxonomy (GTDB): domain Bacteria; phylum Acidobacteriota; class Terriglobia; order Bryobacterales; family Bryobacteraceae; genus CAVQNQ01. The sequence goes on along the minus strand of CAYRWE010000064.1, from coordinate 2,587 downwards.
CCACGGATTTGGCCTGGATGCGCGTCAGCCGGCGCACCGCCGCGGCCAGGTGGCGATCCGAGCGCGGGTAGTCGATGGTCCAGTTGGTGTAGCCCTCGCGCCAATCACGGCCGGGCCGGAATTGCCAGTCGATGGGCGTGTGGAAGGTGGGGTACATCAGGCGGGCGAAGGTCCACTCGCCGGGCACGAGATAGTCGGGGCCCTTGGGGAAGTTGTTGTATTCCCAGGCCGGGTATTCGCGGAACGGCCGCTGCGCGAATAACGTGCACACCGCCAAGCCGCATCCCACCGCTACAGCCAGCACCTGCCCTTTACCCATTGATTCCAGTATGAAATGGCGGCTCCGCGGCGCGCAACTCAAGGGCCGCCCCTGCACCGCCGAGCTGTGCCTGCGCCAACTACTGCCCGCGCGCGCCGCCGGCCAGAGATACCAGGCGGCCGGGCATATCGGCCAGGATGTAGCTCATTACGGCCAGGCTGGCGACGTTCTTGCGGAAATCCTCCACACCGACCTTGTCGAGCGTGTCGGCCTCGCTATGGTGCCAATCGAAGTAGTGGGCCTGGATGGTCTCTTCGGCCAGGCCCGGCACGCCATCGCGCTGCAGCGGCGCGATATCCGCGCCACCGCCGCCGATGCCGACTTCTCCGGCTCCCACGCGTTCGAGCAAAGCCGCGATCTGCCGCAGCGTGTCGAGCGACTCCGCCGTCACGCCGGCGCCGTATCCGCGCGGCGCCTCGGCCCCGCTATCCATTTCAATCGCCGCCACCTGGTTTCCGATCCGGTCGCCGACCCATTGCCGGTAGGCCAGGCTGCCCCGGCTGCCGTTCTCTTCGTTGACCCAGAAGACCACCCGAATGGTGCGCCGCGGCTCCAGCCCCAGCTGCTTCATGATCGCGGCGGCCTCCAGGCAGGCCATGATAGAAGCGCCATCGTCCTGCGCGCCCTGCCCCACGTCCCAGGAATCGATGTGCCCCCCGAGCACGACCACCTGCTCGGGATGCTCGCGGCCGGGGATCTCGCCGATCACGTCGCCGCTATCGGCATCCGGCTCCATGTGGGCGCTCATTTCCAGGTGCACGCGCACTGGACCTTCGGCGCTCAGCCGCGCCATCATCATGGCGTCTTCGGACGATACGGCGGCGGCGGGGATCTTGGGCTGGCTCTCGTCGTACTCCATCTCGCCGGTGTGCGGAATCTGCATGTTCAGGCTGGTCACCGAGCGCACCAGAGTGGCCACCGCGCCCAGCGCCGCAGCTCGCGAAGGGCCCGCCGAGCGGTACGGCCGCCCCTGCCCATAGCCGCGATACTCCTGGTTATAGAGCACGATGCGTCCCTGCACGTTCTCGCGGCCCAGGCGCGCCAGCTCCTCGAAGCTCGCCACCACCACGATTTCCGCCGTGATGCCTCCGGGCGGCGTTCCCACGCTCATCCCCAGCCCGAGCATGTGCAGCGGTTTATCCACCGGCGCCAGCATGCGGGCCGATTCCGCGCCGCGAACCCAGTGCGGCACTTTGGCCGGGATCACGCGCACGTTGCTCAGCCCAGCGGCCTTCATCTCGCCCGCCGACCACGCGATGGCGCGTTCGAGCGCTGGCGAGCCGCTCAGCCGGTTGCCGATGCGGTAACAGAGATAGACCAGGCGGTTGTAGCCGTCCTGATCGGCCAGGGCGGCGTCGATCAGCTTGCCCGCGGTCGCGCGATACTGATCCGCCAGGTTTGGCGAATCCGCAGCCATGCCGCGCCCCGCCCAAACCAGAGACGCCATCAGAAGTGCCCCCGTGCGCCAGTTCATAAAGCACACTATCGCACGAACGGCAGGTAGGCCGGAACTTTCCTCCGGTACTCCCGAAACGCCTCCCCAAAGCGCGATTCGAGCAGCCTGTCTTCGGCGCGCACGCGGATCTCCGTGCCCACCGCGAAAAGCGCCAGCGAAACCGCCGTCCAGGGCCACGGTGTGAAGATGAGCAGCGTGCCCGCCAGAATCGCCAGCAGAGAAGCATAAATCGGATGCCGCACCACCGCGTAAGGACCGGTGCGAATTAGTTCGTGATCCTCGTACAGCCCGGCCTGAAAGCGAAACTGCTTACCGAGGTGCCGCACGGCGCCCCATGCCAGGATCGGGGCGAACGGAGCGACCAGCATGGAGGCTACCAGGCGCGCCGCTCCCGGCGGAGAGCCGGGCGGCAGGCGGAAAACGAAAGCCAGCAGAATCGCCACGCATTCGAGCGCCAACCCGGTAAACGTAGGCCAAGGCCGTGCCACCGACGCGCGCCTCTGCCGGTGCGGCGCGCGCAGAATGAACGGATAGCCCCACGCAAACCAGCACACCATCAGTTCGATGAGCGGGATCAGCCGCATATCCGCCTCCCACCAGGGTGGGCCTGCGCCAGCCTACTCCCCTAGAACCCGCTCGGCTTGATCCAGAAGCTTTCCTGCCAATTCTCTCCGGGCGGAATCGACTGCAATTCCTTGTACGTCCCCTTTTGCGCCATGTTCATGGCATTGGTGATCCCAACCATGGGCTCGAAGCAGATGAAGTTCTGCCCCGCCGGCGCATACACCACTACGGCCTTGTACTTCGGCCCG
>CAYRWE010000063.1:0-21727 GCA_964427655.1 uncultured Solibacteraceae bacterium | reverse complement strand
ACATCGAACAGCTTTCGATGTAGATGGCGCGCACCGCGTAGGAGAACAGCATGATCGCCAGGATGAACCAGGGAGCCGCTTTCCCGATGGCCTGTTCGGCGATGCCGCCTACGTAGTACGCCGACGAAGCCAGATCGCTGAGGACAATGGCCGCCGCGCGCCAGAAGGAAATGAACGACAGCATGACGGTGGTGGCCACTACGACCTTAACCACCTGAGGACGCTGTTCGCTGGTCACTTGAAAATCTCCTCGAACGCCCGGAAACTGGCGCTTCCAAATATGCCTGCGAGGTTAGCTGACGGGCTAGAGCTTAGAAGTACTCGGTCCGATTCGGACTGCGCCCCAACTGCTGGTTCCCCCGCCTCCGGGTGGAGTTCGGCAACAACATATTAGCATGATATTAGGTGGATTTATGGACGCCGAGGCGCTAGCGCGCGCGGTCATCGGGAGGCTCCGCGGAGCCGGCCACCAGGCATGGCTCGTGGGCGGATCGGTGCGCGACGTATTGCTGGGGGTGGGTCCCAAGGATTTCGACGTTTCCACGGACGCGCGGCCGGAGCGCATCCTGGAGCTGTTCCCCGGCGCCGGCCTGGTAGGCGCGCAATTCGGCGTGGTGCTGGTGCGCGAGGGCCACGCGCAGGTGGAAGTGGCCACCTTCCGCAGCGACCACCAATACGAAGATGGCCGCCGACCCTCCGTCGTGCGTTTCGAAAGCGATCCGCGCGAGGATGTGCTGCGGCGCGATTTCACCATCAACGGCCTCATCATGGACCCGTCTACGAACGAGGTGCTGGATTACGTGAATGGCCGCCGGGATCTCGCGGATCGCCTGGTGCGCGCCATCGGCGACCCCGGCACGCGCTTCGCGGAAGACCATCTGCGGTTGCTGCGCGCGGTGCGCTTCGCCGCGCGGCTCGGCTTCGCCATCGAGCCCGCTACCCTGGAGGCTATTCGGCGGCATCGCGCATCGATTCGCAAGGTCGCGGCCGAGCGCGTGCGCGACGAGCTGGTGCGCATCCTGACCGAAGGCGGCGCGCGGCGGGGCTTCGAGCTGCTGGATTCGACCGGCCTGCTCCAGGAGCTGCTGCCCGAGGTGGCCGCCATGAAGGGCGTCGGGCAGCCGCCCGAGTATCACCCCGAAGGCGATGTGTGGGTGCATACCCTGCTGCTGCTCGAGCAGCTCGAACACCCCACCGCCACGTTGGCGCTGGGCGCGCTGCTGCACGACGTGGGCAAGCCGCCTACCTTCCGTGTGGCCGAGCGCATCCGCTTCGATGGCCACGTGGAGGAAGGCGTGCGCCTGGCCCAGGGCATTCTGGACCGGCTGCGCTTTTCGCGGCACGAGACCGAACAGGTGCTGGCGCTGGTGGCCAATCACATGCGCTTCAAGGACGTGCCGCGGATGAAGGAAAGCACCCTGAAGCGCTTCCTGCGCCTGCCGGCTTTCGAGGAGCACCTGGAGCTGCACCGCCTGGACGTGCTCTCGAGCAACCGCCGGCTGGAGAGCTACGAATTCGTGCGCGCGAAGCTCGGCGAGTTTTCCGCGGAGCACCTCAAGCCGGCGCCCCTGGTGACGGGCGCGGACCTGATCGCCGCCGGATACACGCCCGGCCCGGTTTTCTCGGAAATACTGGCGGCTGTGGAGGACGCGCAGCTCGAAGGCCGCCTCCCGGATAAAGCCGCGGCCCTGCGCCTGGTGGCGGAGCGCTTCCCCGCCCCGCTCAGAAGTCCACGCGAAGCTTGAGATCGATCTGCCGGTAGCCCTGCTTCTCGGGGCTGCCGGGGTCCATCAGGGACGACGGCATGAACATCCCCGGGCTGGGGGTGGAGATGTTGTTGTTGGGGAAGCTGAAGTGCGGCGTGTTGGTGATGTTCGAAACCTGCGCGCTGAACACGGCGCTGAATCTGTCGGTGAGCAAGACGCGCTTGGCCAGGCTGGCGTGGGCCACGTGAATCGGGTAGCCCTCCAGGATGTTCATGCCGCAACTGCCGTAGCGGCCGGCATTAGTGGATGGCACGGCGAACGCCGATGGATTGAACCACTGGTTGATGGTCTTGGCGCCGGTGTTGGGGTTGCCGACGCAATCGGGCAACTGCGTGACGAAGCCCGGGCTGGCGTTGGCCGGGTCGGGCCCAGTGAAGAACGGCGAGTAATACTGCCCCGAGGCGATCGTGCCCATGGCCGCCAGGGTCCAGCCGTTGGCGATGCGATCCATGACGGCTCCGCCCTGGTTCAGGAAGCGATGCCCCTTGCCGAAGGGCAGGGTCCACATGGCACTGGCGACGAAGTACAGGCGCCGGTCTTCGGCATCGCGGGTCCAGTGGTCGGTCACGTTGTAAGGGTCGGTGGTGTTGGCGTAATTGCTGTCGTTGTTGGCCCAGGTGAAGCTCGTGTCGAGCAGCACGGGTCCGGCTCGGCGGCGCGCGGCGGCCACCACGGAATCGTAATGCCACTGGCCATCGGTGCGCGTTTCGTAGGCGGCGGCATACTCGGGGTAGGGCAGCCTCGAAACGGTGAACGGCGTAGTGCTGGCGCGCGGCTTATCGACGTTGAGAGTGTAATTCAGCCCCGTGCCGCGCGACCCGATATAGGAAACGCTGGTGACCAGGCCGCGAGTAGTCCGCTCGATGGTGCCGTTGTACTGCTTGATCACTCCTTCATCGTATGTGGAAGGCAGCGCGGTCACGCTCTGGCTTGCCATTAGAGGCGACGGACTGGCTGGAAAAGGATTCGGGAACGTCAGCGCCACCAGGCCGTGCGAGATGGTGTTGTTGTACGTCTCGGTTAGGTCCCAGGGATTGGTCGGATTCAACTCGCTGCTGTGGGGTCCCAAGCCTTCGTTCTCGGTATACTCGCCGAATCCGCCGCGCAACACCAGGTTATTGGCGAGCTGGTACGCCGCGCCCACGCGGGGACGATAGTTGGTGGTCTTGGCTTTGGGAACCACCGGGCCGACCGCCACCTTGATCGTATTGGTGAAGTAGGGGCTCACCGAAGTGATGGTGCCGGGAGCCACGTAGACCACGTCCTTCTGCGGATTCCAGTTGGCCATGTAGCCATCGACATAGACGGGCGCCTGGTAGTAATCCCAGCGCACCCCGTAATTCAGAGTCAGGCGTGAAGAGACGCGGAACGAATCGGCCACAAAAGCTCCCGTCTGATTCTCGCGGATCTGCCGGCCGATCTTAACGTCGCAGCGCGTGCTGGTGGCCGGAAGCCCCAGCAGGAAATCCGCGTATGCCGAGCCGGTGAATTGGCCGGTAAAGGAGAAAGCACCGTAGACGCACTGCGGGATCGTGTCCTCCAGCCAGCCCATGCGAAAATACTGCGCCCCCGCTTTGATGCTGTGCCGGCCGCGCGACCATGTGACCGAATCTTCGACGGTGGTCACTTTGTCGGTCTCCGCGACGTCGGACGCGTAGCCGCCTCCGTAAGCCATGCCGAGGCTGGTCAGCCCGGTGATGGAAAGCGCCGGGAAACCCTGTGCGGAGTACGCATAGGGGTTGACGCCCTCGAGACCGATCGTGCCGTCGAAAGAATCGCCGGTCCCCGGCGTCGCCAGCTTAGCTTCCGACTCGCCCTGGGTGATCCGGGTTCCCGTTTGCGACAATTTGAAGTGGTTCACCAATTCCGGCGAAAAGGCCTGGACGTCGGAAACGACCCACGTCCGGAAGCGCGGCGACTGCGTGGAATTGAATTGCTCGCCGATGTTGCCCGGCGCCAGGGTGGCCGTGTCGTTCTGCATCCACTCGAAGAACGCCTGGTTGCCGTGCCACATCCGCTGATCGATGCGCGCGAACGGCCAGCTCCCGTTATAAATGCTCGAGGCATCCGGTTGCAGCCAGGAGTAATTGTTGACGAACGTGTTGGCGTCTCCCAGGGTGGGCGGAGGATAGTAGCTCAAATACTTGGAAGAGACGCCGGTGATTCGCCCGCCGGTGATCTGGTTATTGGGAAAAGGAAGCCCGGTGCGGGGGTCCTTGATGACCACTATCGTTCCGTTGGGAGCGGTCGCCGAATTGAGAAACTGGCTCAAATCGCCGCTGCGCATCTGTGCGGTGGGAACGTTCGCGAACAGGTTTTCGTCGTAGGGCGTCTTCTGGTACTCGATACCGCCGGAGAAATAGGTCGTCCCCGGGATGATCGGCCCGGTCATATTGCCACCCTCTTCCTTGGCCCGGTATGAGACCGGAGAGGGATCGAAAAAGGGCTGCGCGTCCCACTTGGACGATTCCAGCTTGTAATAACCCCAGCCGTGGAACGCCTGGCTGCCGCGACGGGTTACCATAATGAAGTTCACGGGCCGCGAACTCTCCACGCTGGGGTTGGCGATCGAGACCTCGACGGTATCGAGGGAAGCCGGCCCGGGGATGGGCGGAGTGGAATCCTGCGCTACGCCATCCAGATCGTAAGTCTGCTGGTTGCGGTTCGAGATACCGGATATCACGATGAGGGAGGGATTGATTTGGACGTAGGGAGTGTTGGGTTGAGGGGGCGGCGGGGCGATTTGGCTTTGCGCGGGAAAGGCCAGCGTGTCGCCCTCGACCGCGGGGGCCGTCGTCAACAGGGGGAGTATGGACGGGTGAAACTCGACCAGGGGAGTATCCAGCCACTTGGTTTTGTAATCCACGGGGTTGCTCACGGTCTCGCGGCGCGGCTGGCCGACCGGGGCCGCCTCGGGCGTCGGCGGGGGCGCCGGCTCGTCCGGATTGGGCCTGGGCGCGAGGGCCTTCAACTTGACGTCCACGCGCTGGCTCTTCCCGATTTCGAGCCGTATCCCTTCCATGACAAAACTCTCGAAACGGTCTTCATTGATGGTCAATCGGTACGTGCCAGGTTTCAGGTAGGGGATTTCATAGGTGCCATCCTTGGCCGTCGGCACCTGACGCATCGTAACGCCCGTATCCGCGTCGATGACCGCCAGGGTGGCATTCGCAACCGGTGTGCCTCCGGTATCCGTTACAATCCCAAGTAGCGTGGCCATTTCGGATTGGGCGAACAGGAGTGCCGCCGCGGGCAGCAAAAGGGCAAAGCAGCGATATAGCTTTAGACGCATTTAGAGTGTTGGCATCCTTTAATAAACTTTTATGATACTCTCGACGCAAATGGCCGCACCGATACTCGCGACGGAAATGCTTCCGACGCGCGAAGAATCGCCCGCGTTACTTGCAAACTCAGCATCTGAAACGACCGATGGACCCGGGCCGTCTACAATAGTTTATCCGAGGAACTAATGATACGACCGATCAGCGGCTGGTGCGCCGCAACGTTTTTTTGTGCTCTCATCTGGTGGACGGCGCCGGCTCTCCATGCGCAAACGCCGCCGCCCGCCTCTCAGGCGGATGGAACCGGGGAAAGTACGGTCCATCTGCGGCGCGTCGCGGTCGGACTGCACGCACGCTTCTTCCCCATGCGCTCGATGAGCATTATGGGAAGCAATGAGACTATGTCGACTTCCTACGTCTCCAACCAGGCGTATGACTTCGACTACAACACCGGATCCACATCCCCCTTCTACAGCGGTGGCGCGACGGTCGAGTACACCCTGGGACCCCGCACGTCTTTTGTGGTGGAAGGCCTTTTCAGCCAGCTTCGCTTCACGCAGAATATCGACGCCTACTGGGGCGTCGACAACCCGGAGACGGCCACCGACGACCGCACGCACCAGAGCGGCGTCCAGAGCACCAACGCCCGCCTGTGGGATCTTCCCCTGATGGTGCGGCATAAAGGCGTACGCTCCTCCGGACTGCTTTCGCATCTGTTCGTCGCGGGAGGGGCGACGGACCGCTTCATCAGCAACATCCGCACCACCACCGATACCACGCTCAACGGGACGACCACCACCACGCGAACTCCTTTGGGCGCTTCCAAGAAGAACCTGCTGGGCGTCGTGGTAGGAGTGGGCTTCCAGTTCATCGACGACTTCGGTATCCGGATCACGCCGGAGGTCCGCTACACGCGCTGGGCGGGGAGGACGTTCGATTCGAATTCCGCCATGTCGCCCGCCAATCAGCTCGAAGTGGGCATTTCGATCTCGCACTAGCGGCACGTGACGACCGCCGTCGCCGCGCTACAGCGGCGGCTCCATGGGCAACACCAGCGGCGGTTCCAGCAGAAATTCGAGCTCGGACATTTCCGCGGCGGCCTGGCGGACGGCTTCCTCCGTGGTGGGCTCGAGGGTGATGACGAAGGGCAGATCCAGTTTGTTCTCGTGCGGCAGTTGCAGGACGGCCTCGATGCCGATGTGTTTGGCCGCCAGAATGCCGGAGAGCGCCGCGATGATGCCGGGCTGATCGACCACCCGGAAGCGCACGTAGTAGGAGCGCTTCTGAAGCGTCACCGGGATGGGCTTATATTCGCCCAGGCGCTGATGCGCAAAAGGCGAAACGCGCGTGGGGCTGCCGCCCAGAATTTCTCGCGCCACGCGCATCAAGTCGCTCACTACCGCCACGCCTGTGGGCCGTGGGCCAGCGCCCCGGCCGTAATAAAAGGTGTCCTCGCCGTAGAATCCCTGCACCCAGATGGCGTTGTAGGAGTGGCGCACGCTGGCCAGAATGGCGGTCTGCGGAATCAGCGCCGGGCGCACCGACAGGATCAGCCCTTCGGGCGTCTGGCGAGCCGCGCACAGCGAGCGGATGGTGTGGCCCAGGCGATGGGCGTATTGGAAATCCAGGGGCGAGAGGCGCCGGATTCCTTCGGTGAAAATATCCTTCGGGGTGATCTTCTCGCCGAACGCCAGGGCCGAGAGAATGGCCAGCTTCGAGCGCGCGTCGAAACCATCGATATCGTTGCTCGGATTGGCCTCGGCGTATCCCAGCCGCTGGGCCTCGGCCAGCACGGATTCGAGCGGCGAGCCGTGCTGCTCCATCTCGGTGAGAATGTAGTTGCTGGTGCCGTTGAGGATGCCGTAGAGCGCCACCACGCGGTCGCCGGAGATGCCCTCGCGCAGCACGGCGTGAATGGGGATCCCGCCCGCCACGCTGGCTTCCATGGCGATATTGGTTCCGGCGGCGATGGCCCGCTCCCAGATCTCTGCCCCGCGCAGTGCCATCAATTCCTTGTTGGCGGTGACCACGGACTTGCCGGCGGCGATGGCGCTTTCGATGATCTGGGCGGCCACCGTGGTGCCACCCACCAGCTCGACCACGATATCCACGCCCGGATATTCCAGCAATTGGCGCCAGTCCGTGGTCTTGAAGACCGGCCCCAGTTGCTCGGGCATGGGCTTGGAATCGACCAACAAATCGCAGACGGCCGCGACTCGCAGATTGAAACCGAGCTTGAGAGCGATCTGAGGGGCGTTTTCCGCCAGGATCTTCAACGTGCCCGAACCGATGTTGCCGAGACCGACTATGCCCACCGAGACGTCGCGCATAAACCGGCATCATAGCATCCGGCGGGCGCCCGAACGACCGCTGCGGCGGGCGTCGGATGGGCAACTTGTCCCCGTTGACAGCCCTGGATTTCGGCCAGGGACCGTGCTAGAGTGGAAGAGCCTTTTGAAAGTCCTGCGAGAACTCGGCGCGGCTCCTTCCTGCCTGGTCCAGCCCGCGGATTTGAAAGACAGAAAGAGAAGTACCTCTTGAAGAACATCTTCGTAGGAAACCTTGATTTCTCAGCCACCGAGTCCTCCATCCGGGCGTTGTTCGAGCCCTATGGCAACGTGGAGCGTGTCAACGTGGTGACGGATCGCGACACGGGCCGTTCGCGCGGCTTCGCGTTTGTCGAAATGACCGATTCCGCCGAGGCGGATAAGGCGATCGCGGCCCTCAATGGCGTCGATCTGGACGGCCGCAGTCTGAACGTCAACGAAGCGCGGCCCAAGCCCCAGGGCGGCGGCGGCGGCGGGTTTCGCGGCGGGCGTGGAGGCAGCGGCGGCGGCGGTGGCGCGCGGCCCCGGCGCGATTCGCGCTGGTAGAATCGGTTTTTTTGAACTCCGCGGCCGGTTCTTGGGCCGGCCGCGTTTTGATCGATGGCCCTTGCCCACGGGTTCTCGCGCACAGTTTCGGAAACGACAAACAGAATCGCTCCGCATTGAGAAGCGGCGCGGGAAGGCCGCCGGGCGGGCGCAGGTTGGAACCATCGGCGAACCCGACGCGCGGGCGGCAGGCGATTTGGTGACTGCCGCGAACTAGACCGCGCCGGACCGCCCTTTAGCGTCGCCTGAGTAACGTCAAGACCGTCAGCCGTCCTGCCGAAGGCGGGCAGAGCGCGAACATTAGGGGGTAGCCTTGGAATTTCGGTACATGGGCTTCGACCAGCAGCGCAACGCACGGATCTTCCGTTTCGATGTTGTCACCAAGGGTGAGACCACACGGCATCTTCTGATTTCGGCCGATCTCGCGCTTTTTCTGACGCACCGAATTGGAATTCAGGAAGGACCCAGCCTGGGCGCGCAGAAGCTGGCGGCCGATCTCGAGAAGGGTCTCGAAGGGTCCCACGAACTCACCGAGGACGACATGCGCGAACACGCCGCGGCCCGCGCCCTGGCCGAAGCGCGCAGAGCCGAAGCCCGCAAGACCGGCCCGCGTCGCCCCACCGGGGAAGTACCCCGTGGATCGCCGTGGCGGCGCAACGGCCTCTGAGACGCACGGCGCGTCCTACCGCTCCCCGCTCCTATGCCGGAAACGGCCAGACGCGCTCAATGGTCTTGTTCAGGATCCAACCGCGGTCGTCCGCGTTTAGGAATTTCATCTCGTCCCGCACCACGCTGAGCGCCCTCGCGTAAGTCGACCAGCCTTCCACAATGGGCCAGTCCGTCGCCCACATCAGCCGCTGAGGCCCGTACGCATCGTAGAGGCGCTTCACGTACTGCTGCGCGTCCGGCCATGGGTAGGGCTGGCGCGAAATCTGCCAGGTATGCGAGATCTTGACGAACAGGTTCGGATAGCGCTTCAGCGCGATCAGTTTTTCCAGCTCCGCCGGCCGATCGATCGGGCAATCCGCCATGTGGTCGATCACCACCGTAAGGTCCGGCAGCTTCTCGAGTAGCAGCGCGACTTCCGGCATCCGCGTAATCGGCGCCAGCACCGTCATAGGCACCTTCAGTTCATGGCACCTCTTCCACAGCGGCGGCATCAGCGGCCCATGGAACCAGTCGCCCGAAGCCTCGCCCGAGGGGCTGATCCTGACGCCGCGAAATCCCTCTTCGGTGAGGGCGGAAAGATGGTCGGGGGCCGCGGGATCGAGCGGGTCCACACGGCAGACCCCTTGAAACGTGCCGCGGTAGCGCTTCAAAACGCCGGCCAGGTAGCGATTGTCGTAGCGGTAGTGAATCACCTGGATGATCACCGTCCGGGAGACGCCGTTGGCTTTCATCAGCTCGAGCAGCGTTTCCGGCGTGGCATCGCGCTCCGGCACCTTGGCGCCCTCGGCGAACGGGAAAGCCGGATCGTGTTTCCACACGTGGACGTGGGGATCGAGAATCCGCGTGCCGGAGGAGGCTAACGGTAGCGCGGCGGCAGCCTGGAGCAGCGTGCGCCGCGTGATCTCGGGCACCAGCGGGTTAAACATATACGGGCTCCAGTTTCCTGACCACGTAATCGCCGCTGCGCTCGTAGCTGGCGCGCGGGCCGTTGCGGGCGATATCCAGATCGACGATCAGCCATCCGTCGAAGGCGATCGACTTCAACACGCCATGGCAGCCCGGGAAATCGATCTCGCCGTCGCCCAGGTCGAAGATGCTCTCGCGGCTGAACTTGTCGGGCACGGCATCCGGCAGGCGGCGGGCGTCTTTGTAATCGGCCATCATCAGCCTGCGGCGGTACTTACTGAGAGTTTTCACCACGTCGCAGCCGGCCAGGTGCAGGTGGGCGGTATCGGGCGAGAAGTAGAACAGGTCCGGCTTAGTTAGTGCCATGCACCGGTCGATTTCGTCGGGATTCTGCACGATCTGTCCCATGTGATTGTGCAGCCCGGCGTAGAAGCCCATCTCGCGCGCGGCCTGGCCGAGCTGGTTGTAGCATTCGCACATATTCTCGAAGGCGCGCGGCGCTCCCGCGAATCGGCGATCCGGCGAGAACACCACCAGGTGATTGGCCCCGAGCTCCTTGAGGAAGCTCATGGCCTGCTTGGCGTTCTGGATCACCTCGGCGTGGCGGGCGGCATCGTGCGCCGGACCGTTGAACGAGATGGTCACGATGTGGCAGCCCCGCTTCTCGGCTTCGTTGGCAATCTGAGCGGGGGTGATGTCGTAAGTCTTAAGAATCTGGGGGAACTGGGTCAAACGCAATCCAATGAACCCGGTGTCTCGCATAACATCGAGAATGTCGGTGAGAGGCACATGCGGGAAGTAATTCCACAGGTTGGATCCCAGTCCCCATTTCACATGCTGGTTAGCGGGGAGACGGCGGGCAGCGCGGGCCAACGTGGCCCCGGCGAGCGCCAGGACTTGACGGCGTGTCATGCAGAAATGGTAACAGGCGCCGGAGCGTAAGGGAAATTCGCCGCTTCCCGCGTGGCCAGGCACCTCCGCGGTGACCTATCATCGTTCTTCGGAGGTCAGCGATTCACATGCACGATGGATTGACGATCGGCAAGTACTCGATCGGCGTGGGCGACCGCTTCGCCCATCAGGCGGCGGCGCAACTGCGGGCCTGCGCGATGGCCGCGGAGCGCGGCGTGGATGTGGTGCCGGTGTGGAACAAATCGAACCGCGAACACCTGATCGTCGGTTCCGAACCCTCGAGCGTTCGCGCGGCAGCGCGGGCCGCCGTCGAGCGGCTCGGCTGGACCGCGGCGTACCACGTGGACGCCGATCACATCAACCTCGCGACCGTGGACCGCTTCCTCGAATCGAGCGATTTCTTCACCCTCGACGTGGCCGATTGGATCGGTAAATCCGCCGCTCCCGCCGCCGTGGATGCCTTCGTTTCGCGCCACCCGGAGCTGTGCCGGAACGTGAGCATCCCGGGCATCGCGGCGCCTTTTCCCATCGATGGCGCGTTTGTCCGCAAGGTGGCCTCGCAATATCTTCGCGCCGTGGAAGAGGCCGGCGAAATCTACCGGCACATCGAGAAGCTCAAGGGCAAGGGGCAGTTCATTACGGAAGTCTCCATGGACGAGACCGCCGAACCGCAGACGCCGCCGGAGCTGCTCATCATCCTGGCGGCCATCGCGGACCAGGGAATCCCGGCCCAGACCATCGCGCCGAAATTCACCGGCCGCTTCAACAAGGGCGTGGATTACGTGGGCGATCCCGAAGTTTTCCGCCGCGAGTTCGCGGGCGACGTGGCCGCCGTGGCCTTCGCCATCCGCGAGTATGGCTTGCCCGCGAACCTGAAATTGAGCGTGCATTCGGGCAGCGACAAATTTTCCATCTACCGCGCCATTCACGACACCCTCCGGAAGTTCGATGCCGGCGTGCATGTCAAAACCGCCGGGACCACGTGGCTGGAAGAGATCGCCGGGCTGGCCGAAAGCGGAGGCGAAGGGCTGGAGGCGGCCCGCGAGATTTATGCCGAGGCCTACGCCGCGCGCAAGGCCCTCTGCGCGCCTTATGCCAGCGTGATCGATATAGACCCCGCCGCGCTGCCGCCGGTCGAGGAAGTGCGCCACTGGTCCTCCGAGCGGTTTGTGGCGGCTCTGCGGCACGACCGCGCCTGCCCGAACTTCAATCCCGACCTGCGCCAGTTGTTGCACGTGGGCTACAAGGTGGCCGCGCACATGGGCGCACGGTATCTCGATCTGCTGGTGAAATTCGAGGACGCCGTGGCCCGTAACGTGACGGCCAATATCTTCGAGCGGCACATCCGGCCGCTGTTTCTGCCAGGGGCATAGCCGGGCGCCTTCGGCGTGTGCCCCGAATTATACTATCCGTTTGGTGAGGACATGAAAACCATGAATACAGTGACGCGCCGTAGCTGGCTAGCGGGTTTGGCCGGAGGGCTGGCTTCGCTGCCCGCGCTTGCCGCAGAAGCTCCCGGCAAGGTGAAGATTACCGGATTCGACATTCACAAAGTTACCCTGCGCTGGCGCGACCTGCTCTTCGTGGAGGTCAAGACGGACGCCGGCATCACCGGTCTCGGCGAAGGCACGCTCGAGGGCCGCGAGGACGCCGTAGAAAACGAGCTGCGGTGGCTCGAAGAGAGCTACGTGGGGCGCGACCCCGCCGGCATCGAGGAGCATTGGAACCGCAGCTACTACCTGCTCTCGCGCTGGCGCAACGGCCCGCCTGCCATGACGGCGCTCTCGGCGCTGGATATCGCGCTCTGGGACATCGCCGGCAAGCGCCTCAACATGCCGGTGTACCGCCTGATCGAAGGGCCTCTGCAGCCGGCGCTGCGGGCCTACCACACGCACTGGGATGCCTCAATTACGGGTGAACGGCGCACGCCTGAGAACTTCGCCGAGTTGGCCCGCCAGACGCGCGCCAAGGGTTGGACGGCCGTGAAGTGGTCGCTGCCCAGGGGCGACGCCAGCGAAAAGGACCGCGTGGCGCAGTCGGTGAAAGAAATCGCCGCCGTGCGTGAGGCCATCGGCAACTCGATGGACCTCGCGCTTGAAGCCAGCGAGACCTTCAGCATACGCTCGGCCATCGAACTGGCCGAGGCCCTGGCTCCCTACAAGCCGCTGTGGATCGAGGAGCCGGTTCTGCGCGAATCGCCGCGCAACCTGGGCGAGGTGGCGGCGCACTCGCCCGTGCCCATCGCGACCGGCGAGGGGCTGTTCACGCGCTACGAGTTTCTGGAGCTGTTCGAACAGAGGGGCGCATCCATCATCCAGCCCGATGTGCTGCACGCCGGGGGCATCACGGAGATCCGCAAAATCGCCGCCATGGCGGACACTTTCGGCGTCGAGGTGGCGCCGCACCAGTGTGCCGGGCCGATTGCCCACGTGGCTTCCATGGCCGCCATGTCGGTGTGCCGCAACTTCCTGGTGCACGAGTGGGAGGCCGCCGACGAGGACCTTTACCTGCAACTGACCGGCGGGCATTTCCCGCAGTTGCAGAAGGACGGCAAGATGCCCCTGCCGGAGGGACCGGGCCTGGGGATTTCCGTGGATTTCGCCGAGTTCAAGAAGCGATATCCGTATAAGAAGCGCTACCTTCCGGCGGGTTTGAAACTGTAGGACTCGCCACCTGAAGTGTGACACCGCAATCGGAGCCGCGACCGTCAGGGAGCGGTGCTTGTGACGATGACCTATCCGATTACGTTTGCCTGCTACGGATGCCATCTGCACGGCGGCGAGACGGGTTCGGTCGATCGCAAGCACAATGTGCCTGGGACTCCGACCCTGGAGGAAGACCGCCAGCGCAGCAAGGCCGAGGAGGAACGTATGGATCAGTCTCCGTATCACCTGGACCCGGTCAGGCGCGACGCGGTGTTGGAAGCGATTCAGCACGTGTGTGCGCATCGTGGCTGGACTCTGCTGGCGGCTCATGTGCGAACCAATCATGTGCACACCGTGGTAGAGGCGGAGGTGCCGCCGGGGCGGATCCTGAACGATTTCAAAACTTACGGCAGCCGCCGCCTCAATCGGATGAGGCTAGACCAGCCGGCGCGTAAACGATGGGCGCGCCACGGCAGCACGCGATGGCTGTGGAAGCCGGAGCACGTCTCAGCGGCCATTCAGTACGTCATCGCCGAGCAGGGTACCGCACTGTCCGTATTCGAGTACCACCAGCCTTGATCGGAGCGTGCGGCAACCGGCTCCCTCACGGTCGCGGCTCAGAATCGGACGCGCCTCGCGCATGGGGCGGCCTACACCGTTTCGCGCGGGGGCCGCTGCCGCCAGTAGTTCGCCAGGGCCGAGCCGGAAACGTTCATCCAGGTGCCGAAAATCAGCGAGGCCAGCGCGGCGGCCTCGCTCTTCAGAACGTCGTAAGCTAGCCCCACGCCCACTCCGGCGTTCTTCAAGCCCACCTGGATCGTAAAGGCACGCACGTCCGCATCGTTCAGGCGCAGCGCCTTTGCGCATCCGTAGCCCAGCACGAAGCCCAGAAAATTGTGCGCGATGGTCGCCAGAAACAGCGCCGGGCCGATCGTCAGCAGCGTGTCCCGGCTGTGCGCCGCCACGATCACGATGTACAGCATGATCGAAACCAGCGACAGCTTGGGCAGCACCATCTCCATCCAGTTTTCGGGACCGCCCGCGCGATCCACCATCATCTTGGTGAACGAGACCGCCGCCACCGCCCACAGCACCAGCACCAGGCCGGATTGCAGGGATTTCACCGTCGCCGCGAACGGCACGAACACCAGCGCGATGCCCGCCAGGAAACCGGCCAGCGCCAGGGCCGTCAGGTTGGCGGCCTGCTTGAACCAGGCAATATTGCCGTACAGAATCTTGTTGCAGATCAGGCCGGCGGCCACCGGCACGATGACCATGTTCAGAATGCCGATCATCATGCCGACAGTATCGACCGCGATCAGCCGGCCGGCGAACAACTGCATCATGAGCGGCGTCGTGAAGGGAGCTACCAGGGTCGCCAGCATGGTGACGCTCAGGGCCAGCGCCAGGTTGCCGCGCGCCAGATAAGTCATCACGTTCGAGGCGGCGCCGGTCGGACACACGCCGATCAGGATGATACCGGCGGCCACGGCCGGCGGGAAATGATAGACGTGAATGATCGCGAGGCCCGCCAGAGGCATCAGCACGAAGCCCAACACGGTGCCCAGGACGATCTTGAGCGGGTGTTTGAATTCGCGCGCGAAATCCGCCAGGCTGAGCTTGGTGCCCATCCCGAACATGATGAGCTGCACCGAGGGGACAATTAGGATATTCGTGTTGAAGCCCCAGTTCGTGAACATGTACGGGAAGTACATGGCAAGGGTGACATACGCGAAGATCAGAAAAGTAAATGACAGCCCGCTCAGTGTCTTAGTAAGTTTGACGGTCGCAGAGAACGCGTAGAACATCACGAACAGCGCCAGCCCCGATACCGGCAGCTTGCCGTTTCCGGAGGCGAGCAGGATGCACTCGGCGGCCATGAGCGCGAGCGCTCCGCCGAGATATAAGTTTCTCCTGGATGCCTCTGTCATTGAGCCTCGATCAGATTCTTCAAGGCCAGCATGGCAGCGCCCTTCATGGACGATTGCTCTTCGAACACGTACTCCACCCCGGGCAGCATCCATTTCTTCTTGGCATTCAGCAGCGAAGGATTGGCGGCCCCGCCGGTGACGCGCACCAGCGGCTTGATGGGCTGGACCAGCGAGATCTCCTTGAGGTGTTCGCGCTGATACTCGGCCAAGCCCCGCACCATCGCGGCCATGAGTTCCTCGCGGGTGGTCTCCGGAGTCATGCCCAGGAACTCAGCCTTGAGCGGCGTGAGCGTATATCGCGATCCCATCAGGTATGGCGTGTAAGTGACGGTACTTTCGCGGTTCACCCAGTCATCCACCGCCTTCGGCATGAAGCCCTGATAGTAATCGCCGTAACTCATCTCGCTGCAAAACACGCCACGGAACCATTCGAACGCCGCGCCCTCCGCGTTCATGACATACAACGTGACCCAGCGGTCCGGAATTACGTGAGCGCGTATGTTGTACTTAGTGGAGAAATGGCACTTATCGAGACAGATCATGCTGATCTCGCAGGTTCCATTGACGTCCACGTAATCTCCGGGTTCTTTGATGCCGATGGAATAGGCGGCCAGCACGGCGTCGTTGCCGCCGATGATCACGGCCGGCTCGCGATGAAAGCCTAGCCTTCTCGCGATCTCGCCGCGCATGCGCCCGGGGCTCTCATAGCCGAGCATCACGCGCGGAAGGCGGGCCGTCGCGATGCAGAACGCGTGGCAGATTTCCTCGTTCCAGGTCAGGTCGTTGCGGGCGGTGTTGTACAGGGCGGAAAGAGAAGCCGAGGAAGGGTCGATGGCGAATTCGCCGGTTAGCCACTTGGCGAAAAAAGTATTGGTGTGGCCGAAGCAGGCCGCTTTGGCGAACACTTCCGGACACGCGTCGCGCAGCCAGAGAATGCTGGCCAGCGAACAGCCGCCCGGCACCGGCATGTTGCCCGTCTCCTCCAGGAGCCGCCGCAAACCGATCTTGCCGATGATCTCGGCCGCCTGCACGCGCGAGCGCTGATCGAGCATGTGGATGGCGGGATAGAGCGCGGCGCCTCCGGCATCCATGGCGGTCAGGCCGGGGGTGGTGCCCGAAATGCCGATGGCATCCACTTCGCCCAGGAAGCTCTCGAGCTCGCGGCAGCCGGCGGCAAAGGCGGCCTGCCATTTCTCCGGCTCGATATCGCTGAACTGGCCGTTATTATAAGTGTTGATGCCGTACGTCAGAGCGAACTGGGCGATCGGCTCGAGTCCCCCGTCCCGCTCTTCGTACACACCCATTTTCAGGCCGGTTGTTCCGATATCCACTCCGACCACTCTCATTCGCAGGCCTCCTTTGGTATCCGCTACGCCTTGGCAAACTCGAAGGCAGATTGTACGAGCCGGTCTGGCCCGTTGTCAAACCGCCGGTGGAACTCTTACGGTAAGGTCGAGTAGCGCCGAACGTTAAGAATCCACCACTGGGTTGTTACGTGCTCGAAAGCCTGCGGGAGGATACAATCTTACATGAGATTTACTGTTCTGTTATGCATGTCGCTGGGGGTGCTGGCGGCACAACCTCAAGCCCCACCGCCGGCGGGGCAGCCGGTGCCGATTTACCGGGTAACGGTTGTATCCCGCACGACCAAAGCCATCAATTATAATCACCGCTCGGGAACCACCCATGTCGATTTCCGCGGCACCGAGTTAATGCCTACGGCCAAGGGCGAAGCCAAGGTGGAAAGCCGCCTCGGATCGACCAAGGTCGAGACTCACCTGGAACATATGTCCGGGGCCGGCCAGTACGGCCCCGAGTACCTGACCTTCGTGCTGTGGGCCGTTACCCCCGAAGGGCGCGCCACCAACCTCGGGGAAGTTGTGCTCCAAGGCGATCACGCCGATCTGCTCTCGACCACCGACTTACAGAGTTTCGGCCTGATCGTCACGGCCGAGCCTTATTTCGCGGTGACGCAGCCGAGCGACGTCGTAGTGGCGGAGAATTTCGTCCGCAACGACACCACCGGGACGATCGAGCAGGTGGACGCGAAATATGAGCTCCTGCAGCGCGGAATATACGTAGTGGATCGTGGTAAGTACACGCCCGTCAAGATCGATCCCAAGGGTCCCCTCCAGCTCGCCGAGGCCGAAAATGCAGTGGAGATCGCCCGCATAGCCGGCGCCGACCGCTACGCCGCCGACACCATGCAGAAGGCCAATATCGATTTGCAGAACGCCCGCGACTTTCTGGACCGCAGCCACGATCGCAAGCGTTCCGAGACCAATGCGCGGGAAGCGGCCCAAACGGCCGAGGATGCCCGCATCATTACCGTAAAGAAGATTCAGGACGACGAGCAGGCCGCCGAACACGCCGCCGCGCAGGCCGCCGCCGAGCAATCGCGGCTCGATCAGGAACGCCGCGCCCAGGCCGAAGCCCAGCAGCGAACGGCTGAAGCCCAGCAGAGGACGGCCGAAGCGGCAGCCGCCCGCGCCGCCCAGGAACAAGCCGCCGCCGAAGCCGCGCGCGCCGCGGCCCTGGAACAGCAGAACGTCCTGACGGCGCAGGCCGAGCAGGCCCGCCTGGCGGCCCAACAAGCCGAGGCCCAGCGCCAGCAAGCCGACGCGGAACGGCAGAAAGCCGAGACAGAGAAGGCCGAGCTCCGGGAACGCCTGCGCCAGCAGTTGAACCTGATCCTCGAAACGCGCGAGACCGCCCGCGGCCTGGTCGTGAATATCTCCGACGTGCTCTTCGATTTCAATAAATACACGCTCAAGCCGGGCGCCCGAGAAAAAATGGCCAAGGTATCGGGAATCCTGCTGGCCTACCCCGGCCTCAAGATTCAGTTGGAAGGCCACACCGACGCCATCGGAAGCGACGAGTACAACCAGAAGCTCTCCGAGCAGCGCGCCCAGGCCGTGCGCGATTATCTGGTGCAGCAAGCGGTCCCGGCCGATTCGGTTACGGCGATCGGCTTAGGCAAGGCGGATCCGGTGGCTTCGAACGACAGCCCGTCGGGACGGCAGCAGAACCGGCGCGTGGATATGGTGGTATCGGGATCGGCCATCGGCATCGATCTCGCGGCGCCGGCGAGCACCGCGGCCCCGCCGCATTAAGCAGCATCAGCGGCCGAGCACGGTCAGCTCGTTTTCCGCCTCCGCCGTACGCATGTTGAACAGGAAGCGCCGGCCATCCGGCGCGACCGAGTAGCCGAAGCCCGGCCGGTAGTCGAGCGGCTCGGTCTCCGTGCCCTGGATGCCGAAGAGCACGTGCCGCGCGCCTGCCCGGAACGCGGGGCCGGTTTGAACTTCCACTGAAACAAACTGGCCGCGCGTGTCGATATAGAGAAGCTCGCGCCCGTCCGAATTCCACTCCGGGTCGAAGCCTCGGTTGCGGGACCGGACCCGGTGCGGTATCCTGGAACTCAAAGCTTTAGAAGGATTTGATTTAGCCAAGATGGCCAATACTTATTCCGCGCTCAAGCGCGTACGCCAGGAAAAACGCCGCACGGATTTCAACCGGAAGAACACTTCCCAGCTCCGTCACCAGATTCGCGCCATGCGCCGCGCCATTCAGGACAAGAATGCCAAGGCCGCCGCGGACCTGCTTCCCCAAACCTTCTCGGTCATCGACCGGTCGGCCAAGAAGGGCATCATCAAGAAGAACACCGCGGCGCGGTATAAATCCAAGCTGCACGTGCGGGTGAAAGCGCTGGCGGCGACCCCCGCCGCTTAGCGTTCCGTCAGTTCCAGGACAAACTGCTCCATCACGATGCGGTCGTCCGGCCGCGCCTCGCGCAGTCCTCTGTCCGCCCTCGAGATCAGCTTCAACGCGCGCTCGATCTGCGCTCCGCCGAACCGGCCCACGGTCTGCGAGACCTGCTCCGCGCGCGATCCCCACATGGGCACTCCCTGGCGGCTGAAGTGCACCTGAATCTGCTGCGAACTCTTCAGCCCCGCCTCGCGCGCCACCAGCGCCATGCGGAATTGCGTCGAGAGGAAGGCCAGCGCCAGCGGCAGATATTCGCCTTCGCGGGTCAGCGTATCGAGAATCTCCAGGGCGCTCGCGCGGTCGCGGCGGCCGAGCGCGTTGACCAGAGCGAAGATCGTGGTGGCGCGCGCGTCCGGAACCAGCGCGGCGATGTCGTCGGGTCCGATCGTCCGGCTGCCCGCATAGAGGCCCAGCTTCTCGATCTCGCCGGCGATGCGCGCCATATCGGATCCCAAGGCTTCGACCAGCAGATCCAGGGCCGCCGGATCCAGATGAAATCCAGCGCGGCCGGCCAGCGTTTCGGCCTCCTGGCGGGCCTCGTGGGCGGCGTAGCGGCGCAGCTCGATGACGTCCGGAATAGCCGCGTAGAATTTGCGCACGCGCTCCAGCTTGCGCTTGTCGTCGCCTTCGAATTCGAAGCGGATGGCCTCGAAGACCAGCAGCACTCCAGGGGTCGGATTTCTCAGGTAGGCTGCCAGCAGCCCGGCGCCCGAAGCGCTGCCCGACGGAGATTCGCCCTCGTCTTCCTCCTCGGAGCGGCCGCGCGGCAGGGCCGCTTCGGCGTTGGCAACCCAGATGATCCGTTCGGCGGCGAAGAGCGAAAGCGCGCGCGCGTCGTCAATCACCGTGGCCAGATCCACTTCTCCCAAATCGTGCCGCGCCATGGCATCTTCGGGCACGGTGGCGGCTAAAGCGCGTTTGAGCCGCAGGCGGTCGTAAGCCTCCGGTCCCAGCAGCAGCACGGCCCCGGGCGCGTCGCCCTTCTTCATTCGCGAGAGTAGCTGGGCGGGGGTCATGGCGGCGGCCCAGGCGTGCCGCTAGAAGGCCTCCATGATGTCGGTCACCACCTTGCGGGCGACTTCCTGGCTGACCCGGCCGACCGCGGTGGCGGTCTCGTCGAAATAGTTTTGCGGATTGGTCGAGATCTCGTAGCGCTCGCGAAACTCGAGGCCCTTCTGCGCGTACAGCGTTTTGCCGCTGCGCCGGTCGGTCAAGGTGAGGTTCAGGATGACGACCACTTGCCCGCTGGTGGCGCGCCCCGTTACCGGATCGGAAGTGGTTCCGTACGCGTTGAAGTTGGCCAGCACGCCGTTGAGCACCAGATCCGCGTTGGCGGGGTCGGCCACGATGGTATACCGCGTGCGTGAAATGAACTCGCGCGTCAGATCGCTGGGCAGAAGGCGCGCCAGCCGGTACTGCGTGGTGACCGTGGTGAAGGCGGGGATGGCGATGGTTTTGACGTCCTTGGGAATCACCTCGCTGTGGCCGCCCACGTGATAACCGCAGCCGGAGGCCGCCAGCGCCCATGCCAGAACCAGTTTCTTCATACGATTTGCCGGACCACGGCCACGGCGTTTTCGGCCGGCAGCCGGAGATTGTCGGCCACCATCCAGAACCAGCAGGCCTCCGCGTGGTTGCGGTCCGGGGCGATGCCGCCCACCGCGATGCCCTGCTGGCCGGCCTGGCCGACATTGGTGGGCACTTCCACATCCGGGCCGCGGACCTCTATGGAAGCCGCCACCAGGGCGCTCTCCAGAATTTCGATTTCAGGCGTCTCTTCGAACTCCACCCACGCCGAAAAGCTGTAGCCGTGAAAGACCGGCGCCTGCACCAGCCGGAGAGACGGCATGGGAGCGCCCTCATCCTCCCCGGGCAGCGCCAGCAGAGTGGCCAGGTGGCGCTCGATGCGCAATTCGGCGTCTTCCAGCGCCGTGGGAGCCTCCCCCCCGTAGCGGGCCAGCAGGTTGAAAGCCAACTGCGCGTCGAAGACGGCACGCGGCATGTTCTTGAACGAAAGCAGGCTGATGGCCTGCTGCTGCAGCTCCTCCACTCCGCCCGCGCCGTGTTCGCTGGCCGGAGCCAGAATTTGAACCACTGAGCGGCGGATGGGATAGAGACTCTGCAGCCGGCGCAGGAAAAGCGCCAGCGCGATGGCCGCCGGATGGGCGATGACGTGGATGCGCGTGGAATCGTCCCACGGCAGGCCTTCCGGCTCGGCGAGAGGCGCGCGCAGGCGGGCGTCCGGCAGCTCTTCGGCGGCGCCGGCGAGATCGACGATCGCGGCGCCCGTCTCGGCGGCCGCCAGATCGAGCGCCTGCCGGCTGGATTTCGCGGAGCCGGCCAGGATGATGACGCTGGCATCCTCCAGGCTTTCGGCGCTTAACGCGGTGACGAAAGAGGGCTCGTCGCCCACCCGCGTCAGGATGCCGGACTGCTCCTCTTCTCCGGCCAGCAGCCGCAATTCGAAGGTGCCGCCGCTATCGCCCACCAGGTCGCGGATTTCACGTCCCAGCAGCGATTCGCCGCCCAGCAGCGCCACTACCGGCCGCTCAGCCAAGTGGCCGCTCCATGGCGCGCTGCTCGCGCGCCTGCCGGATGCGCCGACGGATCGATCCGGCCACGCGCGTCACCACGCCGCTGGCTACGTAAAGCGAGGCCAGCGTCAGCACCACGGGCCGCGTGTAATTCCAGATGAGATAGATGAACCCGGCCGCCGCAACTACCAGCAGCGTGGTGTAAGGCTTCGAAAGGCTGAAACCTTTGAAGCTGTGATAGCGCCAGGTGCTCACCATCAGAAACCCCAGCAGCGCGACCAAAGCCAGCCACGCCACCGAGTAGACCCACCAGCCCAGCGGCTGCCCATCGCAAGCGATCACCACCGCGGCCACCATGCCGGCGGCCGCTGGAATCGGCATGCCCACGAAATATTTGCGGTCCGGCCGGCCGGGGTTCTTGGGAATCGGGTTCTTTTGAATG
>CAYRWE010000062.1:0-21771 GCA_964427655.1 uncultured Solibacteraceae bacterium | reverse complement strand
ATCTCGGCGGGCGTGCGGCGCATCGAAGCCATCACCGGGGAAGCCGCCTTGCGCCAGTACCAGGAATCCACCGGAGCGCTGCGGCGAATTTCGGAGCTGCTGCGCGCCTCCGAGCCGGAGCTGATCGAGCACGTCGAAAAACTGTTGGCCGGAGAACGCGCGCTGGCACGCCAGATGGAACAGTACAAGAACCGGCTGGCGCAATCGGCGGCCGCGGAATTGCAGACACAGGCGCGCGTACTGAAGGGCGTCCACGTGGTGGCGGCGCGCCTGGAGGATATGGACCGCCAGCAGATGCGCGCGCTGGCCGATTCGCTGCGCAATCAGTGGAAGAGCGCCGTGGTGGTGCTGGCTTCGGTCGCGGATGGTGCGGTGGCGATCGTTTCGGCCGTAACCAAGGATCTTACTGGCAAGGTGCATGCGGGTAAACTGACGTCGGCCGCGGCACAAGCCATGGGCGGTAAGGGCGGTGGCCGGCCCGACATGGCCGAAGGCGGCGGAAAAGATGCCGGAGCCCTCGATGGCGTATTGCAGAACGTTTATCGCGAAGTGGAAAGCAAACTGTAACCGTGAGCGAATCTTTCGATGCCGTGGTGGTCGGCGCCGGGCCCACGGGCCTGTCGTGCGGAATTGAATTGCAGAGGCGCGGCCTGAAAGCCGCGATCGTCGAGAAGGGTTGCGTGGTGAATTCCATTTACCACTACCCCACCCACATGACGTTCTTCACTACGCCCGAGCTGCTCGAAATCGGCGGCATTCCCATGACCAGCCTGAACGAGAAGCCTAACCGCACCGAAGCTCTGAAATATTATCGGCGCGTGGCCGATCATTTCGGACTGGATGTCCGCCAGTACGAGCGCGTCGAACGCATTGCCGGCGAAGACAATGCCTTCGAGGTCTTCACCCAGGACCGCCTGGGATGCCCGCACACCTACCGCTCGCGCAAAATCGTATTAGCGACCGGTTACTATGACATCGCTAACCGGCTCGAAGTGCCCGGCGAAGATCTCGATAAAGTTCATCACTACTACAAGGAACCTCACCCGTACTATAACCACGACGTGGCGGTGATTGGCGCTAAGAACTCGGCGGCTATCGCGGCGTTGGAACTGTTCTGGACCGGGGCGCGCGTCACGCTCATTCATCGCGGGCCGGCGATTTCGGAGTCCGTCAAGTATTGGATCAAGCCCAACATAGAAAACCGCATCAAGAGCAGTGAAATCCGCGCTTATTTTAACTCTCGCGTGCTCGAGATACTGCCGGATTCATTGCGAATCTCGACACCCGAAGGCGAGATTTCATTGCGCAACGACTTTGTTTTCGCACTCATCGGTTATCACCCCGATCTCGCATTCTTGAATTCCACAGGTATTTGCATAGATCCGGTTACACTTAGGCCGCCTATCGACGCGCAGACGCTGGAAAGTCAGCGGGCCGGAATTTACCTCGCCGGCGTGCTCGTCGGCGGAATGCACACCAACGAAATATTCATCGAAAACGGCCGCTTGCACGGGCAGCTTATTGCCGCCTCCATTGCCTCCAAATTGCCGGAGTAATTCTGCAATTCCAGCGTCATTCTTCGCGTCGGTTGTCCGTACTAGCACACATCGCCACCCTAGGGTACTCATGCGAACTGAAACGAAAGCGGTGTATATCGTATCTATTTGAGTGGGAGGAGCAACCGGCATGCTTCAATCTATTTTGAATTCGTTATTCGCGTGCTCTCACCGCAGGACCACTTTTCCCTTGACGCCCGGACGCCGGAACGGATTTTCGATTCCAGGCTCGGCCCGCAATGGCACCTATGTCGTTTGTCTCGATTGCGGTAAGGAATTCGCGTACGACTGGGACGGGATGCAGTTGGGGAAGCCCGTTTCCCCCGCGGTTGTTCCGGTGGAAGCCGGAGCCGAAGCCTCGTACCGCTGACGCTCAAGCTGTCATGCTCCCGAGCGGCACAGCGTGTTTCGCCCCGGTTGCCGAAGGCAGATTTCCTGCCTCTCCGCGCCGTGAGCGATAGGCCAGCACCGCGAACGCAATGGCCTCCTTGGCATCCGGGTCGATGCCGTAACCCAGCGAAGACGAAACCGCGAAATCCGGCAAAAAAGCCGCAAGCTGCCCCATAAGCCGCGGATTGTGAACGCCCCCGCCCGAGACGATTACCTCGGTGGGAGTGCCGTCCGCTTTCCCTATGCCCATTGCAATGGTGGCGGCGGTGAGCGCGGTCGCGGTGGCCATCAGGTCGGGCAGGTCCAGTCCGGTCTTTCTTAATCGCGCGATAAATTCCGTTCCGTATTGTTCGCGGCCGGCGCTCTTGGGCGGCTTGCGGCGATAGTACGGGTCGGCCAGTAATCCGTCCAGCAGTTTGCGATTCACGCGTCCGGTTTCGGCGATGCGCCCGCCGCGATCGCAATTCAGTTTGCCTTTGGAAAACAGCCGCGCCAGGGCATCCAACACCATATTCCCGGGACCCGTGTCGAAAGCCAGCACCTCATCCGGGCGCGCGGCCGGCGGAATGATGGTGATGTTGGCGATGCCTCCGATATTGAGCGCAATGCGCCGGCGCCGGGGATGACGGAACAGCAGGTAATCCACATACGGCACCAGCGGCGCGCCCTGCCCGCCCGCGGCGATATCGCGCGCGCGGAAATTCGAGATGACCGGCACGCCCGTGCGCTCCGCGATCACGGCCGCCTCGCCGATCTGCATGGTGTTCGAGCCGCCCTCGTGGAATATCGTCTGTCCATGACAGCCGATCAGCTCCACGGGACCGTAGCGCTCGATGGCGGCCTTCACGGCCCGCGCATAGAGTTCGCCCAGCCGGTAATTCAGGCGCGAGATCGCGGCCGTGGTGGTGGCGGCGTTCGAAACTTCCAGAATCGCCCGGCGCACGGCCTCGGGATAGGGCGTACTCCGAAATCCCAGTGTCTCGACGTGCCGGCCGCGAATCTCGACAATGGCGACATCGATGCCATCGAGCGACGTGCCACTCATCACGCCCGCGACTCTCACGGCCGCCCTAGCTCCTTCTGCAATTCGGCCAGCAGGCGTAGCGCCTCAATGGGCCGCAGTTCGTCCAGATTCAACCCGCGGATGCGCTCCGCGATGCCGTATCCCAGCGGCTCGAAGAGCTGAATCTGCACCGGCCCGGTCTCTTCGGCCTTAGCCAACTCCCCGGTCACCGCATGCTCGCTGCGCTCGTGCAGTTTCAGAACTTCCTGCGCGCGTTCGATCACCCCCGGCGGAAGACCCGCCAGGCGCGCCACTTCGATGCCGTAGCTGCGGTCGGCGCGTCCCGGCTCGACCTTGCGCAGGAAGATGATGCGGTCGCCGGCTTCCTTCACCGAGACTTTGAGGTTGCGCACGCCCTCGAGCTGCTCGGCCAGCTCCGTGAGCTCGTGGTAATGCGTGGCGAACAGCGTCTTGGCGCGCGTGCGGTCGTGCACATGCTCCACCACCGCCCACGCCAGCGCCAGGCCGTCGTAGGTCGAAGTGCCGCGGCCGATTTCGTCCAGCACGATGAAACTGCGCGGCGTCGCGGTGTTCAGAATCACGGCCGTTTCGGTCATCTCCACCATGAAGGTGGAGCGTCCGCGCGCCAGGTTATCGGAAGCCCCGATGCGCGTGAAAACGCGGTCGATTACCGGCAGGCTGGCGGATTCGGCGGGTACGAACGAACCCATCTGCGCCAGAATGGCGATGAGCGCCGCTTGCCGCAGGTAAGTGGATTTGCCGCCCATGTTGGGCCCGGTGATGATGGCGATCCGGTCCGTGGAATCGTTGAGGTAGAGATCGTTAGGGATGAAGCGTCCGGTCTCCTGCTCGGTGAGGCGCTCGATCACCGGATGGCGCCCCGCCATGATGCGCATCTCGCCATCCGCGGAAAACGTGGGCCGCTGGTAGCGGTTTTCGGCGGCCACCTGCGCCAGCGTGGCCGTCACGTCCAGCTCGGCCACGGCGCCCGCGGTGGCCCGTATGCGCTGCGCTTGCGCCGCCACGCGCTGGCGCACCTCGGCGAACAGCTCCTTTTCGAGCGCCAGGATCTTCTCCTCGGCGTCCAGCACCTTGTGCTCGTATTCCTTCAGCTCCGGCGTGGTGAAGCGCTCGGCGTTGGCCAGGGTCTGCTTGCGCTCGTAATCCGGCGGCGCCGCCGCCAGGTTGGCGCGCGTGATTTCGATGTAGTAGCCGAAGACGTTGTTGAAACGCACCTTGAGCGAGCCGATGCCGGTGCGCTGCCGCTCGCGGGTCTCGATCTGCGCGATGTACTGGCGGCCGTTCAGGCTCAGGTCGCGCAGCTCGTCCAGCCCCGCGTGGAAGCCCGCGCGGATGGTGCCGCCCTCGGCGATCCCCATGGGTGGCTCGTCGGCGATGGCTTCGAGGATGGCGCCGGCCACGTCCGCCAGTTCGTCCAGGCGCTCGTGCAGGGAGCGCAGCCGCGCGGCCTGCTGCGTATCGAAGGTGCGCCGCAGCACGGGGATCTTTTCGAGCGAACGGCCCAGCGCCAGCACGTCGCGCGGTCCGGCGCTTCCCAGCGTGACCTTGGCGAGCAACCGCTCGAGATCCAGGATGCCGCCAAGCTGCTTGCGCAGTTCCGCCCGCAGAATAGTCTGTTGCAGCAGCTCTCCCACCGCGTCCAGCCGCTGGTCGATCTCAGCGCAATCCATGGAGGGCCGCAGCAGCCGCTGACGCAGCAGCCGGCCGCCCATCGCGGTGAGGGTCTGGTCCAGCACGCCGAGCAGCGTCGGCTGGGTTTCGGCTCCCGCATCGGCGGCGAAGATCGGCTCTACTAATTCGAGATTGCGCACCGTCACGGTGTCCAGCACCATGCAATCGGCGCGGTCGTAGAATGCGGGCCGGTCGAGGTGATCGAGCGCCCCGCGCTGCGTCTCGCGCAGGTAGTGGAGGATGGCGCCGGCCGCTCCCACCGCCGCCGGCCGTCCGGCCAGGCCGCAGCCATCGAGCGACAGCAGCTTGAAATGTTCGCGCAGCGTGCGCCCGGCGTAATCCGCCGTGAAGACCCACGGCTCGAGCTCCGTGCGTGTCGTGCGCGGCCCGCCCCGCTCGTCGCCTGTCAGCAGCGGCAGATCGCCTGGAACCAGCACTTCGCGCGCGCCCAGTTGCTCGAGCGCCGCCGGCTCTTCGGCCGCGTCCGTCTCGGTGACGCGGAACTCGCCGGTCGAGAGATCCACATGCGCCACGCCGGAGCGGCTGCCCGCCCGTGCCACCGCCGCCAGGTAATTGTTTTCGCGCGAGCGCACCAGGTTGGCATCCATGGCCGTGCCCGGCGTGACGACGCGTGTGAGTTCGCGCTTCACCAGCTTCTTCGAGAAGCGCGGATCCTCCATCTGGTCGCAGATGGCCACGCGATAGCCCTTCTGCACCAGGCGCGCGACGTAGCTCTCCGCGGCATGGTAGGGCACGCCACACATAGGGATGGCGGTGCCCTTTTCCTTGTTGCGCGCGGTCAGCGTGATTTCGAGTTCGCGCGCCGCCGTGACCGCGTCCTCGAAGAACAGCTCGTAGAAATCGCCCAGCCGGAACATCAGCAGCGTGCCCGGCACCTGCTCTTTGACGCTCTGATACTGCCGCATGAGCGGCGTGGAAGCCTCAGAGGACATGGGCGCCCACGGGGCAAGCCAAAGCTAAAAGCATCCCTAGGCCCGCAGGTAGGGCTTCATGAACTCGCTCCAGGCGTCGCGAATGGCCTGCTTGCCGGCTTCATCGAGCGGAGGAACCGGAGGTCTGCCACCGCCCGCACCCCGTCCGCCAGCGGGTCCCCCACCCATCATGGCGCTGACGCGGGTCTTGGTGGTCTCCTTGAAGACGCCACGCACGACCAGGAGGTATTGCGTCGCCCCGGTGATGGTGCCGAATGCCTGCAGCCTTCCGAACATGTCGAAAGCTTCCCGCTGCTTGCCTGAGTGCCACAGGTCGAAAGCGGAGGCGTAGAAATCTGACAGCTCCAGCGTGGGGCAATGGCCGGCGAAGCCCAGCCGCATCTCGTCGATCAAGGTCCGGACGCCGTTCCCGGAGAAGACCGCCAGTTTGTCGTTGGTCCGCTCGCGGATCTCTTTGATGCGCCCCAAGGGATAGCCCGCCTCGTCCTTCACGCACTTCATGGTGGGAATCTGGCGGAACATCTCGACGATCAGGTCCACGCTCATATCGCCCCGGGTCTGCACGAAGAGCGGCAGCTCCGTGGCGGCGCCGATGGTCTTGTAATACTCGATCATCGTCTTGTCGTCGGCGTTCGAGGGCGGCAGCGAGACGATCGCATCGGCACCGTTCTTGGCAGCGAATTTGGCATAGGACAAAGATTGCTGGAGGTTGTTTTGCTTGTCCTGTACGCCGATCACAATGGCGGTCGAGCCGCCCTTGCCCGCGGACAGCACGGCTTCCATGCCGTCCATCCGCTCTTTTTCGGTAAGGGTATCCCAGCCGCTGGCGATCTGTGGCCAGGCGAAGCCGTGTACCTTAAACCGGTTGCAAAATTTGATTTCGTTCTGGAGGCACTCCAGATCGAGTTCATTGGACGGAGTGACCGGCGTCGGCGCGATCGGAAAAAGGCCGCGCAGGGGTTTGCTGCCTGCGGATCGGGCCGTGCGCGCGAGCGCTAAGCCAAGCGCTCCCACACCCATGGTTTCGAGAAAGGCCCGCCTGTTGGAGCTGCGATAATCTTGCGGCATGATCGATCTCCTATGTCTCTACCCTCTTCATGATCTTGTCAAGCTCGTTCCGGTCGATAGGATAGCCCAGCCCGGGCTGGGTGGGAGCGAGTACGTAGCCATCCTTGTCGATACGGAACTTGTCTTTATGATAAGGCCTGTCCACCGCCGTTACGGGGTGAGGCATCTCGAACCAGTAGGCGTTCGGCAGCGCCAGCTCGAGGTGGAAGTGCACGGCCAGATCGGTGGGATTGCCCCAGTTGTGCGGCGTGCACTCCAGGTTGAAGGCGTCCGCCAGCAGGCCCACCCGCATGGAACCGCCGATGCCTCCCACGTTGTCCGCGATCAGGCGTGCCACATCGAGCGCGCCGCGCCGGATGTATTCGGCGAAAT
This sequence comes from uncultured Solibacteraceae bacterium, assembly GCA_964427655.1. Classification (GTDB taxonomy): domain Bacteria; phylum Acidobacteriota; class Terriglobia; order Bryobacterales; family Bryobacteraceae; genus CAVQNQ01. Next base: position 14,716 of record CAYRWE010000062.1, on the reverse strand, counting down.
CGGAGATGGAGAGCAGGAATTCGCCTACGTGCAGCGGCAGATCGAGCACCCGGTTCAGCTCCACCAGGCCATCGATATCGGTAGTGCGGATGGGATCTTCGAACCACGCATAGCCCAGCTCGTCCAGCACGCGGCCGACTTTGAGGGCTTCGAACAGGTTGTAGGCCTGCACGGGATCGTGGGCCAGCATGAATTCATCCCCAACCGCCTTGCGAACCTCGCGGATTTCCTCGATGTGCCCGATATAAGACTGAATGGGCGCTCCGCCGCTCTTGTGCTGTCCGGCACCGGGGTGGATTTTGTATCCCTTGTAGCCCTGCTCCTTGGCGCTGAGCACGTCGGCAACGTAGTCCTCCAAGTTGGGCAGGTGCTGGGAACTGGCGTACGCCATGATGCGGTCTTTGCTGCCGCCCAGGATTTTGTAAATCGGCCGGTCGACGGCCTTACCCAGGGCGTCCCACATGCAGATCTCGGCCGCCGCGGTGTAGAAGTTCGGCCACGTGCCGCTGCCGCGATTGGGCGGAGCCATGGGGATGCTGCCCGCCGCGCCTCGGCCGCCGCCCCCGCCGAGCCCGGCAGCGGAGCTTTGTCCGCCCGCCATGCCGCCGGGGCCCCGTCCGGCGCCCAATCGCCCGCCGCCGAAGCCATATGTAGCTTTCAGCCCCGAGGTGGCCGTGATGGAAGGCAGCAGATCGATGATGTTCTTCCCCAGCAGCACGGGCTTGGCCCAATCCAGCCATCCGGGCGTCAACCCGCGATTGCCGATCGTGTAGTTGCCTTCGTGGCCGCTCGCGGTCACCACCGAGAGGATCTCGCCCGTCTCCGTGGTGTTCAGGCGGCGGAAGCCAGAGACATCCGCGACGTAGACCTTGACCTCTTTAATGGTGAGGTCGGGAAGATCCGCGCGCTTCACGCCGGCCGCCTGGGCCGCCGCGCGCGGCGGATCGACCAGCGCCGAAGCCACCGCCATGGTCGCGCCCGTCGTGGCGCCGAAGAAATCGCGGCGAGACTGCATCCGATCCCGCATGCTTTCCCTTCTCCTATTCTCAGCCCGAACGGAGCGACACCTGCCCGGCGTGCCCGGTTACTGTTATTTCAGGGCCGTACGCCCAAACTGTATCGAAATTCGGGTCCCTCGTCAATCGTCCCGGCGAACTGCGCCGCCGTAATAGGGACTGGCTCGCGTACGGGCCGGCGGAAGCGAGTGGAATGGCGTGCGCGCAAGGTGCGCCGGCGCTATTTGGGAAGCAATCGCAGAACGCCCTCGCTGGGGCTGGGAATCACGTGCGCGGCGATCAGCTTGCCGAGGCCTTCCACCTTGGCCTTCCCGGCGTCGATGGCCGCGCTAACCGCCGCCACGTCGCCCTTGATCAGGACCGTGATATAGCCGCCGCCGAGTTTCTCGCGCGCCAGTACTTCCACCGCCGCGGTCTTCAGTGCGGTGTCGATGGCTTCGAATACGGCGGTGAAGCCCTGGGTTTCGATCAAACCCACGGCGAAGCTGGATTGGTCGTTCATAAAATTCTCCGGAAATTGGACCATCGGTTGCTCGATCAGGGGACTGATTTCGGGCGGCGCATCGTAAGCGGCGGCCGAAAGCTCCGAAGGGCCCGCAATCACGTGCACCAGCGCCTCTGTCTGCATGGCGAGGGCGGTTTCCTCGGCGGCCCGCGCGGCGGATTCCACGTCGCCGAGCGGCCCGTAGATCTTCATGCAGACACCGGGCCTGTCGTTCAACTCGGCTTGCAGCACCCGCACGGCCGCACACTTTTCCATGGCATCGAGCACAACCATGGACGGCGACCAGCCGGCGATCTCGATGAGCCCGAGCGCCTCGATCAGACGACACCCCGCTTCTCAAGCTCACGCATCACGTCGAAAACCACCTGCTCCAGCCTGTCGCGCTCGATCTGCCCGTTGCGCACCGGGCAGCCGTTCGCGGGCCGGTTCACCAGCTCGAAATCGGCCAGGATGCACTCGAGCACCGAACTGAGGGTCTTGCGGTCGGCTCGCTGCGCGTTGGTCTGTGGCTGCCGGCTCCGCCCGAAGTTGAAGCCCCGCAGTTCGGCCGCCGCGCGGAAGCCGTCCGGGAACTCGAAGGGGTTGAGCATGGCGTCGAAAAGCTCGAGAATCCGGAACTGCCAGCGCATCGCCTCGGTGTAATTGCCCTCTTTCGAGAGCTCGTACATGCGGCGCGTGACTTCCGGCACGGCGTTGCTCGACGCATGCGTGCCGCCGTCGCAGCCGATCATCATCATGGGGACCAGCACGGCTTCCCAGCCGGTGAGGAACGAAAAATCCGACCGCTCCTTGCGCACCGCCGTAATCATGCGCATCATGAACGCCACGTCGCCCGAGGAGTCCTTGATGCCGATGATGCGGGGGCACTCGGCCGCCAGCCGCCCGATGGTCGGCACGTCGATGGGGCTGGCGAACATCGGGATGTTGTACAGCGTCAGGTCTATCGGCGAGTTGCGGGCGATCTCGGCGAAGTACGCGTACACCGATTCGGGAGTCAGCTTGTAGTAGAACGGTGCCACGATGGCCACGGCGCGCACGCCCAGTTGAGCGCAAGCCTCGCACACGGCCAGTGTCTCCTTGACGTTGGCCTCCGCGGCGCCCGCCAGGATCGGAACGCGACCGCGAACTTCGTCCACCACGATCTGGGCCACCCGGCGGCGCTCCTCGGCCGTGAAGCGCGTGAACTCGCCGGTCGAACCATTGGGGTAGAGGCCATGCACACCGCGGTCGATCAACCAGGAAACGAAACGGCGCAATTCCGCTTCGTTGATCTGGCCCCGGTCATCCACGGGGACCAGAAGAGGAGTGAAGATTCCTTCCAGCTTGTTCAAACCCATAGGATATCCAAGATATAATGTACCGCGCATCCAATCCGGCGGTGCGCCGGGCCGGCGGTAGCGAATTTCCGGCGTGTCTTAAGAATTCCGCGCGCGAGGTCCGCGCCACGCGCATGACCGCGATCGGCCGGCACTCGTGCATCTCGAAATCCTCCACTTTTTTGGGAGCGATTGTGATATCCTCCAGCCCCCAAGCCCATCAGGCTGTTATGCCAGTGGGCTGTGTCCGAAATCCTGAAACCTGCGCCACGGATGGACTGCGGGGTCATCCCATCTATCCGAACAGGGCGCCGCAGCGGCAGCCGGGTGACCTCGCAGTCGAAATCGCTGATCGATATGGTGGATCGTCTGACGCTGCTGATGGGCAGGCAGGTAGCCGCGGTCAGCGCAGATTGAACTTCTTCATCTTGTAGCGCAGCGTGTCGCGGGTGATGCGCAGCAGGCGCGCCGCCTGGGTCTGGTTTCCGGAAGTCTTCTCGAGCGCTCGGGCCAGCAGGTTGCGCTCGTTATCTTCGAGCGACAGGCCGTCGGAAGGAATTTCCAGCGACCCCGGAGCGGTCGTCGAGGCGCCAGACTCGGGGCGCGAAATCGCGATCGGCAAGCTCGGGGGCGTGATCAGGGAGGATTCCTCCAGGATCATAGCCCGCTCGATGGCGTTGCGCAGCTCGCGCACGTTGCCGGGCCAGTCGTGACTCACCAGCAGCTTGGCCGCGTCGTCGGTCACCCCTTCGATGTTGCGCTTGAATTTGCGATTGTAATGCTCGATGAAGAAGCGCGTGAGCGGAACGATATCCTCGAGGCGTTCGCGCAGGGGCGGAATCATGATCTGGATCACGTTCAGGCGGAAATAGAGATCCTGGCGGAAGGCCCCCTCTTTGACCGCCTCGCGCAGATTCTTATTGGTGGCGGCCACCACGCGCAGATCGAGCTGGATGTCCTTGAGCCCGCCCAGCCGCCGGAAACTCTGCTCCTCCAACACGCGCAGCAGCTTGGCCTGGAGCATGAGCGGGATCTCGCCGATTTCGTCCAGAAACAGAGTGCCCCGGTCGGCCAGCTCGAAAATGCCGCGCTTTTGCGCGCGCGCGTCGGTGAAGGCGCCCTTCTCATAGCCGAACAGCTCGCTTTCCAGGAGCGTCTCCGGTATGGCCGCGCAGTTGATGGCGATGAATGGCTCGGCCTGGCGCAGGCTCTGGTAGTGCAGCGTCTTGGCGACGAGGTCCTTGCCGGTGCCGTTTTCGCCTTCCAGCAGGATGGTGGTGGCTTCGCTGGCGGCCACGCGGCGCACGAAATTGAGAACCTCGCGCATGGGCGGGGATTCGGCGATGACCTCGCGCTTCTGCGGCGCGGATTCCTCCGTCACGTCCTTGATGGTGGCCACCACGCCGGTCAGCTCGCCGCTTTCGTCGAACATCTGCGTGGTGCGCATGACCACCAGGCGCTCCATGCCGTTTTCGGTGTGCAATCGGACCGCGCAGTGGGGAGCGCTGGGATTCTGGTTGAGGCCCACCAGCACGCCGCAGCCGGGCTCGCATACCGAGCATTTGAAGACATCCTGGCAGTGGCGGCCCAGCATCTCTTCGGCGCCAATGCCGAATAGCTTCTCCGCAGACCGATTCACTCCGGTAATGCGAAACTCCGGATCGTAGAGAACCAGAGCATCCGACAACTGGTCGAAAACCGACTCTAAAATGTTGGTGTGCTGCCAGCCTGGTGAAAGCTTGGACATGTGGTCCGGTTCCCATTATTATAACAAGGCTGTTGGGGCAATTGGCCCAGTTGCCGGCGATGGCAGGGGGAAATTGCCCCTACAAGAGCCTTGTGAAGTTCTCCGAACCCGCTGGATCGCCGGGAATTAGCCGGGTGGCGATGCAATTGCTATTTTTCCCGTGGAGGCCTCAATGTCCCGACTCAAGCTCATTTTGCCAGCCGTCGTATTGCTGGGAGGGTTCCTGGTTTGCTCGCAAGCCACGTTCGGCAAACCGGAGTACACCAAACAGACCAAGAAAGCCTGCGCCTATTGCCATGTAGACGCGCAGAAAGCCCCCAAGGATCTGAAGGACCCCGGCAAGTATTTCCAGGAACACAAGAACCTGGACGGCTATCAAGAGAAGAAGTAGCCGGAATGCGGGGTGGAGGAGTGGAGTCGCCCATGATGCAATCGGTTCAGCTTTCGATCGCCGATGGCGCTTATGCCGTGGCGGTTCGCGAGGCGGTGGCTCACAATTGCGCGTGGCATGTGGAATCGGTCGAGTGTCCGGACCCTTCGCGGCACTGTGTTCTGGTGCTGGACGAGACGGCATTCGCACGGCTGACTCTTCCGTTGGAAAATCCGGAGCGGGTGGTGCTGATCACCCGCAAGGACCCCCAGTTGCTGGCCCAGGCGTGGGAGGCGGGGATTGTTTCGGTGGTCTCGGCTGAGGACCCCCTCAACACGGTTTTGCTGGCGATTATGGCCGCCGCGTTGCGTGTTGCAAAATCCCATACTCCAGTGCTCTCCGGTGCAATATCCCCCAGTCATAGCGTTTCTGCTGCGCCAATAGCCCCAGAAAATCGGACTTGCGGATCGAAACGTTGTAAATCTCATTAGTTTCATTTGGAGGCGGCATGGCCTCCAGCGTGCAATGCCTCTTATTTTCCAGATGGAGAAAGTGGCGCGACGCGCTGCCAAAGCAATGCTCACGGGGATCCCGGATTTTGGCTTTTCCCGAGAGCCTGCATGGTCCTACAATCGGTGAAGAGCGATGGCATTCATCCCCACCCCGAGGCTATCCGACGCAACGCCTGTTCGGCTTGGACCCGCTCCGGCCGCCGGCGGCCCCCGCCAGACGATCGCGGGAGATGCGGTGCGCTCCGGATGGGCCCGGCGGCGATGAAAGGATTCGCCCCCCGGTGTTGTGCGGCCCGGCGCCGTCGTGAAGCCGAATCCGCACCAATATAATGCGAACGAATCAGGAGACGATTGAGTGAATATTAATTTATTTCCGTTTCTGTACCTCTGGCTGGCTCTGGATGTCGTAGTGATTGTGTTATTCGGATTGCGTCAGAAGGTTGCGCGCGCCGAAAGCGTCACTATGAGCATGAGCCTGACGGATGCCGTAGCGGCCTCACAAATGAAGACGCTCGGTTCGAAGCTCGACAAGCTCGATAAATGGGCCAAGACGCTGGTCATTATTGCCGTGATTTATGGTGTGGTTTTGGGCGTGCTCGCGATCGTCGAGGCTTTCACATCGACGGGTGTAGCGCAGTAGCTATATGCGGAACCGGGCATTTTTCTCTATGGCCCCGAGGCTCGGTTCCGCGCTTCTAGGGCTATGGTTGGCGGCGGCCGGCGCAGGCCTCCATGCGGAAGCCGCGGCTCCGGCCAAGGCCAAGACCGATTGCGCGGCGTGCCACGAGCAGGCGCAGAAGCTGCCCAAGAGCGCCCACGCCGGCCTTTCCTGCGACACCTGCCACGAATCCCACGAGAAATATCCGCACCCGGCGGGCATACCCAAGCCCGTCTGCACCGGCTGCCACGAGGATCAGGCCGGCGATTACGCCAGCGGCGTGCACGGCCTGGCGCGCAAGGCTGGCAACGAGGGCGCGCCCGATTGCGCGATGTGCCACGGCAGCGCCCATGAGCTGCTGCCCCCCAAATCCCAGGAATTTCGAACCGCCGTTCCGGATACCTGCGGCATGTGCCACACCGCGGTGGCGGAGCAGTACCGGGCCAGCGTGCACGGACAGGCCATGGCGCGCGGTGTCCCCCAGGCGCCCCTGTGCACGGACTGCCACGGTGAGCACAAGATCATCAAGCATACCAACGAAGCCTCCCCGGTGAACGCCATGAACATCCGCGACACCTGCGGGAGCTGCCACGGCGACGTGCGGCTGACGCGCCGGTTCGGCATGCCCTCGGACCGGCTGGTTAGCTTCGACTCTTCCTATCATGGGCTGGCCGCCAAGGCCGGCTCGCAGACGGTGGCCAATTGTGCGAGCTGCCACGGCGTGCACAACATCCTGGCGTCGTCGGATCCTAAGTCGACCATCAATCCCAAGAACCTGCCGGCCACTTGCGGCAAATGCCACCCCGGAGCGGGCACCCGTTTCGCCATCAGCCAGGTGCACGTGGTGGAGGGCGGCTCCGAGGCCCCCGCGCTGAGATGGGTGCGCCAGTTCTACCTGCTGCTGATTCCGGTAACCATCGGGCTGATGTTCGTGCACAACTTCGGCGACTGGCTGCGCAAGCTCCTGCGCCTGCGCTTCCCGCGCGGAGCCGCGGTCCGAGCGGTCCGGCCGGCCGGATTGCACGGGCACGCCGGCCTGCGCATGCTGCCCTTCGAGCGCGTGCAACACGCGCTGCTGGCGACTTCCTTCATCACCCTGGTGTGGACCGGCTTCGCGCTGAAATATCCGGACCAGTGGTGGGCGCGGCCGCTGCTGCTGATGGAAGGCACCCACATGGTACGCAGCCTGGTGCATCGCGCGGCGGCGTGTGTGTTCATCGCCGTCAGCCTGACGCACCTGGTTTCGCTCATCGTCAGCCGCAAGCTGCGCGCGCACTGGAAAGAGATGCTGCCCACGGTGAACGATCCGCGCGAGGCGCTCGCCAATTTCGCCTACAACCTGGGGCTGGGCGAGAACCCGCCGGGACGTTCGCCGCACAGCTACGTGGAGAAGGCCGAATATTGGGCGGTGGTCTGGGGCGCGGTAATCATGGCCGCGACCGGCCTGCTGCTTTGGGCCAACAACCTGGCCATGCGATTCCTGCCCAAGGTGTGGCTGGACGTGGCCACCTCCGTGCACTTCTACGAGGCCCTGCTGGCCACCCTGGCGATTGTGGTTTGGCACTTCTACGGGGTGATCTTCGACCCCGATATTTACCCGCTGAACACCGCCTTCCTGACCGGGCGCAGCCCGAAGAAGGAAGAGCCGGCCCCCGAGCCGCCCGCCAGAAGCCCCGCGAGCCAGGCCGGAGGTGTGGGAGACTGACCGAAGAGCATGACTCCGAACAATGCCGACCGCACCGGCCGAGGGTGGCTATCCCCGGTCATACACCTCTCCAATAACTGGATGAGCCTGCTGGGCGTGGTGCTGGTGACCACGGCCACGGTCTTCTGGTTGTTCCTGCTGCCCATCACGCTGCGCGGCGAAACCGAAAACCCTTACATCGGAATTCTGGCCTTCCTGGTGCTGCCGGCGCCCTTCTTCGCGGGCTTGGCCCTGATTCCTTTGGGAATCTGGCTGAAACACAAGCGCGAAGGGCAAGCGGGCCTCTATCCGGCCAATTTCCCGTCGCCGCGCTGGAGCAACCCGGACCTGCGCCGGCTGGTGTACTTCATCCTGTTCACGACCGCGATCAACATTGGGATCGCCAGCCAGCTCAGCTATGGCGCGGTGAACTACATGGATTCGGTGACGTTCTGCGGGCAGACCTGCCACACCGTGATGCAGCCGGAGTATACGGCCTATCAGGGCTCGCCGCACTCGCGCGTGGAATGCGTGAAATGCCATATCGGGCCGGGCGCCTCGTGGTTCGTGCGCAGCAAGCTCTCGGGGGTGGGCCAGGTTTTCGCGGTCACCTTCAACACGTATCCGCGTCCCATTCCCACGCCCGTCCACAACCTGCGGCCGGCGCGCGAAACCTGCGAAGCGTGCCACTGGCCGCAGAAGTACGGCGAGGACCGCGTGCGGGTGATCTCGAAATTCGCCGACGACGAAGCCAATAGCGAGACCAAGACGGTGCTGCTGATGAAGATCGGCGGCGGCAACAACGGCATCGGGATCCACGGAACGCACCTGGGGCCGGGCGTGCACATCCGCTATCGCCATTCCGACGAGGCGCGCCAGAACATTCCGTGGGTGGAGTACAACTCGCCCGATGGCAAGAGCAAAGTCTTCGCCGTGGCGGACGCCAAGACAGGGAACCTTCCCGAGCGCGAAATGGACTGCATGGATTGCCATAACCGGCCGTCGCACACCTACGACCTTCCCGAGCGGGCCGTGGACCGCGCCATGAACTCCGGCCTGATTTCGCACGCCCTGCCGTTTGCCAAGAAGAAGAGCGTGGAGCTTTTGAAGGCCGCCTACGCCACGCGCGAGGAGGCTGCCTTGCGCATCCCCGAGGCTTTCGCCAAATACTACCGGGATAGCTACCCGGCCGCGTGGGGCCAGCACCAGAGCGAGGTCCAGGCTTCCGCCAGGGAGCTGGTGAATATCTACGACCGCAACATTTTCCCCGCCATGCACGTGACCTGGGGCCGCTACCCGAACAACATCGGGCACACCGATTTTCCGGGCTGCTTCCGCTGCCACGACGGGAGCCACGCAGCGCAGGGCGGCGCCTCGATCACCCAGGACTGCAACGCCTGCCACAACCTGTTGGCCATGGACGAAGCCAATCCCAAGGTGCTGACGGACTTGGGCATCACCGAAGCCCGCGCGCCGGAACTGCGGTAGAAGTACCTACCCGGAGTTTGCCGCTGTGCCGGGCGGCCTCAGCGCGCGTTTTCAATGGCCTCGCGCATCAGTTCGAGCGCGCGGAGAATGCGCGGGGTCTCCTCGAATCCATAAGAGATGCGCATCTGGCGCCGGCCGGTTTCGGCCAGATCGCCGCTGGGGTGCACGCAGTATTCGCCAGGAATGTAAATGACGCGCGGGCGAATCTCGCCCCCCTCGCGGTCGATCTCGGGGCGGCCGGTGGTGCGCGTCAGGTAGCGGAAGAAGGGCGAGGCGGGATGCGTCTCCACGTCCGTCAGCGTCAGGTAGTAGTAGAATCCGGCGCTGCCGCCGCGGCGCTCCGCGAGGTACGGCCCCAGGCTGCGCTCGATTCCTCGCCCCACCGCCACGGCCTTCTCGCGGTAGGCGGCGTTGACGGCCCGCAACTGGTCCTCGATGCAATGATCGAGAAGGTAGCTGGCCATTTCCTGCACGAACAGCGGCGCGCTGAATCCGGCGTCGCAGGTCTTCTGCACCATGGCGTCCATGAAGGGACCGGGAGGCCCCAGCAGATAGCCCATGCGCATGGCGGGCGCCAAGATCTTCGAAAGCGTGCCGATCTCGTAGGCGATGCCCAGCTCGTCTTCGGGAAGCACGGAGCGGAACGGTTCGGCGGCGGGATCGTGCAGCAGCAGCTCGTAGGCTAAGTCATAGAAGACCGGCACCGTGCGGCCCAACCGCCGCGAGAGGCGCGTAGCGACTTCGAGCAAAGCCCGGCGGCGCGCATTCGAGAGCATAGTGCCGGAGGGATTGTTCACCGTCACCAGGTAGAAGAAGGCGATTTCGGACGCGCGACCACCCAGCGCCGCCAGTTTACGCTCGAGGGCCGCCAACTCGGGGCCTTCTCCATCTTCGGGGACGCCGAGCACCTTGAAGCCCTTGCGTTCCAGGCATTCACGATAAATATAGTAGGCCGGATCGGAGGCCACTACAATGCCCGGCTCGAGCACGTCGGTGAGGGCGTCCAAAATGCTGGTCGCGCCGCACGCGCCCACGATCAGGCGCTGGCGCGCAACGGTCTCTTCATCCAGGCCGCCGATGTGCAGGCGCGTCAGGAATTGGCGGAGGGAGGCGATCAGGTTGGCGGAGCCATCAGCGCCGCCGTAATTGAAGGCTTGCCGGTAACGGGCGGGGTTCGCGGCCACCGCGCCGAGCGCCTCGGTCAGGGCCGCCGCGGGAATGGTTTTCTCGTTGACGTAGCCGACCCCCAGGTTGATGTCGATGCCGTCGCGAAAACCGCTGGCAAAGGCCGCCATCATGCGGTTGACGGGAGCCGGCTGAGTGGAAGCCCGGCCATAGGAGGAGAAGCGGAAGAGCATGTCTGAATCCAACGATTCCGAATCCAAACGAAAATGATAGCTCACGGCTCGGGCTGGCCGGCCGCTCTCCAGCTAATAGTCCAGCGTGCGGACGGCCTGCAGGATCTGGTCCTCCGCTTCGGATACCCGCGCCACCAGTGCTTCCTGGATGGCGGCGGGCGCGAACTGGGCGATGGTCTCGGCGGGTTTGGCGTTGCTTTGATCGAGGATGCTCTTGAACATCAGGTTGTCCGCGAGCCGGCAGCTAAGCTGAACCAGAAATCTCACATCGCTGCCCTCGGGCGGTTGATGATGATCCGGTATCGCCTGCGCGAGCGGCGCGGGGATCTTCCATGCCTCCGCCAGCCTTGCGCCCGCATTGCAATGATCCATCGGAAACGACTCGCGCTCCCGCTCGACGATTTCGGCTGCGCTCTCGTAGACTCGCTGCGAAAAAGCCGAGTACTCTTCCGGATATGCGGCCAAAAGACCCATCCGTCCGAGGTCGTGCAACAGGGCCGCCGTATACGCCAGACCGCCTTCGATACGAAACAGCGGCGCGAGATCGCGGGCCAGAACCGCCGTGGCGATGTTGTGCGTCCAAAAACGCCGGACGGTCGCGGTTCTGGGCGCACCGGAGACCATGGCCCGGACTGCGAGGGTAGCGACCGCCGCCTGGGTGCGCCGCAGACCCAGCAACTTGATCGCATGCGATGTAGTGATTACCGGGACTTTGAGAGCGAACACGGCGGAGTTGACCACGGTGAGAAGCTCCGATACCAGCGCGGGATCGGCATCCGCGAGCCGGCTGATCTCATCGATTTCGGGGTTCTCGCGGTCGAAGAAACGAAGCAGTTGGAGAATAACGGGCCGAAACGGCGGTAGCCGGCTCAGCCGCCCGAGTTTGACGCCCGGTTCCTCATCTTGCGGGGCGGTGTCGCCTTCCACCGCCGCGCCCACCAATTTAGCCGGAGTCCCCTCGGCCGGGCCACTCTCTAGATCTCCTCGCGGGGCGGTGTCGTCTTCGAGCGCCGCACCTACCCAGTCAGTCGGAGGTTCCTCGACCGGGCCGCTTTCAAGTTTTTGAAAAGCTATCGCTACTGTCTTGGCGTTACGCCAGTTACGCAGGACGTTTGGCAGGCGCATACTCTACCTGTACGAATGATAAACCGGATTCGCCTTCGAGGGCCCTTATTTCTGATAGGGTTACCACCTTATTACGTTAGGGGTAATCACCTACCTTATGTTAAGAGTCAGCACCTTTTTCGGGTTCGCGGGCACCTCCGGCCGGCTTTCGCGCCAGCGGGCCCGTCAACACCTTAAAATGGAATCAATGTTCCGTCTCTCACTCTTCACCTTGATCGCCGCCGCGGCCCTGGCGCAGGCACCGGAAAAAGCGCCCGCCAAGACGGCTCCGCCCGAGGTGGACCAGGCTTTGCGCGAACGCATGAAACAGTTTTACGATTTGCAGATCCAGGGGCAATACCGCAAATCGGAGGCTTTCATCGCCGAAGATACCAAGGATTGGTTTTACACGATTACCAAGCCGCAGTACAAGAGCATCATGATCGATCACATCGATTACAACGACGATTTCAGCAAGGCCAAGGCCATGATCTGGGTAGAGCGTTACTTCAACGCCCCGGGCTTCCCGCCCAACGTGACGGTGCGGGGTTTAACGCCCAGCACCTGGAAGCTGGAGAACGGGCTGTGGGTCTGGTACGAAGATCAGAGCGCGCCGATACGCCTGCCTTGGGGGGACATCACTCAGGCGCCGGGCGCCAAGCCGGGTGAGGCGCCGCCCGTTCCGCCCGGAATGCCGGCCGTGCCGGGGATGGTCGGAGCGCCCGGCCCACCAATGGACATCGCCAGCCTGGTGAAGAACAAAGTCAAGGCCGATGCGAACTCGGTAACCCTGAAATCCGGCCATTCCGCGCAAGTCACCTTTGCCAACAGTTCGCTGGGGCCGATGACCCTGAAGGTAATGATCAAGCCCGAGGGCATCACGGTCGAACCTCAATCCGTCGATATCACCCCCAATGGGAAGCAGACCCTGACGCTGCGTGCCACGAAAGGTGCCAAAGAGGGGGTGGTCCAGGTGGCCATCGAGCAGAGCGGCGAAGTCATCCCCATTACGGTGGCGCTGAAGTAACCGGGCGGCCGCCGAAATCGGGCGCACAAGCGCCGGACCCTCACGCTATCATGTAGGGAGAAAGCAACTTCCCTCCATGGCCTTGAAATCCGAATCGGAACTGGGGATCAATAGCTGGCTCGAAGACGAAATTTACGGTCAGTATCTGCGCGACCGTTCGGCGGTGGATGAGCGCTGGCGGGATCTATTTGAAGCCCACGGCGTCGCTCCGGCCCCCGCTGCCGCGGAGGCGCCTCCGCCGGCGGCCGCTACGCCGGCAGCCGCTGCGCCCGCGCGCGATGGCGCGGCGGACCTGGAGCTCGAACCACTGCGCGGGACGGCCGGGCGCATAGCCGGAAACATGAGCGCCAGCCTGTCCATCCCGCTGGCGTCGTCGCAGCGCACTTTCGCGGTCAAGGTGATGGACGAGAACCGTCGCATCATCAATCAGCACCGCACGCTGCTGGGCCGCGGCAAAGTCTCCTACACGCACCTGATCGGCTGGGCCATCGTGAAAGCGCTGGCGGAGATTCCCAAGCTCAATTACGCGTACGCCGAAAAGGACGGCCAGCCGTACCGCGTGGCGCGCACGCGCGTGAACCTGGGAATCGCCGTGGACGTGGCCGCCAAAGACGGCAGCCGCGCGCTGCTGGTGCCGAATATCAAGAATGCCGGCGCCCTGGATTTCCAGGCTTACGTCGCGGCTTTCGACGATCTGGTTTCGCGCGCGCGCACCGGAAAGCTCACCACCGCCGATTTCCAGGACACCACCATCTCGCTGACGAATCCCGGCACGGTGGGGACCATGGCCTCGAGTCCCCGGCTCATGCCGGGACAGGGCGCCATTATCGCCACGGGCGCCATCGATTACCCGGCCGAATACCGGGGAGCGGCCGAAGAGACGCGCGCCACCCTGGGCATCAGCAAGGTGATGACGCTCACCTGCACCTACGATCACCGCATCATCCAGGGCGCCGAATCCGGCCTCTTCCTGGGCAAACTGCAAACGCTGCTGGATGGCCGCACCGGCTTCTACGAAGAGATCTTCGCGAATCTGGCGATGCCGCACCAGCCGGTGCGCTGGGAGACCGACCGCAAGCCGCTGCTGCCGGGGACTTCGGCGCGCACCGCCGAAATCGCCAAGCAGGCCGGCATCATCCAGTTGATCAACGCCTACCGCGTGCGCGGCCATTTGATCGCCGATCTCGACCCGCTGGGCGCGGAGCCCAGCTATCACCCGGAACTGGATCCGGAGACCTATGGCCTCACCATATGGGACCTGGATCGCGAGTTCCTCACCGGCAGCCTGGGCGATGCCGGGCGCGCACCCGGAAACGAGGGCGGTCCCAAGCCGGCGGCCACGCTGCGCGAGATTCTGGATACCCTGCGGCAGACCTATTGCGGCAAAATCGGCTGCGAGTACATGAACATCCAGGTGCCGGAGCAGAAGCGCTGGCTGCAGCAGCGCATGGAGCCGGAGGCCAACAACTGGGCGCTGGCGCCGGAGACGCGCCGCCGCATCCTGCGCAACCTGGTGGCCGGCGAAGAGTTCGAACATTTCCTGCACTCCCGGTTCGTGGGGCAGAAGCGCTTCGCGCTGGAGGGCGGCGAGACGGCGCTGGCCATCCTGGAAGAGATTCTGGAGCGCGCCGCAGGAAACGACGTGCACGAGCTTGTGGTCGGCCTGTCGCACCGCGGCCGCTTGAATATTCTGGCCAACCTACTGGGCAAAGACGTCAAGCAGATCTTCTCGGAATTCGAGGGGGAGCTGGACCCGGCCAGCACGCAGGGCTCCGGCGACGTCAAGTATCACCTGGGCGCGACCGGAGTGCGCAAGGCCGAGAACGGCCGCGAGATCGTGGTTTCCGTCTCGCCGAATCCGAGCCATCTGGAAGCGGTGGACCCGGTGGTGGAGGGCATCGTGCGGCCCAAGCAGGACCGCCTGGGCGACA
>CAYRWE010000061.1:0-21974 GCA_964427655.1 uncultured Solibacteraceae bacterium | reverse complement strand
GGGCTGGGAATCGAGGGCCTCTCGGCCGCCGGCACGATCCTGTTGGAACTGGCCTCCGCGGAGACAAGCCTTCTGCTCGACAGCCTGAAAGACGGCCTGCGGTTGTCCGCGCCGGCCAGCGCGGCGGCTGAAATCCTCCGCCATCGGGTGGATACCGTCATCGGGATGCAGATGCGGTTGCTCGATGCGGTCTCCGAACACTCCCACGCCAGCGTCGAATCCTTCGAGCAGGGCGAGGGCCTGGATGCCTTCGAGCACATGGCCGCCGTGGCGCGGCTTGCGGTGGAGGATTTCGTGGCCACCGAAAAGAAGTTCTTGGACATGGTGGGCAAGGAAGTCAACCAGGCTATAGAAGGTCCCGCCGAGACCCACAAGCCCCGCGCGCGCGCCAAAATCATCGGGCAGCTCGCCAGCGAGAGCATCGATAAGTACGCCGAGGCGCAGAAGAAGCTCGTAGATTTGGCCATTCACCAGACCGAGGAAATCGCCAAGACGGCCGAGCCCGCCGAGCCGCCCACGCCGATTGCCGAGCTGGCGCAGAACGGTGTCCAGAACTTCATCAAAGCGCAGAAATCCCTGATGGATCTCGCGCTGCAAAAAGAGGCGGGCGAGGACGGAGAGAAGCCGTCGCCGCGGCCCCGTCGCAGGACGGCCGCCAAGAAAGCTACGGCATAGAACGATTCGCTGCCGACTTTCGGGGTTTGCCTATGAAGGCCGGGGTGTCCGATAGCACACTCACGGTGGACGGCTCGCCGAATCGGTATCTAAGTTGCTCCCGGTTCGGCGGCCGCTCCGAGTAGAGAACAATGATCGAAGGCAGCGTATTCAAGGATCCGAGAGAATACCGGTCCGTGCCGCTGCCAATCTGGCAAGAACTGCTGGTAACAGTCGAACTTTCCTACCTGCAGTTTTCGCCTATATGGTGGGGTTACGGCGTGCCGCGAGGCGATGGCTCCGCTGTGGTTGTAGTACCCGGATTTATGGGTACGGATCACTACTTCGACCAGCTTCGGGGCTGGCTGGAGCGCATTGGTTACCGCCCCTACCGGTCCGACATCGGTTTGAACGCGGAATGCCCCAACCTGCTGATCCGTCATCGCATGAATCAGACGGTGCAGAGAGCTTGGGAAGAAACCGGACGCAAGGTTCATCTGATCGGCCACAGTCTGGGGGGTATGATCGCCCGCGCCACCGCGAGCCAGGCGCCCGAGCATATCGAATCTGTGATTACGCTGGGGACGCCCATTAGAGCAATTCGGGCGCACTCGGCGATATTGCGCCTGGCCGCCCGCATACGCGAGCAGATTCTGCTCCGGCATGGAACGGGCGTGTTGCCGGATTGTTACACGGGGCGCTGTACCTGCGATTTCCTGAAGTCGTTGGTCTGTGACTTTCCGGAATCCGTCCGCCAGACCTCCATCTATAGTCTGTTCGATGGGATCGTCGATTGGAAGGTATGCCTCACGGGCGATCCTAAAGTGGACATCAAAGTTTCTTCCACGCATCTTGGCATGGCGTTTAGCCCGCTTGTTTATAGCCTGATCGGCCACCGCCTGGCGGGCCAGTAGGCGGTTCCGGTCATAGGAGTTTCGCCGTGGAAATCTCGAGTGAGGTGTCGCAGCCGGACCTTGCGCAGGTGGACGCCGCGCCATCCGACCTGATCCCTTCGAGCCTCGGGCCATCCGGTCTTGCGGGTGCGCTTCTGTTTCTGCGCGCCAGCACCAGCTCCGGCGCGCTGGAATCGGCGCTCAAAGCCGGCGGAAGCAAACTGCGCGCTCAAATCGGCGAATGGATCGTCCAGCTCGTGCCCGTCGAGAACCTGGTTACCGATGTCCATCGGGAGTGGCGGCCCATCGTGCGCGACGCCATGTTGTTTGTGATCGCCAGGCTCTCCGCCGCCCGCCTGGCGGCCAAGATCGGCGAGCAACTCGATCTCCCGCCCGACGCGTCCCCGGAAACCCGCCTGCTGCACCTGATCGCCCGGGTGCCCGGATTGCAAAAGATCGGCCAGGTGCTGGCGCGCAACCGCGGCCTCGATCCGCGCCTTCGCCGCGCGCTCGCGGAACTCGAGAACGGCATATCCGATGCCGGTATCGAGGAGATTCACGAGCTCATATTCCGCCGGCTCGGCAAACGCGTCGAGAAATATGCCGTGCGCGTGGAAAAGACCATCTTCTCCGAAGCCAGCGTCAGCGCGGTGGTGAAATTCACCTGGCTCAACCCGGCCACGTGCCGCCGCGAGCGCGGTGTTTTCAAAGTTCTCAAGCCTTACGTCCGAAGCTGTTATGCCGAGGACATGAGCATCCTGCAGAAGCTGGCCCGCCATCTGGCGCGCAAACATAGCGGCGGGTCCATCAACCTGGTGAGCCTTTCGGAAACCCTGGCGGATGTTCGCCTGCTCCTCGAACGCGAGGTGAACTTCCGCCGCGAGCAGGCCACCCTGGCCGGATTGTTGGAGGCTTACCGGGCCGTCCCCGGCGTTCGCGTGCCGCGCCCCATCGAGCCGCTGTGCGCTTCCGATATTACGGCGTTGACGCATGAGAACGGCGTCAAGGTGACTGAGGCGTTTGCGCGGCCCTCGCTCCTGCACGCCCGCGTGGCCGAGCGGCTGGCCGAGGCGCTCATCGCCGTGCCCGTGCTCTCAACCGAGCGCCGCTCGATTTTCCACGCCGATCCACACGCCGGAAACGTCCTCTACGACCGCCGGCGCGGCGAACTGGTGATTCTCGATTGGGCCCTGGCCGAGTTCCTCACGCGCGAGCAACGCCGCAACGTATTGATGCTGACGCTCTCCATGGCCCTCCGCGATCCCGCCAGCGCGGCGCGCACCATCGAGCGGCTGCTCGTCACCGGGCGCGCCGGGAGGAAGCAGGCGTCCGCCATTCAGCGGCGGGTGAGGGATGCGCTCGAAGCCATGCCGCGCTTCCATGTCGCCGGCCCCAGCGACGCCATGCGCCTGCTGAACGGACTGGCCCTCGGCGGGGCCCGTTTTCCAGCCGCCCTGTTGATGTTTCGCAAGGCCACGTTTACGCTCGAAGGCGTGTTGGAGGATATCGCCGGCCGCGCGGTGGAACTGAACTCCGTGGTTCGCAATTACAGCGCCTTGCATTGGCTGGACAGCGCCTCGGCCCTCGTTCGCCTGCTCAGCCCTTTCGATTGGATCTTCCTCGAATGGAGCGCCTTGACCTTTGTCCCCCGCTGGGTTGTGCGGACCGCCCTGGACCTCTGCACGGCCAACTGGAGCGGCGACAGCCGCGCGCTCCCTCCCGCACAACGGCTTCAGCTCGCCGAGTGACACCCTCTCGAATGTTACGGTGCCGATAACACGAATCCGCTATCTTTTGGTAACTTGTACCGACGCCCGCCCTCTTAGCACAATCGAATCCAGGAGGTACCGTGGTTCGATCCCTGTTTTCGTTCTGGCGAAAGCGCCGCGACCAGGTTAAAGCCGATCTCGAAATCAGGCCGGTTCCCCCCGCGCCCCTCGACGAGCGGGAAAAATCCCGGCGCCGTCAACGCGGCCAGAGCCTGGTTGAGTACACCATCCTGCTCTCATGGCTGACCTTGGCCTCGATGGGTCTCATTCGCGGCATCTCCTCCGCCACCAAGGGCATCTGGGCCACTACCAACAACACGCTGAGCTCGGCCAAAACCACCTCCGGATCGTAGACCGCAACCGCGCTTACAGGCGCGGTGGAATGTGACCGAGAGCCCGAATTCTTCGGAATCGGAACAATCGAGTTCCCCAATTTTCGGTCATCGGGTATGATCGCTAACCTTCTGAACGGCGCCCGCCGGGGTACCATGCGAGGTTGGCCGCCCTGGTAGAGTTCCGCGGTGTCGCCTGCCGCATCGGCGGGAGGGAGATTCTGCGTGGCATCGACCTGTCCGTGGAAGAGGGCGAAACGCTGGTGCTCCTGGGCCGCAGCGGCTCGGGCAAGACCACGCTCCTCAAGACGGCCATCCGCCTGATCGAGCCCACCGCCGGCGAAGTGTGGTTCGAGGGCCAACGCGCCACGGACTGGGACCCCATACGCCTGCGCCGCCGCACCGGTTATGTAATCCAGGAGGGAGGCCTCTTCCCACACGCCACCGTCGCGCAGAACGTCGGGCTGGTTCCGAAACTCGAGGGCTGGCCGCCGGAGCGGATCCGTGCGCGCACCATGGAGTTGCTCGATATCGTGGGCCTCCCCGCCGCGGTGTATGCATCGCGCTATCCCAGACAACTTTCCGGGGGCGAGAAGCAGAGAGCCGGCATCGCGCGCGCTCTGGCGGCCGATCCGCCGGTATTGCTGCTCGACGAGCCGTTCGCGGCGCTCGACCCGGTGACGCGCTTCGAAATGCAGCGCCACTTCATCGGGTTACGCCAGGCCTTCCGTAAGACCGCGCTCTTCGTCACCCACGACATTCGCGAGGCGCTGATGCTCGCGACGCGCATCGCGCTGCTGACCGACGGGCGCCTCGAAACAGTCGCGCGGCCGGAGGAATTCCTACGGTCGCGCTCCCCGGAGGCCAGCGCCTTCCTGGCGACCCTGGGCGGCGAGAGGTGCCAGCCAACGCATGTGGCCCTCTGAGATCCTGGCATCCTCGGTCGAGCACCTCTGGCTGGTCGCCATATCGGTCGCGGTGGCGCTGGCCATCGCGGCGCCCACGGCGGTGATCCTCACGCATCACGGGCGCCTGCGCCGTTGGACGCTCGGCGTGGTGAACGTCGTCCAGACCGTGCCCAGCCTGGCGCTGTTCGGCTTCCTGCTGCCGATTCCTTTCCTGGGCGGCGTGGGCAAGCCGGTGGCCATCGTGGCGCTGATCCTCTACGCTCTCCTGCCGATTCTCCGCAACATGGTGGTGGGAATTCTGGGAGTGGATTCCGGCGTACGGGAATCCGCGCTGGCCATGGGGATGACCAACCGCCAGATTCTGTGGGGCGTGGAGTTGCCGCTGGCGTTTCCGACGATTCTCGCCGGCATTCGCATCGCCACCGTGACCACCATCGGCACCGCCACCATCGCGGCGGCCGTCGGGGGCGGAGGCCTGGGCACCTTCGTTTTCCGCGGCATCGCCATGGCGGATACCAAGACAATCCTGGCCGGTGCCGTGCCCGCGGCGCTCATGGCCATAGCCGCGGACGAGGTTCTGGGATGGGTCGAACGCCGATTCTCGTATTAATCGCCTGCCTCGCCGGGTGCTCGTCGCGGCCGCGTGTCGTGGTCGGCTCGAAGAATTTCACCGAGCAGGTCGTGCTCGGCGAAATCGTGGCCGGCCAAATCGAACGGCGCCTCGGCCTGGTCGTGGAACGGAAACTCGATCTCGGCGGCACGCTGCTGGCGCACGAGGCGCTCAAGAGCGGATCGATCGATCTCTATCCCGAATACACCGGTACGGCGCTCACGGCCGTATTGAAGCGGCCCGCCGTGAGGGATGCCAGCGCCGCGTTTGAAGCCGTCCGCGAGGGCTACCGGCCATGGCATCTCGAGTGGCTCCCGCCGCTCGGCTTCGACAACACCTTCGCCATGGTGGTGCGAGCTTCCAGCGCCCGCGAGCAAGGTGTGCGAACCCTGAGCGACGCGGCGCGGCGGCCGCACCCGTGGCGCCTGGGCGTGGGCTACGAGTTCATCGCGCGCCCCGATGGCCTGAGCGGGTTGGTTCGCACCTACGGGCTGCGCCTGGGCGGGCAGCCGGTGACGATGGACCTTGGACTGCTCTATCCGGCGCTTCAGAAGCAGAGCATCGAAATGGCCGCAGCCAATCGAACCGACGGAATGCTGGCGCGCCCGGAGTTTACGGTGCTCGAGGACGACCGCCACTACTTCCCTCCCTACCAGTGCGCCATGGTTGTGCGCGGCGACGCCCTGGAGCGCTTTCCGGGCCTGCGCGCGGCGCTTGCGGAACTCTCGAACCGCATTCCGGACCCGGTCATGCGCCGCATGAACGAAATGGTGGATGTGGAACATCGCCCGGCGGCCCAGGTGGCTCGCGACTTTCTGAACCAGTGGAGGTGAGTGCACTGTATGCCTGAACACTTCGACGCAATCGTCATCGGGACGGGGCAGGCCGGCCCTCCGCTAGCCGTGAAACTCGCGGGCGCGGGGCGTAAGGTGGCCGTCATCGAGCGCGGCCGCTTCGGCGGTACCTGTGTGAACACCGGCTGCATTCCCACTAAGACGCTGATCGCCAGCGCGCGGGTCGCTCACGTGGCGCGCGACGCCGAGCGCTTCGGCGTGAGCGCCGGCCGCGTCGGTGTAGATATGAAACGCGTGAAGGCGCGCATGGAGGGGGTATCCGGAGCCTCACGTGTCGGCGTCGAGAAGATGCTCGCGGAGGTGCCCAACTGCACGGTCTACCGCGCCCATGCGCGTTTCCTTTCTGATCGCGAAGTTCGCGCCGGCGACGCCGTTCTGACCGCGGACCAAATCTTCATCAATATCGGCGCGCGTGCCTCGATCCCGCCGATGCCCGGTCTCGACCGGGTCGCGTGCCTCACCAACTCGTCGATGATGAATATCGATTTCGTCCCCGCGCATCTCGTCGTAGTGGGGGGAGGCTATGTCGGCCTCGAGTTTGCGCAGATGTACCGCCGCTTCGGCAGCCAGGTGACCATCGTCGAGCGCGGACCGCGCCTCATCGCGCACGAAGATTCGGATGTCTCAGACGCGGTGCGGGGAATCCTCGAAAATGAGGGCATCGCCGTGCGGCTGAATGCCGATTGCATCGCCCTCGCGCCGCTGGCGGGTGGCGTAGAGGTGCGTGCCAATTGCGAATCCGGGGAGGAGGCCATCCGCGGATCGCACGTCCTGATCGCCGTGGGACGGCGCCCCAATACGGACGACCTCGGCCTGGAGAATACCGGCATCCAACGCGACGACCGCGGATATATCCAGGTGGATGACGAACTGCGCACCGGTGTGCCGGGCGTGTGGGCGCTGGGCGATTGTAACGGCCGCGGCGCCTTCACGCACACCTCATACAACGATTATGAGATCGTGGCGGCGAATCTTCTCGAAAACGGCCAGCGGCGGGTGAGCGATCGCATCGCCGCCCACGCGGTTTACATCGATCCGCCGCTGGGGCGTGCCGGTGCCACCGAAGAGGAGGTCCAGCGCTCCGGCCGGCCGGCGCTGATCGGAAAGCGGCTCATGACGCACGTGGGCCGCGCGGTCGAGAAAGGCGAGACGCAGGGCTTCATCAAGATACTAGTGGATGCCGAGTCGCGGCAGATCTCCGGTGCGGCCATTCTCGGCGTCGAAGGCGACGAAGCCATCCACTGCATTCTGGATGTCATGTACGCTAAGGCGCCCTACACGGTGCTGGAACACGCCATGCACATCCACCCCACGGTTTCCGAGCTGATTCCCACTGTGCTCGGCGAGTTGAAGCCGCTCGAAGTTCCCGCACGCAGCCGCGGAGCGGAGAAATAACGGAGGTTTTTGATATGGCCACACTAGCTACCGTGAACAGCCGTCGCACGCTGCAAGCGCGGCTCCGCGAAGCCCGCGGTGAAACCGATGCGCTCTTTCAAGCGATCCGGCCCGAAGCGCTCTATGACCGGCCCATTCCCGAGCGCCACCGCATCGTCTTCTATGTGGGGCATCTGGAAGCCTTCGACTGGAACCTGCTCGCGGCTTCCTGCGGCCTGGCGAGTTTTTACGCGGATTTCGATCGCCTGTTTGCATTCGGCATCGACCCGGTCGGGGGCGGCCTGCCCACGGATGTGCCCCAGGACTGGCCGCGCATGGAGGAAGTGAACGCCTACCGCGACCGCGTCCGTGAGTCTCTGGATCGCGCCCTCGATCGCGTATCGCTGCCCGAAGAGGGCGACGGTTCCTTCGGGCAGCTCCTCAACGTGGCGATCGAACACCGCTTGATGCACGCCGAGACGCTGGCCTACATGTTTCACCAGATGCCTTTCGCGCGCAAGCAGGGCGCGGCCGGGCGGCGGGTGCTCGGAGGCCTCGCATTGCAGCCGCGGCCGGTGCGTGTGCCCGCGGGCATGGCCACGCTGGGGTTGCGCCGCGATGCTGCGCTCTTCGGCTGGGATAACGAGTTCGAGGCGCACACGGTTGCGGTTCCGGAATTCGAAATCGATCGCTACAAGGTCACCAACAGTCAGTTTCTCCACTTCATCGAAGAGGGCGGCTACGGCGATCGCGCGCTCTGGGCGGAAGCCGATTGGGAGTGGAGGAATGCGCAGGCCATTGCGCATCCGGTCTTCTGGGCGCGGCGCGGCAACGCGTGGCTGTACCGCTCGATGTTCGACGAGTTCGCTCTGCCGCTCGATTGGCCGGTGTATGTCAGCCACGCCGAAGCCGCCGCCTACGCGCGTTGGGCGGGCAAGTCTCTGCCCACCGAGGCGCAATGGCACCGGGCGGCGCAGGGAGTGCCCGAAACGGAATCCCCGTTTCCCGTTCCCGGCGAGTGGGACCCCGCGCCCGTGAATGCCTGCCGCACCGGCCCCGGCGACCAGGGAGTCGAGGGCCTGATCGCCGACGGGTGGGAGTGGACCGCCACCGAATTCGCGCCTTTCCCGGGCTTCACGCCCTTCGCCTGTTACCCCGGTTACTCGGCCAACTTCTTCGACGGCCGGCATTACGTTCTCAAGGGAGGCAGCGTGCGCACCGCCGCGTGCATGCTGCGCCCCAGTTTCCGCAACTGGTTTCAGCCGCACTACCAATACGTCTATTCCGGATTCCGCTGCGTGAAAGCGTAAGACCCCAGGAGAATCTCATGGCAACCCTTGCGAACCTTACTGGCGACCCCGTAACGCTCTTCGCCTCGGACGTGCGCGCCGGGCTATCGAAGAATGGGCAGAAGGAACTGCCCTCCAAGTATCTGTACGATCCGCTGGGCTTCGCGCTCTTCGAGACCATCAGCCTGCTTCCCGAATACGGCCTCACGCGCGCCGATGAGCGGCTGCTCCGCCGCCATGCCGGCGACATCGTCAGTCGCGTGCCCAGCCCGGCGCTGGTCTCCGAGCTGGGGAGCGGTAGCGGGCGCAAGACGCGCTGGATTCTCAGCGCGCTGAGCGAGCGCGAGCCGGTCTCCTATTACCCCATCGAGATCTCGCACGCCGCGCTGGCCTCCTGCGCCTCCGAGCTGAACGACATCGAGAGTGTCAGCATCGTGGGGGTCGAGCGGGAATATCAGGATGGCCTGCGCGAAGTCGCCGCGCTGCGGCCGCCGTCGACCGGGCTGCTGGTGCTCTTCCTGGGCAGCACCATCGGCAACTTCGATCACGGCGCCGATGCGCGTTTTCTCAGCGAAGTGCGGAGCATTCTGGCGCCCGGCGATTGGCTGCTGCTGGGCACCGATCTTCGCAAACCCGTCGAGCGGATGATCGAGGCTTATGACGATCCCCTCGGAGTCACCGCGGCATTCAATCTGAACCTGCTCCGGCGCATCAACCGCGAGCTGGAGGCCGATTTCGATCTGCGCCAGTTCGAGCACGAAGCGCGCTTCAACGAGGCCGCCGGCAGCATCGAAATGCACCTGCGCTCGAAGCGCCGCCAGACCGTACACGTGCGGCGGGGCGGCTTCACCGCCACGTTCGCTTCCGGCGAGACCATCTGGACCGAGAGCAGCCACAAATACACGCTGCCGGAGATCGAAGACCTCTCCGCCGCCGCGGGCTACCGCGTGGAGGCGCAATGGGTGGATGAGGAGTGGCCCTTCGCCGAGAGCTTGTTCCTGGCGGTTTGATTGGGTAGGGCATGCTTTTAGCTTGCCCAGCCGCCCGGAACGCCGGATCGAGATTCAACTCTCGAGTTCGCCGGCCATGATCTCGTCTACGTAACACCAGATCCAGGCTTCGCCGGGTTCGATGGAACGAATCAGGGGATGTTTGGTCGCATGAAAATGCTTGGTGGCGTGCTTGTTCTTGGACGAATCGCAGCATCCTACGTACCCGCAGCTCAAACACAGCCGCAGGTGCACCCACTCGTCGCCGAGTTTCACGCAATCCTCGCACACATGAGTGCTGGTATGCCGGACTTTGATCGAACTCAGATGCGTGCAGGCTTGTGCCACTCTCAAACCTCCAGCGCCGCGCGATCCCACTTAGCTAGGCGCGCTCCCGCGTCGTAAGTGCTCTCGAGAAACTCGTATAAGAATTCCTCGGGCGACTCCGCTCGGCGCACGTCATCATACATCAGGATGAATTCGGAAAGCTGTGCGTTCCAGCCCGCCGCCTCCGGCCGCACGGTTTCCTTCTCGATTCCCGCGGGCTGCGGAGCCATATAGGCGTAGTACGCCGGACCCTCGACGGCGCCGCCTCCCGGCCAAAAGCCGGCGCTCGAGCACTCGTGCGAATAGGCCGGCCCGCTGATGCTCCCATGGCGCGGCGGTGCCAGCCGCCCGGAGAAACGCGTGCACGCCAGATCGAAGCTGCCCCAGAAGAAATGCACGGGGCTGCACTTGCCGATGAACTTCGCGCGGAACCGCTCGATCACTTTGGAACTCGAAACCAGGATGCGCCAGAAGCGGTTGGCATACTCCGCGTCGTAGGAGTTCGCCGAATCGTGGTCGAACGGCACCGGGTCAGGCACCTCCTGGGGCTTGGGATTGATCCCCACCACGATGCCCAGCGATGCCAGCGATCCCGTCAGCCCCGCATAGAAAGAGGCTACCGATTCGCCGCGCAGAGGCCGCGATCGGCTGGCGCCCCTGCTGGTCGAGACGTTCACCACGTGCTTTTGAAAATCGAATTCGATTTCGAAAATCCCCGCCGGATACGGCACCGGCCCGGTAGTCAAGCCGCGCGGGCCGACGTAGAGCGTGACGTGCCACCAATGATTCAGGGCGGGGGAGAGAGCCATACGGATCTTTCCGGCGATCTGCGTCCACATGTGAAGCGTGTAGTAAGTGTTCCTCCACTCGTTCAGAGGCAGCGGCGGCCAGCTCTCCGGGTCGTTCATACAGGCAGTGTCCCATAGGAAAATCGGATTGCCCGGCGGTCCGCGGCCCGGCCGTATGCTCCGTCACGCACGCGCCGCCGAGGAGCGACCCCGCCAACACCCGCTACTATGGAGGAACCATGCTGAACCGCAAAAATTCGCTGCTTCTTTCGGTCGGCCTGCTCTCGACCGCCGCGCTTCTGGCCGCGCAGCCGGCCCGCACCATCGACCCGACCTTCCTCCACCGCGATGTCAATACGGCCGCGGATAAGGCCTCCGACCTCACGACCGCGACCGCGCACTACCGCCCTCTGTTCGGATTGGGCGACGCGCAGCCGCGCCTGCTGAAGGGCATCCTGCGCTACGGCCGGCTGACGGTCGATCCCGGCGGCTCGAGCGAAATCGTCGCCTATCCCGAAGAGGAGCAGATTTACTTTGTGCTCTCCGGCAAGGGCCAGCTCCTCTATGGCGACCAAAAGGTTCCGCTGCGAACCAACGACTTCATGTATCTCCCGGTGAACGTCCGCCACGGCATCGCCAATTCTTCGGCCGGGCCGATCGAAGTTATGGTGATGGGTTTCCATATCCCCGGCGACATGGAAATCAAGCCCACCCCCGATCTGATGATGGCCAATACCGACGATGTCGCCATCCAGCCGACCCACGGCCCGGGATCGAAGTTCAAGCTGCTCATCGGCGACAAGGGCAGCTCGCGCGATAAGCTGGCCGCCGCCCACATCATTACCAGTCTCTACACCATCGAATTCGACCCGGGAATCGACAATTTCCCGCATCATCACGAGCAGGAAGAGGAGATCTACTATATTCTCCGCGGCAGCGGCGAAATCGCCACCGGCGCGGGCCCGGATGCCGCCGGGAACCGCTATCCGGTTAAGGCCGGCGACGCTTACTTCTTCCGCGTGAACGCCACGGTAGGTTACTATCGCAGCAAGGAAGCCGAAAACCCGATGATCCTGGCTGTGCGCTCGCGCTATCCGTTCGAGAGGATCCTGGGGAGCTGGAGCCCCATCGCGGTTACGCCGGAACCGAAGCGAAAGCCGTAGGCTGCTCCGGAAATCAAGTGTCATTACTAAGTGAGCGGCAGCTAAGGGAGCGGCGCGGCCAATAGCCCTAAAGGGCCAGTATCCAGTGGCCCGATCATGTGGGTAACGCTCGGCTCTCTTGGCTCGCCCTTAAAATAACGTGGAACTTTCGTAGGGTTCGCCCGTGGTGCTAAACTTGGTTTTCCACTGCGGAAATGGGCGGGCCTCCTAGCGGGCGATGCGTGGGCCCTAACTCTTGCATAACACAGATTTGTCATGAAACCCGAACTCCCGTCGGAACTTGAACCAACGCCTTCCGGATTGAAAAGAGATCCGCGTCTGGCGCCCCTGCCCAAGCAGCCGCCGCGTCAGCGTTCTTCCAAGCGGGCTTGGCTGTGGTTGCCCGTTCTCGCACTGCTGGGCGCCGGAGCCTGGTATTTCTGGTCCAGGGGATCGTCTTCGGTCTCCACTGCGCCTCCCGTGTCTTCGAAAGAAGGCGGCAGGAAGGGCGGCGGTGCCATCCCGGTCGTGGCAACCCGGGCTCGCAGGGGAGATATCGGCGTCTATGTCACCGGCTTAGGCTCGGTGACGCCCATTTACACCGTCACGCTGAAGAGCCGCGTGGATGGGCAGTTGATGAACATCCGCTACAAGGAAGGCGACGTCGTCCGCCAAAATGACCTGTTGGTGGAAATCGACGAGCGGCCTTACGCGGTTCAGTTGGAGCAGGCCGAAGGGCAACTCGCGCGCGACCAGGCCAATCTCGAAAACGCCCGCGTGGATCTCGACCGCTATCAGAAGCTCCTGGCGCAGAACGCCATCCCCGAGCAGCAACTGGCTACTCAGAAAGCCATGGTGGCGCAGGACGAAGGGATCGTGAAGTCCGACCAGGGGCAGATCGATGCTGCCAAGCTAAACCTGGTTTACTGCAAGATCACCGCGCCCATCACCGGCAAAGTCGGGCTGCGTCTGGTGGACCCCGGAAACATCGTGCACGCCAGCGACGCCACCGGCCTGCTGGTCATCACCCAGCTTCAGCCCATCAGCGTGATCTTCACGATATCCGAGGATCAGCTTCCCGCCGTCGCGCCCCGCTTCAACGCCGGACAAAAACTCGGTGTGGAGGCCTGGGACCGCGCCGGGCAGCGCAAGATCGCCAGCGGAACGTTGAGCACCCTCGATAACCAGATCGATCAGACCACCGGCACGCTGCGTTTGCGCGCGGTTTTCCCCAATGCCGATAACTCGCTCTATCCCAACCAGTTCGTTAATACGCGCATGCTGGTCGAGCAGAAGCGCGGCGTGGTGCTCATCTCTACCGCGGCCCTCCAGCGCAGCACCAACGGCACGTTCGTATATGCCTTGAAGCCGGATTCCAGCGTCACCATCCGCACCGTCACCGTGGGAACCACCGAGGGCGAGGATTCCGAGGTCACCTCCGGTTTGCAAGCCGGCGATGCCGTGGTCGAAACCGGCGTGGATAAGCTCAACGAAGGCACCCACGTGGTGGCCACATTCGAAGGCGAGGCTCCCGCGGCCGCTGGCTCCGCCGTAACGCCGGGCGGGAAAGCCGCGGCGAACGGGAAAACGCCCGGCAAGAGCAAGCGTGCGGGGGGCAAGAAGCGGTGAGTCCGTCCCGGACATTTATTCTTCGTCCGGTAGCCACGTCGCTGTTGATGATCGGCATTTTGCTGGCCGGAGCTGTGGCCTACAAGCAATTGCCTGTCTCGGCCCTGCCCGAGGTGGACTACCCGACGATTCAGGTCACTACGTTCTATCCCGGGGCCAGTCCGGACGTGATGGCCTCCTCGGTGACCGCGCCGCTCGAGCGCCAGTTCGGCCAGTTGCCCGGATTGCAGCAGATGACCTCGACCAGCTCCGATGGCAGCTCGGTCATCACCATGCAGTTCACCCTCACCCTGCTCATCGATGTCGCCGAGCAGGAGGTCCAGCAGGCCATCAACGCATCGGGAACCTACCTGCCCTCAGACCTGCCCATCCCGCCGATCTACGCCAAGATCAACCCCGCCGATACTCCCATCCTTACCCTGGCGCTGAGCTCCAAGACCATGCCGCTCACCAAGGTGGAGGATCTTGCCGATACCCGCCTGGCGCCCAAGATCTCGCAACTTGCCGGTGTCGGCATGGTGAGCATCAGCGGAGGCCAGAAGCCCGCCGTGCGGATTCAGGCCAATCCCACCGTGCTGGCATCTTTCGGCCTCAATATGGAGGACCTGCGCAGCGCCATCGTGGCCGCCAACGTCAACCAGGCCAAGGGTAACTTCGACGCGCTGCACCAGGCCTATCAGATCGGCGCCAACGACCAGTTGCTTTCGAGCGCCGATTACGCTCCCCTGGTGGTCGCCTATCGCAACGGCGCCCCGGTCAAGATGACCGATGTGGCCACCGTCGCCGACGACGCCGAGAACATCCGACAGGCCGCCTGGATGAACCAGACGCCCGCGGTAATCATGAACATCCAGCGGCAGCCCGGCGCCAACATCATCTCGGTGGTGGATCGTATCCAGGCGCTCTTGCCGCAGCTCACCGCCACGCTGCCCAAGACCGTTTCGGTGGCCGTCCTGACCGACCGCACCATTACGATCCGCGCCTCGGTGCAGGATGTCCAGTTCGAGTTGATGCTCACTGTCGGCCTGGTGGTGATGGTGATCTTCCTGTTCCTGCGCAATCTCTCGGCCACCATCATTCCCTCGATCGCCTGCCCGCTATCGCTGGTGGGCACCTTCGGCATCATGTATCTGCTGGGCTACAGCCTGAACAACCTGACCCTCATGGCGCTTACCATCTCGACCGGGTTCGTGGTGGACGACGCCATCGTGATGATCGAGAACATCACGCGCTATATCGAGGAGGGCGAACCGGCTTTGCAGGCGGCCCTGAAGGGTTCCGAGCAGATCGGCTTTACCATCATGTCGCTGACGGTTTCGCTGATCGCGGTGCTGATTCCCCTGCTATTCATGGGCGACATCGTCGGCCGCCTTTTCCGCGAGTTCGCCGTCACCCTGAGCGCCACCATCCTGGTCTCGGCGGTGGTCTCCCTGACGCTCACCCCGATGATGTGCGCCAGGCTGCTGAAGCACAAGCCCGAGGCGAGCCAGGGCCGCTTCTATCGCGTCTCCGAGAAGGCTTTTCAGTCCATCGTCGATTTCTACGCCGGCACCCTGCGCGTGGTGCTGCGCTTCCGCACCGTGATGCTGTTGGTGGCCGTGGGCACCTTCATCATCACCGCCCTGCTGTTCATCAAGATCCCCAAGGGCTTTTTCCCGATTCAGGACACCGGCGTGATTCAGGGCGTTTCCGAAGCCGCCCAAACCGTCTCGTTCCCCGAGATGTCCCGTTTGCAGCAATCGCTCACCGAGGTGATTCTGAAAGATCCCGCGGTGGAGAGCCTCTCCAGTTTCATCGGCATCGACGGTACCAACACCACCCTCAATAGCGGGCGCATCCTGATTAACCTGAAGCCGCTCGAAGAGCGCAAAATCGGCGCCACCGAAGTGATTCGCCGCTTGCAGCCGGAGCTCGCGGCCGTGGCCGGCGTCACCTTGTTCATGCAGCCGGTGCAGGACATCAGCGTGGACGATCGCGTGAGCCGCACGCAGTTCCAGTACACCCTGGAAGATCCCAGCGCCGACGAGCTGGGCGCGTACGCACCTCGCATGCTGGCCCTGCTCAAACAGCAGCCCGAACTGCGGGATGTGGCCAGCGACCAGCAGGTCCAGGGTCTGGCGGCCAGTCTTGTGTTCGACCGCGACACCGCCGCGCGCCTGGGGATTACCGCCTCCACCATCGATCAGACGCTCTACGATGCCTACGGCCAGCGGGAAATCTCCACCATGTTCACCCAGTTGAACCAGTATCACGTGGTGCTGGAGGTGAGCCCGATATTCCAGCAGACTCCCCTGGATCTCAGAAATCTCTTCATCCGCACCGGCACGGGCTATCCTTCCGGTTCCACTGGCCTGGTATCGGGCGGCGGTTCGACCGCCACCGCCGCAGGCGGCCCCACCACCGGATCGGTCACGGCGGCCACCTCGACCGCCGCCAGCTCGATGTCGACCGCTGCCTCCACCGCGTTGTTTACCGGCGTTATTCCCTCCGCCAGCGTGTTTCCAACAGGCGGCCAGGTGCCGCTTAGCGCGCTCAGCCGCGTGCAGTTGACCGCCGTCCCCATTACCGTGAACCACCAGGGCCAGTTTCCGGTAGTCACCCTGTCGTTCAACCTGGCCCCCGGCGCCTCGCTGGGAGACGCCGTGAACGCGGTCAACCGGGTCAAGCGGAAGATCGATCTCCCCGCCAGCATTCAAGCCGAGTTTCAGGGCACCGCCGCGGCTTTCCAATCTTCCCTCGCCAACGAGTGGGTTTTGGTGCTGGCGGCCCTGGTGACCGTCTACATCGTGCTGGGCGTTCTGTACGAAAGCTACATTCACCCCATCACCATCATCTCGACGCTGCCCTCGGCCAGCGTCGGCGCGCTGCTGGCGCTGATGATCTGCGGGAGTGATTTCAGCGTCATCGCTCTCATCGGCATCGTTCTGCTGATCGGTATCGTGCAGAAGAACGCCATCATGATGATCGATTTCGCGCTGGAGTCGGAGCGCAAGCAGGGCATGGAGCCGCTGGATGCCATCTACCAGGCCTGCCGCCTGCGCTTTCGCCCCATCCTGATGACCACTATGGCCGCCATGCTGGGCGGCGTGCCCCTGGCCTTGGGGTCCGGCACCGGGTCGGAACTCCGCAGGCCCTTGGGTATCGCCATCATCGGCGGGCTGATCTTCAGCCAGATGCTGACCCTCTACACCACGCCCGTGATTTACCTCTTCTTCGACGGCTTGGCGCGCCGTTTCTCGCGCCACCACGGGCGGCTACCCGAGTATCCGTTGACGGCGGAATAGGCCATGAATATCTCCGAGCCATTCATTCGCCGTCCGGTCGCCACCACCCTCCTGCTCGCCGCCGTGGCATTATCCGGCGCCGTGGCGTTCGGCCTGCTGCCGGTTTCGCCGTTGCCGCAGGTCGATTTCCCGACCATCCAGGTGGGCGCCGCGCTGCCGGGCGCCAGTCCGGAGACCATGGCTTCCTCGGTGGCGACGCCTCTCGAGCGCCAGTTCGGGCGCATCGCCGCGGTCACCGAGATGACTTCGTCGAGCACGCTCGGCTCGACCAACATCACCCTGCAATTCGATCTCAACCGCAACATCGACGCCGCCGCGCGCGACGTCCAGGCAGCCATCGCCGCCGCTCGGGGTTACCTTCCCACTAATCTCCCGAACAACCCCTCCTACCGCAAAGTCAATCCCGCCGATGCGCCGATCTTCATGATCGCGCTCACCTCCGACATCGCCGACAAGGGCAAGATGTACGATGTCGCCTCGACCGTGATCGCCCAGAAGCTGTCCCAGATTCGCGGCGTCGGCCAGGTGGGTGTGGGCGGCAGCGCACTGCCCGGAGTGCGGATCGAGTTGAACCCGGACGCCTTGAACAAGTACGGAATCGGCCTGGAGCAGGTGCGGTCCATTCTCGCGGGAGCCAATGCCCACACCCCCAAAGGACACTTCGCGAATGACTTAAACATGTTCGAGGTGGACGCCAACGACCAGATTTTCAAGGCCGTCGATTATGCGCCGCTGCTGGTCGCCTATCACAACGGAACCGCGGTGCGGATTTCCGATGTGGGCCGGGCCGTCGATTCGGTGGAGGATCTGCGGAACGCCGGCTATTTGAACGGCAAGCCCTCCGTGCTGATCATTATCTTCCGGCAGCCCGGCGCCAACATCATCGGAACGGTGGATGCCATCCGCGCCATGCTGCCCCAGTTGAAGGCGTCCCTCCCCGCGTCCATCAACATGATCGTCGCCAACGATCAGACCCTCACCATCCGGGCTTCGGTGCATGACGTCGAGCGGAGCCTGATTCTTTCGGTGTTCCTGGTCGTCCTGGTGGTCTTCTTCTTCCTGCGCGATCCGCGCGCCACGTTCATCCCCAGCGTGGCGGTCCCGGTTTCCCTGGTGGGAACCTTCGGGGTGATGTACATGGTGGGATACAGCATCGACAACCTGTCTTTGATGGCGTTGACCATTTCCACCGGGTTCGTGGTGGACGACGCCATCGTGGTGATCGAGAATATCACCCGCTATCTGGAGCAGGGCATTCCTCCGTTCCGCGCGGCGCTGAAGGGCGCTTCGGAGATCGGCTCCACGGTCCTGACCATGAGCATTTCGCTCTGCGCGGTCTTCATCCCGCTGCTGTTGATGGGCGGAATCGTGGGCCGCCTGTTCCGGGAATTCGCCGTCACGCTTTCGGTGGCCATCCTGGTTTCCATGCTGGTTTCGCTCACCGCGACTCCCATGATGTGCGCGCACCTGCTCAAGGAGCATCGCGAGCACGGCTGGCTGTATCGCGTCAGCGAGCGCGGCTTCAACTGGGTGATCGATACCTATGGCAGGGCGCTTACCGTGGTGCTGCGCCAGTCGTTTCTCACCTTGATGGTTCTGTTGAGCGCCATCGGGCTGAACGTTTATTTGTTCATTCACGTGCCCAAGGGCTTCTTCCCGCAGCAGGATAACGGACGCCTAAGTGGACAGATCATCGCCGATCAGGACACGTCATTCCAGGCCATGAACGGCATTCTGCTGCGCATGGTCAAAATTCTCGCCGCCGACCCGGCGGTGGATGCGGTGAACGGATTCACGGGCGGCAGCGGAGGGCGCGGCGGCGCTTCGAACACAGGTAATATGTTCATCTCGCTCAAGCCGCCCGACGAGCGTAAGATCACCGCCGACCTGCTCATCGCGCGCCTGCGCCCCAAACTCGCGCGCGTTCCGGGCGCCACCCTGTTCCTGCAGGCCAACCAGGATATTCGCGTGGGCGGCCGCAATAGCGCCGCGCAGTATCAGTACACCATGCGTGGAGACAATCTGGACGACCTGGTGCTTTACGCCCCCAAGATGTACGAGGAGCTGCGCCGCATCCCCATCATCGCCGACGTGAACAGCGACCAGCAGAACCGCGGATTGCAAAGCATGGTGACCTACGACCGCGTCACCGCGGGCCGCTTCGGGATCTCGCCCCAGTTGATCGACAACGTCCTGTACGACGCCTTCGGCCAGCGCCAGGTCTCGGTCATGTACACGCCTCTCAACCAGTATCACGTGGTGATGGAGGTGGCGCCCCAATACTGGCAGGATCCGCAGATTCTGCGCAACGTCTACGTCCGCTCGCCCAACGGCCAGCAGGTTCCCCTGAATGCTTTCGCGCGTTTCGCGCCGACTACCGCGCCCCTTTCGGTGAACCACCAGGGCTTGTTCCCCTCGGTCACCATCTCGTTCAACCTGCAACCGGGCATCGCGCTGGGCGACGCCGTAGGCGCCATCGCCGATTCGGCCGCCAAGGTGCAACTGCCGCCCACGATTCAAACCATGTTTTCGGGCACCGCGCAGGCTTACCAGGATTCGC
Source organism: uncultured Solibacteraceae bacterium (assembly GCA_964427655.1). GTDB lineage: Bacteria > Acidobacteriota > Terriglobia > Bryobacterales > Bryobacteraceae > CAVQNQ01. The sequence continues at coordinate 2,572 of CAYRWE010000061.1, read as the reverse complement.
TCAACAATGAGCCCGTGCTGATCGCCGCCGCCCTCGCCGCCGTGTACCTGGTTCTGGGAATCCTCTACGAGAGCTACATTCACCCCATCACCATTCTTTCCACGCTGCCCTCGGCCGGTGTGGGCGCCCTGCTGGCGCTCATGCTCACCAAAACCGATCTCAGCGTAATCGCCATGATCGGCATTATTCTGCTGATCGGCCTGGTAAAAAAGAACGCCATCCTGATGATCGATTTCGCCCTGAACGCCGAGCGCATCGAGGGCAAAAGTCCCCGCGACGCCATCTTCGAAGCCTCCCTGCTGCGCTTCCGCCCTATCATGATGACCACCATGGCCGCCATGCTGGGCGCCGTTCCCCTGGCGGTTGGAACGGGAGTCGGTTCGGAGCTGCGCCGTCCGCTCGGCATCACCATCATCGGCGGACTGCTGATGAGCCAGGCGCTGACCCTGTTCACCACCCCTGTGGTCTATCTCTACTTCGACCGGTTGCAGCATTGGTGGCTACACGTGCGCGTGCGGCGCCGGCCGGCCGAGCCGCTGGAATCCGAGGCATAACGCCAGTGAGAGCTTACATGAGTTACCGAATCAGAATCGTCCGGAGCCTTTCACTCGCGACGCTGGCCGGAGTGGTGTTGCTTTCCTCCGGTTGCATCAAAGGCCCCCAGTATGTTCGCCCCACCGCCTCCGTCCCGGAAAGCTTTAAGGAGACGCCGCCCGAGGGCTGGAAGGAAGCCCGGCCCAGCGACGGCATATTGCGCGGCCGCTGGTGGGAAATCTTCGGCGACTCGACGCTCAACGGGTACGAGGAGCAGGTCGGCATCTCCAATCAGAACGTCCTGCAGGCCGAGGCACAGTTCCGCGAAGCCAAGGCCGCCACGCGCATCGCGCGAGCCAATTTGTTCCCCGTGGTCACCGCCGGGCCTTCGGTAACCGGTTCCCAGCTTTCGTCGCGGATCGGCAATCCCCCAGGATCGCCCGTGGGCACTTATACCATTCCCGTAGACGCCTCGTACACGGCGGACGTGTGGGGCAGCCTCCATCGCAGCGTGACGGCCGCCTCCGACACCGCCCAGGCCGTAGCGGCGCAACTGGAGAGCGCCCGTCTGCTGTATTCGGCGGATCTCGCGGCGGACTACTTCCAACTGCACGGCATCGATGCCGATACGGCCCTGCTCCAGCAAACTTTGGAATCCTATCAGGAATATTTGACGCTCACCCGCAACCGCTACGCCGGAGGGATAGCCTCCGATAGCGATGTGGCGCAAGCCGAGACCCAGCTCTACACCACCCAGGCGCAGTTGACCGATCTCCAGGTGCAGCGCACCCAGTTGGAGCATGCCATCGCCATTCTGATCGGCAAGCCGCCCGCCGAGTTTTCCATCCCGCCCGCGCCCATTCAGGTGCCTCCGCCGCGGATTCCGGTAGGCCTGCCCTCCGCGCTCCTGGAGCGCCGCCCCGATATCGCCCAGGCCGAGCGCCAGGCCGCCGCGGCCAATGAACAGATCGGAATCGCCCAGGCCGCTTTCTATCCGACCTTGTCGTTTTCGGCTGCCGCCGGGGTGGAATCCATCAGCTTGCTGAACTGGATCACCTGGCCCAGCCGCTTCTGGACGGTCGGGCCGCAACTGGCCCAGATCCTCTTCGACGCCGGCAAGCGCAAGGCCACGCTGGCCGAGTATCAGGCTGCCTACGATGCGACCGCGGCCAACTACCGCCAGACCGTGCTGACCGCTTTCCAGCAGGTGGAAGACAACCTGGCGGCGCTGCGCACCCTGGAAGTCGAGGGCGCCGTTCTGGACCGGGCCGTCTCCGCCGCGCAGCGTTCTCTGGCCGTTTCCACCGCGCAATACAAAGCCGGAACCGCCAGTTATCTGCAAGTGATCACGGCGCAAACCATCGCCTTACAGGATGAAAGATCGGCCGTGGACGTGCGCACGCGCCGCATGTCCGCCAGCGTGTTTCTGATCGAAGCGCTGGGCGGCGGCTGGAACGCCTCCGGCCTCCCCAACAGCGAGGACATCCTGGCGCAGAAGTAAGGCTTAACCGGCCTTGCGCCCCGTCTCCACACGGTTGCCGGCCGCCTCCATCATGATGGCGAAGGCCTGCGCTTCGGTTGAGAACCCCGGGCGTTTGAAGTCCGGCGCGCCGCAGACGCCGTGCACGAAGCCGTAGCGGTCCATCTTGCCGCGCGCCGCCGCGCGCATGCGGTTGGCCGGCTCCAAATACTTCCGCGCCAGCCATCCGCCCGCAACACCCGTATAGATAGCGCACGCCAGCATCTGTGCCAGGTCGGTTTCGACGAACGTATCGGGCCGGTCCACGTAATCGTGAAACAGCCCGTCGGGACGCTGCCGGGCGATCGAACCATCCAGGATATTGGTCGCGAAGGCCGCCAGGCGCTCGCGATCCGCCTGGCGCTCCTTGGGCAGCAAGCGGATCATGCGCGCCAGCCCGGCCGCCGCCCAGCCCTGCCCGCCGCCCCAGAAGCCACCGTCGATAAACGTCTTCTTGCCGTCGTCCCAGATATGCGCCAGCAGCTTCTTATCGGGATTCCACAGCCGTTTGCGGAACGC